>JAUYJC010000014.1 GCA_030688735.1 Deltaproteobacteria bacterium
TGCATAACGTTTCTACTCACCCGCGAGCCTCGCCCCATGGCGCGTCAATCAGGCCGACCGTAGCGCGCCAAGTGCGCTGCCGAGCGTCGTGCTCGGCTCCGCCTTTTTCTGGCTCAATCTTCTGGTGCCGCTGCCGGTGATCGGCGCGTTCCAACAACCGCACCGCATCCGTTATCATCTTCAACCTCTGGTCGAACGGCTCGTTCTAGCAGCTCAGCGCCTTCGGCGTCGTAATGTTCACGATTTTGATTGTGCTGGTTTCAATCGCGCAAAAAATCAGCGCGCGCTACGGCATACAGGAGCGGGTGTAGGCAACTGACTGGGGTGGTGCGTCGTTTTGCTGCTCGCCGCCGAGTCTTTGGTCAGCTCATCCGGTAGCACTGCTTTACGATCGTATCGTCCTGCGAGCCATTTGCGAATGCGCAGCGCCGTGATCCCCTCTTAGCCATTGATGTAGATTTTCGGTGGCGTCTAAATTTCCTTCTGCGAGCGTTGACGAGGGTTCTACGCTGATTCTTGCGGGTTCGCAAAAGTGGATTAAGTTCGGAGATTCAGGATAGGGCTCGTGCAAAGCGAAATGATAATGTGGAGTAAGAAGCGACGCAACAAACACGCCGTTTTGAGGATGGTGGTTCAAAAGCGATGGGTACCCTGGAGTCTAGGTTCTGAGAGATGCTGAAGGGCTTAACCCATGCTGGGGCGTGAAACGCCGTCAGCTGCATGCCGTTATTGGGCATGTTTCATTGCAATGCGAAGTGCAGTAAGGCGTCATCGACCATCGCCGATGCCTGTTCTTCCAGAGCCTGGGCTTCCCGGAAATCATCCCAAAGTTGGATCACCTTCGTGCCATCGATGTCGAGCTGCGGCGGGAGAATGACTTCTTCCATGTCGTTGGGGAAAGTAGAGTCCACCACTGAGCCAGACGCGCGGGCCTTGAGCTGCATTTGCGCGTGGCTAGTTTTTAGCGCGAGGAACAGCCATCCGGCGTCCACCCCCGGCTTGGGAATCACGCGGCCCACATGTCCGCTGGCGAGCCACCCGGCGCGATCTTCGGTGATGAACACGGGGGTACCCAGTTCCTCCTCAGCCCGTCCATCGGCGGGATACGCAATCCAGCCTGCGTGCACTTCGTACGCGGTGATGTCATTGAAGACCCCTGGGGCCATGAATTGCAGATTGATGACCGTGGTTTGGAGGAGTTGCGCGCCTGACAGGAGCGGGCGCCCGTTATCGCGGTCCACATAACACGTCTTGTAGCGACCGGCGGGCTTGAGAACCCGCGCGACTTCGGAAACGCGCTTGCCGCCGAGTCGCGTCAAGTGACGGCGGACTGTGCTGACGAGCGGGTCGTAAAATGCGCTGTCGAGCCTTCCTTCTAACGCTTCGGACGAAACGGTCCAACCGCAGCGCAGTGGCTTAGGCCGTTTAATTGCAGGCAATGCTTGTTCGTAACCTGTCACTGCTGTGTTAAGCGCCAGTCTCGCCTTCTCCCTCAAGTCAACCGCTTTTGTAATGGCGTCTGCAATTTGTTCAACCCTCTGGCTCTCCAACAGCAGAATCTCCAGCTTTGCGAGATGCCCTTCCGAAATGTGGTCAATGACCGAGCCCGTTTTGTCACGGCGCAGCATTCGCCTTCCGGCCTGGCTGTTCAGGAAGGCTAGCACATAGTGGCGCAACCGCTTGTCTTCTATCTCAACGCGAATCATGTCGTGACTGAGGAGAAACCTCGCCAGGTAATTATCCACCATCACAGCGGGGCCGAGATTCCTGCCCGAGCACGTTTGGATAATCATTCCTCGCCGGAGCTGATACGTTGCTAAGTCGTCAGTCCGCAGTGTCGAAAGCCAGTCGGCAGGCTCTGGGAAGTAGTTGAAGACGTCGTATGGGCGCAGGTAAGGCGCGCTCGGCTCTCCGTGTGCTGCGTACGCTCGCTTGAAACGCGCTGGTGCCCAGACCTTGGCAACCCCTTCCGGTCCTCCCAATACAACACTCGTCATGCCTTGGGATTTTGCCTTGTCGATGGACGCCAAGGCCGCGTTCGCAGGTGACACGAAATACCAACAGTCAAGCCGACCTGCAGCTTGGACATGTTCCGAGAGAACGGAGTGAATCTTCACTGCTGTCCCTCCAGCCATTTTGGATAGGACTCCGCGACTTCGGCAAGTTCGTCGTCAACAACGCGGTCACGGACTTCAATCTCCTTGGTGACCACCTCGCCGGAACCCTCGTCAATTTCCGTCACCAACTCCTTCTTTGCCACAATCACGTCTTTGCCATCTGCGGTTCGTCGGTAGATGGTGTTTCCTCGTTTGTCGTGGCCGATTTTCTCCGCAACCGCCATGAAGATGGGATACGAAAGCCCCTTCGTTGCAGCGACCTTCTCCTCGTCCGCCGACAGCCGACGCATCAGCATCATCGAAGTTTGAGTGTCGTTCTTGGTTGGAAACGGTCGCGGGCCATGTCCACGACGGAAAGAATCTGCGTATGCGTCAGCAGCCACTGGCGCACGTAGCCAAGTGCTGGGTTGTTCAGTATCCCGTTGGGGATGACCATCGCCATCCGACCTGTACCGGAGACGAGGAATTGGACGCAGCGTTCGATGAAAAAGATTTCGGGCGGCTGGGACTTTTGCAGCACCTTGTTGCCGTTTTTGTCCACACGCATCTGCCAGGAGCCGTCGGCTTGAAGGTCCCACACGGCGGCGAGGTCATACTGTTCTAGGACGTGCTCGTCATCGATGACGATGTTCGCGCCGAACGGCGGATTAGTGAACAGGACGTCAATGGAGCCGAGCGGGACAGCTTTAGCGGCGTCCGGGTTCCACGTGTGCGGGTTGGCCAGACTGTTCGCCTGAAACAAACCGCCCTCACCGTCGTTGTTCATCACCATGTTCATCTTGGCGGCGCGGATGAGGGAAGGATTCAGGTCGAAGCCGAAGACCCGCTCTGAGAGATACTCGTTGCGCTTGCGGTAAAGCTCCTGCCGCTCGGCATCGGTGGGCTGTTGCGGTTTGGCCCACGAGGATTTTTCGGACTCCTCCAGGATTCTGAGCGAGTGGTTCATGGCCGTGATGAGGAAGCCGCCGGTGCCTTCGGCTGGGTCAAGAAGCCGCTCATGGGGCAGCGGATTGAGCATCGCCACTGCCATGCGACAGGCGTTGCGAGGTGTGAAGAACTCGCCGCGGTCGCCGCGCAAATTCGAGCCGACGACTTCTTCGTAGGCGACGCCTTTTACGTCCACGGGCGAGGCGAGCAGGGAGTAGCGCTGAAGCTGCGACACGACGTAGGCGACAACATTGGGCTTGAGTTGGATTTCGCGGTCTGCCCCGACGAAAATTTTCGGGTACTTCTTTACGACCTTCTCCGTGAACAGTTTGGTGATTCGGCCTTTGGCAGCTGCGGCAGCGGTGGACCCGGCGAGTTCGCTAGGCGCAACGAAGAACTCCAAGACTTTGGACCGTTCATCTTCAATTTTGCAAAAGATGATTTTGAGCAGTTCCCAAAAGGCTTCCGGTTTTTGCATGCCCTCGGTACCGGCGACGTAGTTATGGCAGCGGCGAAAGGCGAAAAGCAGGTTGTCGGCAGTGGCCGGCATCAAGTCGGTGCGCTTCGGGCGTGCGGCGTCGGCTTCGGACTGCCCAGCGGCCGAAATGTCCACAATCTCTTCGAAGACGATTTTGCCGGCCTTGATGCGCTTCGCGAAGCAGAAGCGGTCGTCGCCGTTCGTCCACAAGCCGTAGAGGGCATTTGGACACGCGGCTATGTAAGACTGTAGCTGGCCGATGCCGTCTTTCTTCGTTTCGACCAGGATGTAGGCGTGAGCTTGCTCGCGCTTCTCGTCAGCCGGAAAGACGACGATGTCCACGCGCGGCTTGGCCGAGCCCATCTTGATGCGGAACTCGGGCTGACATTGGGCAGCGGAATACTTGTATTGGCGAACAAGCGCCTTCTCGATGTTCTGTCGGACGTATTCCTCCGGTGTGTCGTTGACGAACTGGCCCGTCAGAAAGTCAACGACCTTGCCGTCAGGGATTGCGCCGACTGCGACAGCGGGCGGAGGCGTGAACATATGACTGGGCTTTGGCGAGGTCGCACTCTTGACTGTGGAGTTGGTCTTTGCCTTTTTGTTCATTTCGACGACAATCCTGTCTCGGTCTGCTCGAACGGCTCGTTAGGCGTCAGTCACGAACAGGGCGTTGACGGATACGAAAATGGAGTATGGATCGGCGTAATGCCCTCTCCGAGGCCCAGTAGAACGGAGGACCAAATAGCGGCGACGGACCTGGCAGCGACCTCGCCGGCGTGAGTACCTCACGCTTAGCCTCCTCCGCTAAAGCTAACACCTGATGAGTAACGATACTCCTGTGGGTAAACACCGAAGGCTGCTTTCCTATACTTGACCGCTCCGGTAGGCAAATTACCAGATGACCGTCGGGCTTCAAAGCGTTAATGGCAGCCCGCAGCACATCCGCATACAGCTGCGCTAATTCCTCCGCCGCTTCGTCGGTGTTAAAGCCGTATGGTGGGTCCGTCACGATTACGTCGTAGCCATTTGTATCGCCGGCGGTTGCCGCCAAGTTGCGAGCATCTGCCACGCGGAGAGACGCGTTGCGTTCACCAGTGGCTAGCAAAGCGATGACACGAGCAGGATCTATCGTTACGCTCCGGCTGTAGCTTCCACGGGACTCGATAAGCACACCATCTGACTTACTCGTAATCTGCGCCCGGTCTCTAACCTCTGCTAAGCTCTCCATCTGCCTGCTAAGAGTTGTGGCCTCCCTGGCGAAGGCCTTACTCCATTCCTCGGCACCCCGGCTTAACCCTGGCGCATGGCGCTTATTGGATCGCAAAGCGACGTAAAAGAGTACCCGAACCAGCAAATCATCCTCCTTGGTTAGAATCTGTTCGGCCAGATCCTCAAGGTGAACAGCCTCCTCGGTTGCCCATTCACGGACCTTGCCCGCGAGAGACTCAGCCTTTGCCTCTCGACTGACTCCCCCGCCGCGGCGTCGGCCCTGGGACGGGCCGGATGAGTTCTCCAATTTTTTTGCAACATCGACCAGAGTTGTTGCGATACGCTTCACCCCTTCAACATCGAGTGCGAAGAACTCCGCGTTGTCGCATGCAGCCCTCACGGCGGTTTTGCTTATATCACCAGTCCTCGCCACCACCTCGGCGTACTTTGACGCTTCGAGCCACGTGGTACCCGTCCCAACGAAGGGATCGCCTATCACCACTGGAGGCTTGGTCCAATGCGGCATGGTGACGTTGATCATCGCGCCGATCAACGTATGCGGTATCGTAGTGTGCTCGATCCAGGCAGGCTTGTTCTCGTCAAAAATATGGAACGGATTCTTGTTGTCGTAGAGCTGGTCGTAGCAAATGAAATACCGCTCTTCGCTCCGGTTGCAGCTTCGAGGATCGATGCCGTAGTCGCAGATTAGCCACATTGTTCTGTCTTGATCAATATCAGCGGCCTTTCTAAGCCGGCGATGCTGATCTCGGAAATCTCCCGGGTCCGGGATCGCGACTTGGCCATGGAACTCTTTCCGCAGATCTCTCAACACGTCCACAAGGTGCTGGCCGCCCATGAAAAATTTGTCAACGTGAATCTTTACGTCGTCGAGACCGTCCGCAAGGTCACGGCGGTGCTCGGTGTCGAATTCGGTAAAGTCTTCGTGGGCGTACACGGTAAAAAAGATTCTCTTGTCACCTCGCGGATAGCGACGAAGGTAGTGCCGAAGAGCCTCAAAAAAGTGTTGTCTCTGCGCCTTCGTGATATTGCGGACGAACACGTTGCGCCCGCATGAGTGAACGTAGCCCGACAGGCCACAGACGGCTCGCAGATCTAGATCGAGGTGGGGTGATAGATAAATGCAGCAAGAGCCAAAGAAGGTGTCTACCACGATAGTGTCTTGGAGAAGGTGGGCATAATGTTCAGCGATCCGCTTTGAGCCCGGTTCACTAGACACTGGGCTTAACGGCAGCGCGTCTACAATGCCTTGAACGGTGGCGCTAAAATCGTTGGACGACACAAACTGGAGAGACGTTGGTCGGCATCCGGTCCGCTTATTTTTTGTATAGCAGGACACCAGAGCCAGAAGCTCGGCAAACTGGATGTTGGTAACCGTGACGTTCTTACGGAACAGAAAGAAGAAGGCGTGGCCGCGTTCCTTCATCCACAGACGTAAGAAGGCATGACCGATACCAGAAGTTTCATGTCCTGGGGGCGCATGCTCGGCGGAGACGGACCGTAGCGCCGAGGCGATCTCGGTAATCAAAGCTTCGTGTGTCGGATCTGGAACTGACATGGTGCCTCCTCATCGTAATGCGGTAATAGGGAATCGAAGGACAACCTGACTGACGCCTAACATGAGTCGGTCAATCTATCCCAATCGGCGATTTCATGTTTACGGGTGATCCTATAATCGTTTCCACCACTTAGCAAAGAAAAACATGATTCGACAAATACTGCGCTATTGTCAGCCTTTGCCGGTTTACCCGACCTATCATTGACCAACAGAAAAGTAGGTGGGTTAAGGAGCGCAGCGACGAACCCACCGTTCTAATCACGCCGGTATGAAAGCGATGGGTATCGCGGGGCTCAACCCATCCTACGACAGATCAAACCGTTGCTTCCTGGTCCGAAAGCCCTGCGATTAAGTCGGCGTGTTGCAACCGGTGAGATAGGTGTTCTCCCGCTTCGCGGCGAACAGAGAGGCGCTCGCTAGTGTAGGTGCGAGAGTTCAATCCGCGATGCACCCACTCGCAGATGGACAGCTCGACATGTCAATTTCTTTTCTTGTCCTCAACTTTACCCGTGCTCGGCAGTCGGCTATTGATCAAATCACTAGTCATGAATGATTCGAGAATCTGCCGAAGATCTTTAAAATACCGCCCATGGGTCCGACGTAGTGCGGCTTCACTTGCCGCATCCAACAAGACTACTTCGTGATCGATTTTTCTGCGGTTCAGGTCCAGCTCAATATCGAGCCGCAGGTCCTGCGCCTTCGACCGCTCCGACTTGGCGAAAACTTTGAAGGTGACCAATCGACCCTCAGGGCGATTGTATTCAATCAAGTAGATCATCATTTTGCCTTTATCGCGCCATTCCGCCGCTCCCCAATTCCCGCCGCGCTTGATCCGCGAAACTCCAGTTGCGGACTTTGTCGAGAGGGACGGCGTCTTTGATCTTTAACTCCAACATCGACTGATCCACCAGCGCTTGAACCGCCGAGTCGGAGGCGACGCCACCTTCCGACCAACTCCGTTTGCCGAGATCGTAGCTTCTTGCGGCGACTTCTTGGTCGACTCTGAGCCAATTGACTATCATCTGCCTCGTTTCCTCCGGATGAGTGCCGGCGAACGCCATGGCGCGGAAGACTGCTCTCACCACGCCGAGAACTTGTTTCGGATTCTTCTGAATCGTTTCGTCTCTGACCGCCAGGCCGGAGAGTGGCAGTTCCAAGCGCTCGCCGAACCAGAGGAGGTCTTTGAAACCGGCCTTTTCCGCCTGCAAGTTATACGGTAGCGTCAGAATCGCTGCGTCCACAATCCCTCCGAGCAGGGCAGCATAGCGGGCGCCGCCGCCGCCCATCTGCAACCGAACGAGATCGCGGTCGGGGTCCAATCCATCTTGTTTGGCAACCGCGCGCAGAGCGAGATCGGCGGCGGCGCCGAAGCTGCCGATGGCGATGCGTTTGCCTTTGAGATCCTTGACGGACTTTATCTCTCTCTTGACGGTGAGAAAGTAATCGGGACGGCCCAACAAGACGGCTACCGTTTTTACGGGTAAGCCAGCAGTTGCGGCCTTTATCATCGACGTACTGGGAGTGCCGTATTCGACGCTTCTCGTAAGAAGGGCGTTGACCGCAATATTCGCCCGCATCGTGATGGTCAAAACGTCGAACCCTTCGTCGCGGAAGAAGCCTTTGCGGGCGGCGATCTCAAGCGGCAGGGTGCTCAGGCCGGGGCCGGTGGAGGCGATCTTTATTTCCTCGGCGGCAAGAAGTGTTGCGGGTGCTGATGAGAAAGGCAGTGCCAAAAGAACGAATAGCCAAAGTATCACTGGTCCTCCGGAGCGAGGCGCTAGGCAATCTTGGCGAGCGGCCGCACCGATGGGATTGTATCGGCGGTGAGTGGTTCGACGGCCGACTCAGGCACTGTTATCACGGCGATGGTTTCTCCGACCGCATTGAAAACTTCAAGCGCATAGCCATCCTCTCCAGCTTTGCCGGGTAAATGTTCCACGATGGTTGCGACATCACCCTTACGAAGCCCTTGCTCGGGAATATCCATCCGAAGGGCCACACGCTTGAAGAGATCTATCTTCATTTTCTCGCCTCGAGGATATCGATGTTCTGCTTCAATCCGTTAGATCGAGCAGCACTCCATCCGGATCCGCCAGCGCGTGCTTGCAGAGTTTGCAGCCTTGGAGATTTTTCTGGCGCATCTCGCCGTCGCGACCGATGGCGATCTTTCTGGCCGCGGAGCCGGGCGCTGTGTTGAGAAGATTCTCGATATCCTTCTTGGCCGCTTCGAGGTCCTCTACTTGGAAGCCGAAGTGGTCGAGTCCCGCCATCAGCCCGCGGTACTTCACCATGTCCCACGGCCGCAGCGCGATCGTCACTTTGCCGTCGGTGACGTAGTAGCTGTTGTCCCCGGACAGACCCTCGACGGGCCGGAGATCGAAAACCTTCTGGTAATATTCCGCCAGGTAAGCCGGGCGCGCGCTACGGATAGCGATGTGATTGACCCGGCGGGGCTGTTCCCAGCCCTCTTGAAGATAGCCCTCGCGCACGTTGGCCATCCCTTTTTGCGAGAGATCGAACTGATTTCCGTCAGGATCATGGGATCTTAGGCCGGCGAAGGGAACATGGCCTTGGCTCTGGGCGACGAAAACGTCCGGGTAGCATTCTTTGAGCCGGTCTTTGACTCTTTGAACGTCTTCCACCTCGAAGCCGAAGTGGTCGAGTCCCGCCGGAGCGCCCGGCTGGCGTTGGAGCAAGGCCAGGCCGATGGTGCCGTCGCTCAGATGACCGCGTTCTTTGTCATAGTTACCGTTCTCGTCGGTCATCCCAGCGGTGATCTTCTTCATGCCGAAAAGGGTTTTGTAAAAGTTCGCCATGCGGAAATGGTTGTCGGTGTGAATGGCAACGTGTCGGATCTTAGTGGACATAATCCGGGTCTCCTTGTTGCCCGGATTCTGCTCAAAGATGCGGGCTCGTGTCAACCGCCGCAGACGGCGCCGCCGACGGCGGTTTCGAGTTCCAGGTTCCGGGTTTCGGGTTGGTCAGGCGATTCGAAACTCCAAACCCGACACCCGACACTTTTCGAAACCTTGACTTCTGGCGAGCAAGCAGGTTAGGTGCGGAAATATCAACTATGACGATGCGATCCTTCGAATTGCTCCAGCCGCGCTCGTTGCCTGAGGCGGTTGAGATGCTCAGAAAGCATGGCGATGACGCTCGCCCGCTTGGCGGCGGCACGACGCTGATCATTCTGATGAAGCAGCGGGCGGTCCATTATCCGTTCTTAGTCGACTTGCAGACCATTCCGGGATTGAACGGGATTGCGCAAGAAAGCGACGGCCTGCGCATCGGCGCGCTCGTGTCCCATCGGATGGTGGAGTTGTCTCCTGTGGTTCGCCGGTCATTTCCGGTCCTGGCCGAGGCTTTCACTCACATCGGCAATGTGCGCGTGCGCGAGACGGCCTCGGTCGGCGGCAATCTCGCCCACGCCGATTACCGCCTCGATCCGCCCCCGCCGTTTCTCGTGCTGGGCGCCGATATCGGCGCCGTCGGTCCCAACGGCTCGCGCAGGATTCCGCTTGAAACTTTTTTTCGCGGCCTGTATGAGACCGCGCTGGAGCCGGGGGAAATTCTCGTCGACGTAAGAATTCCCCCGCCGCCGGCGGGCAGCAAGGCGGTGTACCTGCGCTACAGCACTCTTTCGGCCAATGATTGGCCTTGCCTGGGCGTCGCTGCGATGCTCACCAAAGAAAACGGCCGGTGCAAGGAATTGAGACTGGCGCTTGGCGGCGTGGCGCCGACGCCGCTGTTGATCAATGGGCTTGAGTTCGCGCGAGACCAGTCGCTCGACGATGGAGTCGTCGATAAGGTCTTGCGGAAGGTCGAAGAACAGATCTCGCCTTCGTCGGATCTGCGCGGCTCGGAGTGGTACAAGCGGCGGATGGCGCGCCTGTTCGTGCAAAAGGCGATCGCGCAACTCAATGGCGACCAGGGATAAGGACATGGCAGACTTGTCAGTCGTTGGACAATCCGTTTACCGCACCGATGCCAATCCGAAGGTAACGGGGCGGGCGCTGCACGTCGGCAACATCGAGATGCCGGACATGCTCCACGTCGCGGTGCTGCGCAGCCCTTATGCGCACGCGCGCATCACGCGCATCGACAAAGCGAAGGCCGAGGCGCTCAGCGGCGTCGCAGTCGTCTTGACCGGCGCGGAGATCGCGAAGATGCCGGGAGTGGATGCGCACTTCGGTCCGGCGTTTCGCGACCAGCCGATTCTCGCCGTGGAAAAAGTTTGCTACGCCGGCGATCCAGTAGTGGCGGTGGCCGCGGTAGACCGGCGGACTGCGGAGGACGCGCTCCAGCTTGTCGAGGTCGATTATGAGCAGTTGCCGGCGGTATTCGATGTCCTCGAAGCGGTCAAGCCGAGCGCGCCGCTGGTGCACGAACAACACCGGCCGGCCAAGGCCTTCGCCGATCTTGCTCATGTGAAGGCTGGGCAGCAATCAAACATCTGCTACCACTTCAAGCTTCGCACCGGCGACGTCGATAAGGCCTTCGCCGAGGCGGATCGAGTGTTCGAAGATACTTTCAGCTCGCCGCCGGCACAGCATGTGCCGATGGAGCCGCACGTCGCCTTGGTCTACCTGGACGAGCACGAGCGCCTCAACGTCTGGACCTCGAGTCAGTCGCCCTCCTACGTGCGCACGGAGCTTTCCGCCACCTTCGGCATACCGATGAACCGCATTCGTGTGCGCGTGCCGTACATCGGCGGCGGTTACGGCGCCAAGCTTTACGCCAAGCTCGAACCGCTGGTGACCGTGCTCGCGTTGATAACGAGAAAGCCGGTGCGTTACGCGCTCACGCGCGAAGAGGAATTCTTAACCATCACGAAGCATGGGGTCGTGACTAAAATCAAAACCGCGATCAAAAATGGCACGATCACCGCGCGCAAATGCGAAGTCTACTGGGACACCGGCGCCTATGCGGAGATCGGGCCGCGCATTGGCCACAAGTCGGGTTACACCTCGGCGGGCCCCTACCGGATTCCCAACGTGTGGATCGATTCCTATTGTGTTTATACCCATCGCGTGCCGGCCGGGGCGTTTCGCGGCTTCGGCGTGCCCCAGGTCATTTGGGCGTACGACTCGCAGACGGACATGATCGCGCGCGCACTCGGCGCGGACCCGGTGGAGTTTCGTTTGAAGCCCGCTTTGGACGAAGGCGAGCCTTTCGCCACCGGCACGCTCGTGCACTCGTTCGGCGTCAAGGAAGCGCTCCGGCAAGCGGCGCAGGCGATTGACTGGACAAAGCCAAGCACGGTTCAAACCGGAACTAAACGCCGTGGTAAAGGCATCGCCGTGGGCGTGAAAGCCGTGCTGACGCCGTCGATTTCCGGCGCCATCGTCATCCTAAACGCCGATGGCACGGCGAATGTGCTTAGCAGCACCGTGGAGATGGGCCAGGGCTCGGAGACGACATTGGGGCAGATCGTCGCGGAAGAATTGGGACTCTCGGTAGGTCAGGTTCACATCGTGCAGCCCGATACCGACGTGACGCCATACGACACGATCACCGCCGGCAGCCGATCGACATACCACATGGGCAACGCCGTGCGCATGGCCGCGGCCAAAGTAAAAGCGGCGCTGTGCGAAGTCGTGGCGGCGAAGCTGGAGGTCGCTCCGGACGATCTACTCGCGCGCAACGGACGGGTATTCGTGCGCGGCATGGAAGAGCGCGGCATGACTATCGGTGAAATCTTTTTGGCCAAGTTTGGCAGTCTCGGCACCACGCTAGCCGCGGAGGCGGTATGTCAACCGACCGCCGCCCACATGGACCCGGAAACCGGCCAGTCGGAAAAGTGCACCGAATACTGGTTTCCTTCGGCCACCGCCGTGGAAGTCGAGGTCGATACCGAAACCGGGCGCGTCGCAGTTCTACAACTCATCAGCGTCGGCGACACCGGCACGGCGATCAATCCGAAACACTGCGAACAACAGCTCCTTTGCGCCGCGGTGATGCATTTGGGACTCACGCTTTTCGAGGAGATGATTTTCGACGGAGGCCAGCTCGTTAACGGCTCGCTGCTGGACTACCAGGTCGCCTCCATCAAGGACATGCCGCGCTCTTTCCGCTCCGTCGTCGTCGAAGTGCCGCACAAGGACGGGCCGTTCGGCGCGAAAGGAGCCGGGGAGACCGGCGCGTTAACGGTCGCGCCGGCGGTGGCTAACGCCATCGAAGATGCCGTCGGGGTGCGGATTCGCGACTTGCCGATCACGCCGGAGAAGATTCTCCGCGCATTAGCCGAAAAAGATGGCGCGACGCTATCGAGACATTCATCTTTATGAAACGCGAAATCACTCTACGCATCAACGATCGCGACGAGACACTTGTCGTCGAAGACGCGGATACCTTGCTCGAAGTGCTGCGCGATCGCCTGAAGCTGTGGAGCGTGCGCGAAAGTTGCGGCGTCGGCGCCTGCGGCAGTTGCACGGTGTTGCTCGATGGACGGCCGGTGAGCGCATGTCTTCTACTTGCCGTTCGTTCTACGGGGCGCGAAATTACCACCCTCGAAGGTCTTAGCGACGGGCAGGCGCTACACCCGATTCAGGAAGCCTTCGTGAGCGAGCGCGCTTTACAATGCGCCTATTGCACTCCCGGATTCGTCCTCACGGTCAAAGCATTGCTAGACAAAAATCCGAACCCTTCCGACGATGAGATCCGCGAATACCTTTCCGGTAATCTATGCCGCTGCGCGGGCTACGCCGATATCCTCCGAGCCGTGCATTTGGCACGGGAGAAACAATCTCGCGCACCGGTTCAGCGCAAATGACCACGGGCGCTGCCGGACCCGATTCGGCAGCTTCATAAACACTCCATCTTAAAGTGTTTTTATCTTTACAATATTGTCCTTAAATGGATCGCTTTGTCCATCGGCCGGGATGGCCAGCCGATCGGTTCGGCTCCCGGCAGCTTCGCTGAGTGAGAATTCCTCGAAAAATCCGATAGTTGATCCGATGCGGCAAAAAGCTGCCGTGGCATACAATATGCACAATGCCCATTCCGCCGGATGATCCCATGCAGGTCATGGGCGATTTAGCGTGATGAGTGAGACCCAAACCGTGGATAACCAGCGGCCATTAGCCGCCCTTGGGAGCCTGGATCGGTTCTTCGAGGGAGTGAGGAAGGCGACGGTGATTCAGCTTCGCTGGCCCCTGGTGATTCTCTGTTCGTACCTGCTGCTTTATTCTCCGGGTTCTTGGCTAACGCCCAACCCGATCCAGTTCGTGGTCGTTTTCTATTTGTTTACGAACGCAACTCTTTACTTCGTCGGCAATAATTTTTTTGACGCACCCCATTTCTACGGCTCGCTGCTGCTTTTCGATGCCGTATTTTTGGCAGTGGCACTGGGGCTCAGCGGGGGCGCTACGCCCGACTTCTATATTGCCTGCCTTTTTACGCTGGTTCTCAGCTGCGTCTGCAACGACGTGCGTGGCCTGCTGATCGTGACACTGCTGGCGCCGCTGATTTATGCGTACAGCGTTTTCAATTCAGAGGCAGCCAAAGATCCCAGCGTCTATCTTCGCGTTCTTTTCCCGCTGGTGATTTCTCTCTTCTACGGTTACTTTGCGCAGGTCGAACGCATAAAACGCTTGGCGCGGGAGAATGACGAGCAAGCGAAACGGGAACGCGGCAACGCCGAAGAAATTCGGCGACAGCGCAAGCGGCTCGAGGCGCTTCACGCAGTCAACGTCGCGGTTAGCTCGACGATCATCGATCGCACAAAGGTCCTCGACGCCTTCCTTGAAAAAGTGGCGACTTACTTCCCGTTCGGAGCGGCCATCGTACGGTTGCGCAATCGCGAAACCGGCAGTTTCGCGACGGCCGCCGCCAAAGGGATTCAGCCGAGCGCGCTTGAGGACTCCGCCAGTCCGGTCACTTGGGCCGATCGAGCGGCGAAACGTCAAACGCCGCTGGTGATTCGCAACGTCTTCGAGGACTGCGCCCCCGAGGACTCGCAGTGGTGGCGGGATGAAGGGCTGGTCTCGTTGATGGGCGTACCCCTGGTCGCGAACGGAGAACGGCTCGGAAGCTTAACTTTCTTGATGCGGCAAGAGCATGATTTTTCCGCGGAAGAGATTGAGTGTCTCTCCACTATGGCCGGGCAGGTGGCTCTGGTCATGCATCGCTCCGAGCTGTTCGAAAGGCTCCAACAGCAGGCGAATGACTTGCGCCTTGTGAGCCAGGTCAAGGACGAGTTTCTGGGGATCGTCTCGCACGAACTTAAAACACCGTTGAACGTAATCTCCGGCTATATCAATATTTTGGTCGAAGGCATTCTCGGAGAGTTGAGCCCGATCCAGGAAAAAGCCCTGCAGACGATCATGAGGCAGACCAAGGAACTGAACGGTCTGATCAACCGCGTGCTACAGGCGTGCACCTTGGAAACGGAAAAGCCGCTGGCCGAATCGCATAAAATCAATTTCTGGGAATTTCTCTATGAGTTAAAGTCGATGTACGAAGACCCGCTGTCGAACGATGTAAGGCTTAATTGGGAATTTTCGTCGGACCTGCCAACGCTCTATAGCGACAGAGGAAAACTCAAGCACATCATGGAAAATCTCATCAACAATGCCCTTAAATTTACCGACGTGGGCAGCGTGACCGTTTCCGCGCGTTACCTGCCGGATAAGAAAATGATGGAATTCAAGATCGCGGATACCGGCATCGGTATATCGAAAGAGCAATTGCCGACTATTTTCGACAGGTTTCATCAGGTGGACAGCTCAGGCACGCGAGCATATGGCGGAATGGGTCTGGGACTTTACATCGTAAAAAAATACACTGAGCTACTGGGCGCCACGATTCGTATAGAAAGTAAACTCGGGCGAGGCTCGACATTTGTGCTGCAAGTTCCCTGTCGGCCGGATATGTCCGCGGCTCCACGCCCAGAGGAACTGTTCCCACCAGACATCCAAACCGCCGCCGGCCTCCTGTAGATCGCCCCCAATCATCCTACGATTCATCAGTCCGGAACGCTTCGACCTTTCGCCGGCCTGGCTGCGATTCAGCAGGCAAATGGTTCCAATCGTTCCAGCCGTTCAAAACGTTCAAGTAGTTCAAATCGAAAGAAGCCGGGGCAGAGAAAACATCCTCCGGCTTTTTTGCGTCCTTTGGGTTCCTCGCGGTTAATCTGTCTTTATTACTGCGGCGAGGTTGGGAAAATCAACGATTTGATCACGACCGGAACCGATCCCGAAGACGGAATCAAAGTCCCGATATCGATGTAGTCGAAATCGTTGAGGGCGATGCCGTCGATGGAAATGATCGGATTTTGAATCTGCAGCTCTTCTTGGAAGTGGAGCCCGACGATGCCGCCGATGTCGCCGTCGTTGACCAGCACCAGCGGATGGCCCTTTGCCAAAATATCCTTGAGTCCCTCCGCGATCCCGCCGCAAAAAGCTTGCAAACGGAAAAAAGTCGCCGAGCCTTCCCAGTGAAAGGCTAGGGCCACCGGTTGGCGGGCGTTTAGCAGGTCCAAGCGCCGAAGCGCGTTGAGCGTGGCATCGCGCACCGCGTCCTTGGCGAGATCATCGGCGTCCAGCGGGAGTTCCGGCGCCACCACGGCGATGTTGCGCAACGGCACGGCGTCCTCGGGTGAAATGAAGACCGTGTTGCCGCTCACCTGCACGGTATACTGGGACGCACCGATGACGGTGGCGCGGATGCGCGCGGTGGGTTCCATTACGAGGATATCCAGGTCCGCCATGCGCCGGTGGATTTCATCGGCGATCATTGGGCCGAGATCGCCGAAACTCGTCTTGGTCCGGTTGTAGATGAACTCCGAGACACCGCCGGAAAACATCACGCAGTCGATTTCACCGCTATAACTAAGCGGCGGCAGCCGCAGCAGCCCTTTGATCTCATCGCTGACGGCTTGCGGTTTGAGCATGGTGAACAGTTTGTCCGTCATGCCCGCCACCATTGCGCGCAAATTCTCTTGCGTCGGTCTCTGGCCCAGTTCGACTGAAAACCCCGCCCAGCCGGCGTGCTTGCGTCCGGCTTCTTCGATGCGGACGACGGCGCTGTCTTTGTCGAAGGCGAGCAGACGCGCGCCGATGTCGATGGCCGAGACTTCCTGGACTTTCCCGTTGTTGCATACGGCGAACTTGCTCGTGCCGCCGCCGACGTCGATGTTCAACACCACGCCGCCGGTCTTGGCGGAATGAGCGACGGCGCCCGAGCCATGCGCCGCCATGGTCGCTTCAAGGCCGTCGCCCGCGCTCACCGCGACGAATTTGCCGGCTTCCTGGGCGAAAAGCTCGCCGATGGCGCGCGCATTGCGCCGGCGCACCGCCACGCCGGTAAGAATCAGCGCGCCAGTGTCGACTTCTTCCCGTTTGATCCCGGCGTTTTTGTACTGCTGATTGATAAACGCTTCGAGGGCTTCGACGTCGATTCGGGTGTCGTCTACGTAGGGCGTCAGGAGGATTTCCGATTCATTTAGCACGTCGCGCTTTGTGACGCGGTAGCGCGAGCCTTCGAGCGTCAGCTCCAGGCGCGAGAAAACCAGGTGCGAAGTCGAAGAGCCGATGTCGACGCCGACGCTCGTCAGACGAAGAACCTCTTCTTCCTGCATGTGGCGGTTGGCGTTGGAAAACGACGCCTTGGGCGTAGGGCTGTCCATGAAGCTCCTTGGGTATCAGAGAATAGTTGCGGGTTTGGAGTTCCGGGTTCCGCGTTAACCCGAAACTCGAAACTTTGAACTCGGAACCGCTGCGCTAATAGGAGTTCTTGTAGAGTTCCGGTTCCATGCGCGACTTGGCGCCGACGCTGGCGAGCGTTTCCTCGAATTCTATGCGCAGGTATGGGTCTTCTTCGTTGTACGGGATCGCCGTGCCGCCGTCTTTCATGTCGATGGCGCCGTAGTCGATGGCTTTCTCGCCGGGACGTCCGCGTTCGCGCCCCGGGGCGTTGGGGCCGAACCAGGCGGTAAGGCGCAGCGGTTCCTTGCTCGCGCCGAAGTGCGCGTGGAACCAGTTGCCGCTCATCGGCGCCGCGCTGACCATGCCCACCGGCTCGTAATCCTGCCGTCTGATTTCCTCCGTTGTGCCTTTTTCCCAGGGATGGGTGCCTAACTTTGCCGGCCAGGTGTAGGTGTAGCCTTTGCCGCTGAGACAGATGAGCACAGCGGCCGAGCCGTGCGCGTGGGCTTTGGAATAGCGGCCCGTTTCATGCTGGCCGATCCAAAAATAAAACTGCTGCCCCGCCATGTGGGGTTCGATGCGCCGATAACCCGGTGAGCGGCGGTTGTCCATCGGCAACTCACAACCCATGACGTCCGGAATAATATTAGTTTTGCGCATCGCCAGGCCGCGCACCGGGTCGGGCGTGACATCTTCCTTGTATTTGAAATAATCGCCGACTTCCGGGTCGAAACGGTCTTTGAACTGATAAGGGCAATTGAAGATAAAATCATCGCTGGCGAAGTTGTTCATGATGTTCGGCGCGGTCGTCCCGGCCAGGAGCAAGGCCGGACTCGATGTCGCATTGACGATGCGATGCGTGGCGTTGAGCGGTATCGCGAAAATCGAGCCTCTCTGCCATTCGAAGGTGTGCTTCTTGGGATTGCCGTCTACCCAAACTTCCGTCGTGCCGCGCCCGTCGACGACGAGATACTGCTCCTCGTAGAGATGCTTCTCTGGGTTCAACGCGCCGGCGCCGGGTACTTCGACGACGTAGCAGCCCCACAGACCTTCGGTGCCGAGCAGTTGAATGAACGTGGCGCTGCCGCCCATGCGCTTCCAGGGTTTGCGCGGCAAATCCTGAACCCGGTGCACACCGATGTCGCGATAAATCGGGATGCCCTGGGCTTCCATGTAACTATCGTAGGGAGTGTTGGGCCGAAGGAATTTGCCTAAACCGGCCCTGGTCTTGTTATCTGTCGGTTCCTTGAAAGTTTGCTCGGATGGATGATCCATAAAGCCTCCTAATTAGATTTTGTAAGAATCTGCGACTCGGCATGAGCGGGAACGCTCAAGCTCGGCGGATTTACTTACTTATTATAGGCTGCTGAATTTGGAGTCAAACGGGGAAACCAGTCGCGCTCTGGGTGTGGTACTTAAACCGGCGGCTTTGTCGCCCAGCTCCTTACTGTTCACGATGACCGCCGTCTGCAGGTGGACGTGAGTCAGGGTGCGAATGGTCCGAGCCAATCTTGCGGCTAGACTGGGCCCGCGCGCAGGGTGATGAATGAGTCTCAATGTACAACCCCAACGCGGTGGCGGTGTCAATCGCTATCGGGGTCGGCCGAGAAAGGCCAACGTACATGTAGTAGTCCCACCCGAAGTGCACGTACGCCCGTCGCGGCGCGATTAGTCTCCCCCAGACCCGCTCACGCAGCGCGAGACGAGAGAACTTGATCGCAAGCGGCACGGTGAGTTCTCTGCGTCTGTACCAGACGGAATGCTGCATTCGGTTGCGGGATGTGATCTCAAGATCGCGGAGATCCAAAGCCGAGACGTCTGCCTCTTTCAGAAATGCTTCGAGCACGGTGAGATACGTTCTCTCGGTCTTTAGATATTGCTGCATCGTCACTTTGCGCCCAGCAACACGTTTTCCGACTTGAGCGAAGAATGTCCATTCAACACGTGTATACCGCCCTTGCTCGTCGCGGAGCCGAGGGTCGTACTTGGTGACTCGGTACTCGTAGCGCATTGTCTGCGCGCTCTAATATCAAGTGAGTTGGTCAGTCTATCCCGACCGGCGAATTTACAATTGCGGCTAATCCTATAACTGTTTTCGGCGGTTAACAACAAAAGTTCCAACCCGGCAAACACTGCGCGTATGTCAACCTTTGCTGGCTAGGAGTTGGTTTGAATCCGATTGTGTCATCGCGCTTTCCAGTAGCCGGGCTTTCTTCGTCCGTGAGCTACCGCGATGACTTTGATGGTTTCGCCAGCCTGGCGGCAAACGACAACGAATGGAAATCTTCGTAAGAGGAAACGTCGAGTGTGATGAAGGTAGGCGGGCCACCGCATGGGAGCTTCTGAAATGAGTTCGATTGCGCGGTCAAGCTCCGCAAGAAATGCCTCCGCCGCGGTTTCGCTCCGGTCGTAGTACCATCGAAACGCCGCCCGGGCTTCTGCGATTGCTTCAGGGTGAACGTTGACTGGGCATTGAGCCATTATCGGCGAGCGATTTTTAGACGGGCTTCAGACCAGGGGATCGCTTTTACCGCTCCGGAATCGAGATCCTTGAGTCGCTGTTCAATCTCCGCGCCCCAGGCCGCTTCAGATTTCTCATCCACTTCCTGGTCAAGGCTATCGAGCAGTGCCCCTGCCAGCGCGGCTCGTGCTTCCGCTGGTAGCTTGAGCGCTTTTTCTAGTAGACCGGACGGATCTTGTTGCATGCGCTTATAATACACCTTGCGAGTAGCTGGTTGCAATGTGGTTTTCGATAGAGACCTGTGCCTATGGGCTCTTGGTAAACGTCAGCCGCCGATAAACTTGGCGGACCGAATCGACGTCGCGTTTGCAGTATTCGTAAATCTCGGCGAGCTTGCCGGCGCGGCAGTAGGGATAGACCTTTGGCAAGAGATCGAAGACACGGAAAAAGCGGAGTCAAGAAAAAACTCCGTACTTCCTTTGTTCCCCTTTTAGGATCAAATCTCCGAGACAACGCCGTCTTGCATGCGCAGCACACGCGTGGCGCAGCCGCGGGCGAAGTCTTCGTCATGGGTTGCGACGACGAGGGTGCGGCCTTCGGCGGTCAAGCCCCGAAGCAGTTCCCGCAGTTCCGTGCGTCGCCCGGGATCGAGCGATGCCGTCGGCTCGTCCAGCAGTAGAAGCGGCGGATCGACGGCGAGGGCGCGCGCGATCGCGACCCGCTGCGCCTCGCCGCCCGAGAGCTCCCGCGGCAGCGCGTTGGCGCGATGCTCGACCCCAAGCGTTTTTAACAACTCACGCGCGCGGCGCTCGGCCTCGACGAGCAAGACGCCGTGGGCGTATACGGGCGCCAGCCACACGTTCTTCAGCGCCGTCAGATGTTCAAACAGATGATGAAACTGGAAAACCATGCCGACTTTGCGCCGGAGCGCGCGCAGGCTGGGCGGCGTGGCGTCTCCAGCCGGGAGCGCCAGATCGTCAACTTGGACGGTTCCCGAATGGAACGTCTCCAATCCAGCGACCACGCGAAGGGCGGTGGTCTTGCCGGCGCCGGAAGGCCCCATCAGCGCGACGATCTCGCCGCGGCGCGCCGCGAACGTAACGCTCTCCAGCACGCGGCGCGGGCCGCGGTCAAGGCATACTTTCTCCAGGCGCAGCACCGCGTCATTCATGCGTCGCCTTCTTCCAACGCCTTTCCAAGCGCCGCGCGGCCGCGGCGAGCGGCAGGGACATCGCCAGGTAGAGCGATGCGCAGAGCACGCCGGGGATGACCCAGCTTCCGATATTGGTGGCGAAAATCTGCGTCTGTTTCGTCAGCTCGAAAACCGTGAGCACCGAAACCAGCGACGAGTCTTTGAGCAGCGCGACGAAGTCGTTCGTCATCGGCGCGAGCGCGAGGCGAAAAGCCTGGGGCCCGCGCACCAGCGCGAGCACCTGGCGCTCGCTGAGCCCGAGCAGTCGCCCGGCCTCGAGCTGTCCCGCGGGCACCGCTTCGAGCGCGCCGCGAAAAATCTCGCTCTCGTACGCCGCGTAGTTGAGCGCCAGTCCCAGCAGTGCCGCGAGAAACGCCGGCAGGCGCACGGCGGCGGCGATGCCGTAATAAAGAACGAAAAGCTGAAGCAAAAGCGGCGTACCGCGGATGATCTCCACGTAGCCGGTAAGCAGCGCGCGCGCCAGCGCGCCGCCGTAGACGCGCCCGCTCGCGATCGCGATGCCGAGCAGGACCGCGAGCGCCATGGCCATGCACGAGAGCACGATCGTCACCACGGAGGCTTGGAGAAGCGAAGGCAGATACGCCCGCGTTGCTTGCCATGAGTTGAGCGCAGTACCCGCCGTGATCTCGGCGCCGATGACCGGCGGTATGGATTCGCCGGCCAGAACGCGCCGGTAAAGCTCCGGCTGATCGTCATTCCATGCGCCCCACTTGCGGAAGATGTTTTCCAGGGTGCCGTCCCGCATTGCCGCGCGGAGAATTTCGTCGACCCGGTCGCGGAGCGGCCCGTTGCGCCCGGCCAGGATGCCGACGTAGTGTCCGACGGCGACGCTCTCGGGCTGGATCGTGAATCCCGGCAGCGCGCGCCGGCGGCGCTGCGCGAGGACGTTGTCCAGCAGCACGGCATCGAGCCGGCCGATGATGAGATCGCTGTATGGATGCACGTCGTCGTCGTAAGAAACCGCCTGAATGCCGAATTCGCTCTCGGCGCTCAAAAGGATCTCGTAGGCGATGGTGCCGCCGAGGGTGCCGACCCGCCGGCCCCGCAGATCGGCCAGCGTGCGCAGGCGAGATGCGTCGGCGTCGCGCACGCTCAGGACTTCGCGGAAGCGGTAGTAAGGAACCGTCGGCGCCATGTTCGCTCGCCGCGCCGGTGTATCTTCGATGCCGCTGAGCCCGATCTCGGCGTCGCCCCGCTCGATCGACTGGTCTATCGAGGTGAAAGTGATATTTTTGAACTTCGGCTTGAGGCCGAGACCGCGCGCGATCAGGTCGGCGATCTCGACATCGAAACCGACGACTTCGTCGGGATTGTTGAGATTTGCTTCGACGAACGGCGCGCCGCCTTCAGGATCACCCGCCCAGGGAAATTCGCTGGGTGACGGAGCCCCCGCGATGGGTTGGGGTGAGAGCAACGCATATGTCGCGAGCGCGGCCGCACACACCAATAGGCGCCCGCGAGCGAAAGGCCTGCGAACACCGGAAGGGTTTGACGGGGTAATTTTTCTCCTCGGTTCCAATGGAAATCAAGTGGAGATTATCCGAGAAGCCCAATCGCTGTCAATTATCCGTTGCGGAGAGTGGCGGTATCAAGTGTCCCCTGCAATGACCCCTAGGATCACAACAAGCAAAGGCGCGCGGAACATTGCTTCAAACGAAACCGGGACGGTCACAGGCTTTTCGCGAACGTCAGCCGCCGATAAACTTGCCGCGCCGTGTCCACGTCGCGTTTGCAGTATTCGTAAATTTCGGTGAGCTTGCCGGCGCGGTAGTAGGGGTACACTTTCGAGCCGTCGAGATTTTCTTTGGGCGAAGGGATGCCGAGGGCTTTCGCGAGCGAGTCGAGGCTCGCGTGTTCGCGGCCCCACTTGCTCCATTCTTGCATCGTGTCGTAGATCGGATTGTTGCGAAAACGGGTGAATGGGATGTCGCGCGGCGGCTTGATCTGGTGAATGATCGAGCGCTGCCAGATGAAGCGCAAATCGAAGTCGAGAATGTTATGGCCGACGAAGAGATTGACATCCATCGCGAGCTTCCAGAAATTTTGGATGATCGCCTTTTCTTCACCTTCCAGGACATGCACCGGGGAGTCCGCCGGCGGATCGATGGCGTAGGCGAGGCAAAGAATCCTGGCGGTTGCCGCCGATAGGCTGAGCTTCTTTAGCAGCTCCGCCTCATCAAGCTTGATTTGGGAATCCAGCAGGCCGTTGTCCTGGAGCGACTGATCGGTGGGAACGGTTTCGATATCGAAGAAAAAGATTTTCATAGAAAACTCTAATGTTCTGACACAGAGGTTTGCTACATAATCCCCGCGCCGCGCCCCCAAAATCTCCCATTCCCCTCTTTTCCAAAGAGGGGTTTAATCTCTACGGGGTTAATTCCCCGCAGCTTGCTGCGATTAGCTGGTCGATTCCTTCTGATACCCCGCTGCTTGCGGCGGGGTTCTTCATTCCTCTGAAGGAAAAATTCCCCCTTTGAAAAAGGGGGATCAAGGGGGATTTGCTCTCCGGCCGGCTCAAAATCCCCCCTAACCCCCTTTGCCAAAAGGGGGATGCCAGGACAGGACGCCTGGAAATATTTAGCGAACTTCTGAGACACCAATCTAAACCAGCGATCACTCATTGTTCTTCTCTGCGGTAATTTCAACCGCCTCGCCCAGGCGCAGAAAAATCAGCTTGAATGCCGCCACCTCGCGCTTCAGGCTTAGACGGGCGGCTTCGGCATAGGTTTGCGCTTGTTGCCGATAGCGTTCCGCGCCGTGCTGCAGCTCCTCGCGGGCAATCCTATCTGTCTTATAGTCGGCTAGATAAAGCAAGCCGTCGCGCTCATAGATAACATCGATGACGCCTTCCATGATTTGCCCGTTCCACGGCACCAGCAATGGCACTTCGCGGCCGAGGATGCGCGCTTGGGCCAGTTCGCCGTAGGCTTTGGAGCGAAAGAATGCAGTAAAGATTTCCTCGAGTTCATTCTGAAGCGCCGCTTGCTGTGGCCGGTAATCTTGGGGTAGCCAATGGCCGATAGTTAGCTTCAATGGGTCCATGAAAGCGCGGGCGTCCAACGCAAAGTCCCAGCTTTGCAGAAAGCGATGCGCTAATTCGCCGATGAGCATGGCCAGCGTTCGCTTGAGCGGCGCTTGCTGGTGTGGCACAGCCGCTTCGCTCAGTTCCGCTTCCTGGCGTTTCAACAACGTCGGTGTGAGAAACACCGGGCTCTTCATCGCCGTTGCAAAATCGCTGCGGCGGCGGCTCCAGAGGTCCACATAAGGCCGCCAGTCACGTTTTCCACTTGCGCGTGTTCCCGCGCTCTCTGCCCGTCCCGGTGCCGCCAGACTTTCCGTGACAACCTGGATAGCCATCTTGCCTGCGCCGGTAGAAACGATCTTGGACTCGGCGATATCGTCGGATTCGATGCCGAGAGCTTCACCGAGCATGGCGAGAAAACTGCCGCCGGAGCGCCGGCTGGTCGGCGCGCATGAGATGATGAGATGTTCGCGCGGCCGCGTCATAGCGACATAAAATACGCGCTTCTGTTCTTCCTCGGCGCGAAGCCTTGCCTTCTCGGCGATGTAGAGTCCGGGCAGATCCCAGATGGGTCCGACCCGGAGCCCCGTGAGGCCGCTGGACCAGTCGGACAGGGCTTCCGCGCTCTTTGCTTGCCTGGCGTTCGTCCCACCGTGGCAGCCGGCCAAGACGACGACGGGAAACTCCAATCCTTTGGCTTTGTGAATGCTCATGATGCGAACGGCATCGATGCTTTCTTCGGCGAGCACGCTTTCGCCTTCTTCTTTGACGTCCAATACGTGCTGTTGCAGTTGGCGAATGGTTTCCTTAAGGGTCATCAGCCCTTCGCGCCCCAACTGTTCCGCTTGCTGCCTGAGTTTATCGAGATTCGCCACCGCTTGTTCGCCGTGGAAGGCGCAGGCGGCGAGTAATCTTACCGGCAGCGAGTCGAAAATCCGTGCGATCGCTTCGCCCACCGGCAGGAGCCGCGTGTCATCGTGCAGGCGCGTCAGTGTCTGATACAGCTCGGTCACGGCGCCGGGAAATTCTTTGCCGTTCAGCCGGTCCCCCTTGCGGTAGTCTAGGAGGTCCCGGCGGTGCAAATCATAAATCAGCTTGTCCGGGAGAGCGCCCACGGGCGAGCGCAACACACCTACGAGAGCGAGACGGTCATGGGGGTTGTCGATGGCGCGCAGCAGATTGACCGCGTCGATGATTTCCTTGGCCGCGTAGAAGTGGCGTTCCCCCTCCACGACGTAGCGAATATGGCGCCGGCGAAAGGGCTCCAGATAATCGTGAATGTCAGTGAGCTTGCGAAAGAGAATCGCGACGTCCCTGGGCTGGACGAGCACCTGCTCACCGCGCGCGTTGGTGATCGACGCTTTCTCGATCATTTCATCTCTAAGCCAGCGCGCCAAACTCTCGCCTTCGAGCCGGCGCGCGGTTTCGGCGTCCAGCGCCGCGCCCTCGGCGACGATTTTTCGCAGCGAGACTTTCGCCAGCCGCGGCGAGGAGTGAAGCTTCCTGTTATCCAGTTCTGTCGGCGCAGGCGGATGGATCGCGATGTAAGGCGGCTGAAGGCCGTCTCGTGGTTGCATCAAGGTCTCAAAGACGCCGTTGACGACGCCGAGAATCTCCGCATCGCTGCGGAAGTTCGTCGTCAGCCGGCATTCGATGCCGTCCTGCGCCTTGATGATTTTTTCGATCACTTCAAGATATGCCTCGATGTCGGCGCGACGAAAGGCATAGATCGATTGCTTGGGATCGCCGACCACGAACGCTTTGCCCGGAGTGAGCTCAACGGCGCGCCAGTCCCGCGCCGATTGGCCGGATCGCTCGGCCACGTAGAGGAGAATCTCGTACTGGATTGGGTCGGTGTCCTGGAACTCGTCGATGAGGATCGCGCGGTATTGGCGCTTGATCTCCTCACGCACGCGCGGGTGATCGCGCACCAGGTTGCGCGCGCGAATCAACAGGCCATCGAAAGAGACGAATCCCTCGTGGGTGAAAAACCGGCGAAATTGCACGGCAAACGGCGCCAGTAGCCGCCATAGGAGCATCGTCAGGTCTTCGTCTACTTGGGCGAGACCCTGGGCCGCGCGCACCAGTTCCTGGGCTTCGGCGACATCCTCCGCCGTCCAGCCCTTGAGCTTAGTATTGATCGACTTCTCAGCGAGGAGCCCGCGTTCCTCGGTCAGACTATTCTCGGCAATCGATCCGGTGTGGCGGCATGCGTCGATGATTGCTTTGGCGGCGCGCGCCAGTTTTTCGTTTTGCCGGTCCTCGGGGTGGCGCTCGACCAGCGCGGCGGCGCGCGTGGCGAGATTCTTAAGCCAGCGGCTCAGCGCCTCGGGCAAGGCGCCACTTTTTTCCCCGTCCCGGCCAATCTCCACCGTTTCGGCGCAGAGCGATTGGGCGAGGGTCTTGATCTGTTCGAGCGGGAGCTTGGGTAAAACGATTCGCCAGTCGCCGGCGTGGGAGCCCGTGAGGGCCAGCTCCTGGTCCAACCACAGGTCCCACTGCTCGTCGAAAAGACGCTCGAATTGCTTGCCGTCATCCTCGCGAAATTGCGGATCGACCTCGGCTTCGAGGGGATAAAGACGGAGCAGGGTGGCGGCGAAGCTGTGGATGGTGCCGATCTCGGCCCGTTCGATATGGCGGATGGCCTCGAGGAGGCGGCCATTCAGTTCATCCTTCGAAAGTTGATAGCGCCGGATCAGCGCCGCGACTTCGGCGGCGGTTTTCTTGTCGGCTTCAGTGGCGGGGCTGCCGGCGAGATCCGCATCGAGATAGCTCTGTAGCCGCTCGCGCAACCGGAGCTTGATCTCGTTGGCGGCCTTGTTGGTAAAGGTCAGAGCCACGATCCCGGTGATCTTCAATGGCTCGGGGTTGCGCGCCAGCAAGTGCAAGAGCCGGTCGATAAGCAGGGTCGTTTTTCCCGTCCCCGCACCGGCGGTGACCACGATGTTGCGGTCGAAGGTGGCGACGGCGCGCTCGCGGTCGGCGGCGTCGCCGAGGGCAATGTTTTTTGGGCGCGCGCTCATAGTTTCTTTAAATCTTTACCCCGCAGCTCGCGGTGCGGCGCCGTCACGGGATCGTTCTCGGCGCGCCACAGGCTCGGCGGATGATTCTTGCGGCAGATTTCCGCGACGTCGCAGTGAGCGCAGTACTCGCCGCGCTGAATGAAAAACCGCCCTTCGCGAATGCCGTCGGCCAGGTGAGTCATGGTATTTATGATTTCTGCGCCGAGCGGTCCCGAAAGCCCGTCGGCGCCAAAGCTCTCCGTTACCAGCGGGCCTCCGCGCCAGCGCGGCGCGATGTAGTAAAATTTCGCTTCGACTTGCGGCTGCGCGCTTCGAGCGGCGTCGCCGGCTGCGCGCGGCCCTAATAGCGAGTAGAACGGCGGCTGCAATTTCTGTCCGCGCAGCGCCGAGCGGTATAGATTCTTGTCCGCGGTTGACGGCTGGGCGCCGAATTTGAACTTGTAATCGATGACCCGCAGGCGATTCTCCGCCGGGTTGCGGTCGATCCGGTCCATGCGGCCGTGAATGGCCATTCCCGCGAGAGGTTTCGGCCAATCGGATGAAAGCGTTTCACTGCCGTCAAGTTCGAATCCGATGGGAACGAAGCCTGAGGCGGAGAGTTCGCGCAGATCGGCGCTGATGACCTGCCTGAGCAGTTGCGCCAGGGTTTCTTTAATGCTTTCCCACGCCAGCGGGTAGCCGACCGGATGTTTCGCCTCGTACTGCGCGAAGATGTTCCGGGCGATGGCTTCGAGCGTCGCTTCGTTGTCGAGGTTGCCGGCCTTGCCCGCGAAAAACCCGTTGTCGCTAAGGTGCTGGTAAAACACTTTTAGAATTTCATGGCCCAGCTCGCCGAATTCCCCGAGGCTCGGACCCATGGATTCCTCCGGGCAATCGAGCCGCTCCAGCCGGAGCACATGATTGGCGAAAAATTGAAACGGGCAGCGGGCATAGGTTTCCAGCGCCGTCGGCGACAGGCCGCGCTGCGAGATGTGGTTCCAATATTCGATGAGCGGCCCGGTGACGCCGTCGAATGCGTGCAACCGTTCCGTGCTGCGGTCGAGCTCGGCGACGACTTTACGGCCGGGCTTGTACAGATTCGGCGCGAGGGCGCAGGCTTCGACCAGTGCTGTGGGATCTTGCCCGTCGAGGCTCAGGCGGATCGCGAGCTCTTCGGGCAGCAGGAGATCCTCGCGGCTGAAAGGTTCCACTTCTGACTTGTCCGCGACGCTGCGCGGAATCGTGATTTCCTTAAGATGGCCATGGGCATAGGAGCCGAGAGCGCGCTTGAGATCGTTTAAATACCATGACGGGGTCAAAGCCCGCCCGCTGTCATCGGTGCGTTGAAACGAAAGGTAAAGCCGCTCGCGGGCGGCGCCCACCAGCAAATTAAATAAGAGCTTCTCCTCGTCAAAGGCGGCAAGTTTTTGGTTGATCTTGTAGCCCAGATCGCGTTCGAGGATTTCCCGGTCGCGGTCCCGCAGAAAAGCGTCTTCGCGAATCGTGCGCGGAAAGATGCCCTCGTTCATGCCCAGAACGAATAGCGCGCGAAAGGGGAGACCGCGCGCCGCCGTGGCGCTTACGACCGTGACCCCAGGAACGTCGTCGGGCTGCGCGGTTACCGGGGCATGTTCGAGCCAACGCTGAAAGGTGTCGCTGAAGCCGGCGAGCGAAACTTCCTCATCCAAAGCATCCAGCCCGGCAATTTGTTCCAGAATGTCGAGTATGGTTCGCCGCACAAGCTGTTCACCGCTTGCTTCCGACGCTGCGATCTGCGCGTCGATGCCCAGGTATTTTTTGAACAGATGACTCCACCGGCCGGCGTAGCCGCTCCACGAAGCCCGCGCCGGCAAGCCGGTTAAATCAGCCGCCAATGCATCGCTAAGATCCGCCAGGGCGCGAATCTGTTCGGCGCCAATGCGGATCTGCCGCGCTTCGTCGTCGCCGGCGTATTGGGAAAAGGCCAGGCCGCCGGTTTGGTAGTTGCGCAGGCGGCGCCACTCGGAGATGCCCTTGCAGATCGCCAGCTCGCGCGTGGCGAGGTCCCAGAGATCGGGGCGCGGGCGGATTCCTTGCAGGCCCACGGCGTCCAGCTGGAAATGGGGGGAACTCAAAAGATCAATCACCTGCGAGCGGAGAAAATCTTTCGCCGGCAGGTTTAAGAGCAAGATGGCGGCGTGGGTCAGGGGAAATTGCGCCAAAGATTCTTCGATGGCGCCGCGGATGGGAATCTGGTGGGCGTGAAAAATTTTCTTGATCGTCGCGCCGTAGCCCTCCAGGCCGCGGGCTACGACGCCGATCTCGTCAAACCGCATCGCGCCGTCGCTGGCGAGCCGGACGATTTCCTTGGCGGCGGCGCCGACTTCGTCTGCGGCGCCAAAGGCGTTGCTGATCGTTACGAACCAATGGTCCGGCGGCGCGCCGTAGCTTCGCTCCGCGGCTTCATCGAACAACCGAAAGGTCGCGGCGAGCGGTAAACCGGCGACCTCGATCAGGTTGGTCACGCTCGAAATCGAAAGCCCTTGGACGTAACGCTCGAAAAAACGTTCGGCGAAGCTCCAGCCGTCATGGCCCGGGCGCGACTCTAACAACGGAAAAAACAGTATCGTCGGAAAATGGCGCGCGACGGCGTGGAAAAAATCCACTTGAACCTGCGTGAGATCGTAGAAACCATAGTAGAAAATTTGCCTGAAGAGGGCGAGAAAAGGTGATGACAAAGCCTGCTCGGTTGCGCGTTGGTCCAAGTCCGAATGGTCCTCGATCCCTTGGCGCAGGCAAAAATCGCGCAAGGTTTGCTGCAGGCGAAGCAGATCCGCCGTTCGGCTGGAGGTCTTGGCGCTGAACTGCCCTTCGCGCAGCGCCTCCAGGGCCACTTCGGGCTCCAGTTTGGCGTCGCGCAAATCGCGTAAGGTTTGCCACAAGGCGCCGGAGCCGCCCGCTCTTTCCTCGATGCCGGCGAAGGCCGCCGCGCCAGGCTGCCGGGCGCGGACGATTTGGCGCACGACTTCTTCGAGAAAAAGGTCGTCGCGTAAATTTGCCGGTTGGTAGCCGCTGCGCTCCGCGAACAGTTTGGCGGCGAGCTGGTGGAAAGTCAGGATCGGAACGTTGAGCAGAGCTAAACCGCGTTCCCGCGCCAGCAGAAGTTTTAACCTGCGGCGCAAAGAGTCGGAGGGAACGAGGATCAGAAGCGCGCACAACAAATCCTCTTTTTTATATTTCAGAATTTCGTCGACGACCGCGTTTTCGAGATAGGGGTGAAAGGGTCCCAGAATTGTTTGCATGATCAGCCGGCAATCGCCGCGCGGCAAAGCCGCCGCAGGGCCAATATGGAATATGGAACTTTGATTGGCAAGAGAAAACCGCATTGTGGAAACAAAATCGCTTTTCGCCTCATCCGCCGGTTTTTAAGTTGCAAATCCACCTCCGACACATTAAACAAAGGGATATTCAGGCGTCTGTGTGGCTAACCTGGCCAACGCTATTTAGGTGCAAGGACTCGAAATTTGCACCCCGGAGGCGCTGAGGTCGCGGAGAAGGGAGAGTAGAAAGTAATCTCTGTGAACTCTGCGTCTCTGTGGTGAATAGTCTTTCACGGTAATCCCGGAACACCCAAACAAAGAGACAATGATGCTGCGCCGTTTATTTATCGCGAGAATTGTTTTCACCTTTATCGCCTTCGCCAGCGTTCTGTGCGCGCCGCAAACCGGTTTCGCCCAGCGCGCCAGCTCCGGTCTAGTTGTATCGGATAGCCCGCTCGCCACTAAGGCCGGCATGGAAATCCTCGAGCGCGGCGGCAACGCGATGGATGCCGCCATCGCGACGGCGTTGGCGTTGTCGGTCGTCGATCAAGCGTCATCCGGCCTCGGCGGCGGCGGCTTCATGGTGATCTACGATGCCAAAGAACGGCGCGCCCACGCCCTCGATTTTCGCGAGACGGCGCCGGAGGCCGCGCGCAAAGAGCTCTACACGAAAGACGGCAAACCCGTGTCGTCCCTCAGCCTCACCGGCGGTTTGGCGGTGGCCGTGCCGGGAGAAGTGGCAGGTTTGCTGACGGCGTTCAAACGGTTCGGCAGTTTGCCGCTGCAGGCACTTGCCGCTCCTGCCATCAAGTACGCGACTGAAGGCTTTCCGCTTGAAGCGGCCTTGCGCTTCGCCATCGACCGTCAGCAGGCGACGATGAAGAAATTTCCGGACCTCGCCCGCGTTTTTCTGCCCAAAGACGAGGTGCCTGCCGAAGGGGAACTGATCCGCCAGCCGGAGCTCGGCGAGACTTTGAAGGCGATTGTGTCCCAAGGGACTGAAGTCTTCTATCAAGGCTGGATCGCCCAGGCGATTGTCGATTCGGTAAAAAAGGAAGGCGGGGTTTTAACTCTCGGCGATCTCAAGAACTATAAAGCCGTCTGGCGCGAGCCGTTGATCGGTCACTACCGCAAAAGGAGCGTCATCGCCATGCCGCCGCCGAGTTCCGGCGGCGTAGCCCTATTGCAGATGCTCGGCGTGCTCGAGGGCCATACGCTCAACAAGCTGCCCCACAACGAGGGGACCTATCTCCAATTGCTCGCTGAGGCGATGAAGCATGCCTTTGCCGACCGCGCGCAATATCTCGGCGACCCGGATTTCGTCAAGGCACCGCTGGCGATGCTTACGTCCAAAGATTACGCGGCGTGGATTCGCGGGCGCATCTCGCCGGTGAAGACCCAGCCTGCTAAATTCTACGGTCTGGTCAATTTCAAAGCGGAACAGGGCGGCACGACGCACTTTAGCGTCGTCGATCGCTTCGGCAATGCGGTCGCTTGCACGCAGTCGGTCAATACCCGCTTTGGCTCGAAGGTGCTCGCAGCCAAGACCGGCATCGTGCTCAACAACACGATGGATGACTTTGCGATTCATCCAAGCGGCAACGTCTATGGCCTGACCGGCAATGAAGCCAATTCATTGCAGCCGAAGAAAAGGCCGCTGAGCAGCATGGCGCCGACAATCATTTTGCAGGGCGAGCATCCTGAAGTCGTCGTGGGCGGCGCCGGCGGGCCGCGGATCATCAGCGCGACCTTGCAGACGATTCTAAACCTGATCGATTTTCAAATGCCGGTGAAAGATGCGGTGGCGGCGCCGCGCATTCATCACCAGTGGATGCCGGACAATCTCATCGCCGAGGCGGATATTCCCGCTGAGGCCAAGAGGTCGCTGGAGCGGCGCGGGCACAACGTCAGGGAACGCGGCGTCGCCGGTGTGGTTCAGGCGATCACAGTCAAGCAAGGAAAGGCGAGCGGCGCGGCTGACCCGAGGAAAGAAGAGCGGGCGCGAACCGAATAAGCTCAGGCGCCGTTCAAATCGTTCAAGCCGTTCAAAACGTTCAAGCGGAAAGAGTTTGCGACGGCGTAAGGAAAGGATGGCGAACGCT
>JAUYJC010000026.1 GCA_030688735.1 Deltaproteobacteria bacterium
AGGCTTGGGCCTGTCACTTGGCGTCTTTGCGCCTTTGCGGGAGGCATATCCGAATCAGAGAGTCTTCGATCATCGGAAAATTTACCCAGGCTGCGCGTTATGACAAACATGTTGGTCTTAGTTTTTGGATAGTAATTACGAAGCATGCCCTGAGCACAGTCGAAGTGAGCACGACGTTAAGAAGTTTGATAAAAACAATGTCCGAAACCTTCGTGACCTTCGTGCCTTCGTGGTGAAAACTCTCTGCGCGTTTTTGGATGCGTTTTAGCCGTGCTGTGGCTCTGAGGTGAATGTTTCTTCCGAGCTGTTTGTGCTACAGGGTGAGCATGGATAACGTCAAGACAATGGGAATACGGCCACCGATTGCGACGCCTTTTTTTTACGGCTGGTTCATTGTCGCGCTCAGTTTCCTTGCCAACCTGACGGCGGCGGGCATTCGTTCCGCGCCGTCGGTACTGATCCATCCTCTGGAAGCGGAGTTCGGTTGGACGAGAACGGAAATCGCCTCCGCCGCCAGCCTCAACCTTCTCCTCTTGGGGCTATTCGCCCCGGTGGGCGGTTGGTTGATCGACCGGGTCGGACCGCGCCGGGTGATTTTAGGCTGCCTTTCAATGCTCGCGGTGGGATTGATCGGAACGGTTTTCATTCAGCAACTTTGGCAGCTGATTTTTTTGTGGGGAGTCGTGCTGGGGATCGCGACCGGCGTGACCCCGGCGCTGGGACCGAGCATCGCAAGCCGCTGGTTCGTGGAGCGGCGCGGTTTGGCGATCGGCATCATGACCAATGCCAACGCCGCGGGTCAGGTGGTGTTTCTTCCGATGCTGATGGCCGTCATCGTGGCGAGCGGCTGGCGCAGCGCGTTGACGGTGGTAGCGGTGGTTGCGCTGGTTCTCTTGCCGGCGATCTGGCTCTGGATGCGCGACACGCCCTCCGACATCGGGCTTGAGCCGTACGGGTCGGGAAAGGCGAGCGGCTCCTTGCAGCGCGGCAGCGCATTCGCGCGCGGCGATATTCGTCCCGTTTCGATTTCAACCGTTCGGGAAGTTTTTAGCACTTCGACCTTCTGGATTCTCGGCGGCTGTTTTTTTATTTGCGGCGTGACGGCCAACGGGCTCATCGGCACGCACCTGATTCCGCATGCGATCGAACGCGGCATCCCGCAACTCACCGCGGCGACGGCCGTGGGGATCATGGGCGGCGCGAGTTTTATCGGGACGACGTTTTCGGGTTGGCTGGTCGACCGGGTCGACCCGCGCAAGGTGCTGGCGGTGGTTTACGGCCTGCGCGGTTCGTCGCTTTTTATTCTGCCGTTCGTGAGCGAATCGACGGCGCTGTTCAGTTTCGCGGTGCTTTACGGCCTCGATTGGTATGCCTCAGGTCCGGCGACGACGACGATCATCGCGCGGACCTTTGGGGCCGAGCGCGTCGGCAGAATTTTTGGGTTGGTTTTCGTCTTCCACCAGCTCGGCGGCGCATCCGCGGCGATCGGCGGCGGCTGGGCGCGCGTTCATTTCGGCGATTATCAATACGCTTTCCTGGTTGGCGGCTGCATGGGTTTGATCGCCGCCTGCTTGGCGCTGACGATCCGGAGGCCGGAGCGCCCGACGCCCGTGCTGGTGGCGGCTACCGAGCTTGCGGGGGCGTAAGGAAATGAGGGTGAGCAGTTCTCGGAGCCGCGCGCGTGTAATTCGGCGCACGGTATTTTCCGCTTTTATCACGCTCCTTCTTGCGGCCACGGTCGCGCCCGCACAGGAGAAGGGCAAATTTCCGGTGGGCGTTGGCACCAAGACGCTCGGAACAGGCCTGGTCTGGCTCGGAACTAAAAGGGGTTTCTTCGAAGAGGTTGGGCTCGACGTGCAACCGGTTTTGCTGCGTGGCACGCCGATCGCCGACCAGGCGCTGGTGGGAGAATCGCTCTATTTGGCCATGGGCTCCGCCGATGCGATGGTCAGCGCGGCGGTCGGTGGGGCCGATCTTGTCTGCGTTGCCGGCGTCATCAATGGTTTGACCCAGGCGATCGTCGCAGGAAAGAAGTACAAGAGTTTCAAAGAACTGCGCGGAACCACCGTGGGTGTGCAATCGCTGGCTTCCGGTGCAACCACGGTGCTCAAGCGGATTTTCAAGAAAAACGGACTTGAGTATCCCGCCGATTATAAATTGCTCGCCGTGGGCGGCGGCAATTTCAATCTCGCGGCGCTGGCTTCAGGCCAGGTCGCGGCGGCTTTCCTCGTCGTGCCACTCGTCTTTACGGCGGAAGAGCAGGGGTTCAACGTGCTCGGGTACTACAAAGATTATTTTCCCAATTATCAGCTTACTGTGATGTCGGTGAAGCGGGGCTGGGCGGAGAGAAATCGCGCACTCCTCGTCCGTTTCTTAAAAGGCGCGCTGAAGGCCAACCGTTGGCTGTTCGCCAACAAAGAAGCGGCGAGCGATTTCCTCGCCAAGGAAATCCAGATCGCTCCCGAGTTGGCGCGCAAGGGCTGGGATTACTACACGGCGAACCGCATCTGGCATCCCAGCCTGGAGCTTAATCCCGACGGGATGAAACTGGCGCTGGAAATTTTGGCTGAGGAAACGAAGCTCGCGGCGCAGGACTCTGCCAAATATATCGACCGCAGCTATCTGCAGCAGGCGGTCAAGGAGTTGGGGGAGCGGTGACGGCTGGCGAGTGCTTCCCGCTCAGCTCAACCCGCGAAAACTTCCGTCCTCATTCACACTCATCCGCATGGCTTGGGGAACTTTCGGGAGACCCGGCATGAGCATCATGTTGCCGGCGACGACGACGATGAAGTCTGCGCCGGTGGCGAGGAAAGCGTCAGTAACCGTGAGCGTCCAATCTTTCGGCGCGCCGAGCTTCTTGGGATCGTCGGAGAGCGAGTTTTGCGTTTTGGCGACACAGACGGGCAAATCGGCGAAACCAAGGGCAGTAAACCGTTCCAGTTTTTGCCTCGCTCGGTCGAGAAGTTCGACGCCGCTTGCGCCATAGATTCCCTTCGCGATAATAGAAACTTTCTCTTCGATGGCGAGATTCGGCGCGTAGAGAGGTTGAGTCGCGTTCAAATCCGCTCCATCCGCCGCGTCGATCACTTTTTCCCCGAGCTCACGCGCACCGTCGCCGCCTTTGTCGAACACGTCCGCGAGCGCGGACTCTACGCCGAGCTCGGCGCAAAGATTTCTAATGGCGCGAAGGTCCTCCGCTTCGTCGTCCGGGAAGCGATTGATGGCGACGACCGTGGCAAGAGCAAACTTGCGCAGGTTTTCGATGTGCTTCGCCAGATTATCGAGGCCGGGTTTGAGATTCGTCCGGTTTTGATCCTCGCTGTGACGCCGGATGGCGCGCACGGTCGCCACCAGCACCGCCGCGGACGGCGTGATGCCCGACGACGGCATCACGATGTCGAGGTACTTTTCCGCGCCAAGGTCGGCGGCAAACCCGGCTTCGTTGACGGCATATTCCGCGAGTTCCAAGGCCATGCGTTGGGCGAGCACGCTGCTCGTGCCATGAGCGATATTGGCAAAGGGACCGGCATGGATGAGCGCCGGCGTCTGCTCGGTGGTTTGCGCGAGGTTGGGCATGATCGCTTCGTTGAGTAAGACCATCATCGCTCCGTTCGCTTGCAGATCCTTCGCGCGGACGGGTTTGCCGTCGTAGTCGAAGCCGACGGTTATTTCACCAAGCCTGCGCGCGCAATCCGCGCGCGACTCGGTGAGGGCGAGGACCGCCATGATTTCGGAGGCCGCGGTGATGACGAAGCGAGAATCCCTCGGGACGCCGCTGGTCTTGCCGCCCAAGCCGATTCTGATCTGGCGCAGCGCCCGGTCGTTCATGTCCACCGCGCGCGGCCAGGAGATATTTTCTATGTCCAGTCGGAGGTCGTTGCCGTGGTAGAGATGGGCGTCGATCATCGCCGCGAGCAGGTTATGCGCGGCGGTAACGGCGTGTTTGTCGCCGTTGAAATGAAGATTGATTTTCTCGGCGGGCGAAACCTGAGAGCGGCCGCCGCCTGTGGCGCCGCCTTTGACGCCGAAGACGGGTCCGAGGGACGGCTCGCGCAAGGTGACGACCGATTTCCTGCCGAGCCGTTCGATGGCTTGGGCGAGCCCGATGGAGACGACGGTTTTGCCCTCGTCATGGGTGGTCGGGGTGATCGCCGTGACCAGGATCAGCTTACCCTTGGGCGCCGCGCCCGGCGGGGGAAGACGATGGAGCCCGACCTTGGCCGTGTAGCGGCCGTAGGGATCGAGGTCATTAATGGAAAGGCCGAGCTTCTCGGCGATGCGCTCAATCGGTAGCATTTGGGACTCGTCGTTGCTCATGCCGTCTCTCTTTCTAATTTCCCTTTAGGCTCTTCAATACTTCAGACTAAGACTGTTGTCCATTTGCTTTGCGCGCTTGCCGACAAGGAGCGGAGCCTTTGGCCCCGAAACTAAATAGTCTGACCGCGTTGGTCGCGACGCTTATGGCCGGATTCAACACCGCCTTTGCATCCCGGCTTTCAACCGCCCATGGGAAGGACGCACAGTCGTTTGCAGCTTTTCACCACCGCTGTCACAATGGCTATATCGGCGGATAATTTATGAAGCGTTGGCAAGTCATCGTTCTCGCCGTGGTGCTGATCCTGGGCGTCGCCGTCGTGGCCGGCTACCGCGTTGGAGTACGGCTGCTCCAGGGTAAAATCGTCGAAGCGCTGGGGCCCGGCAGCCGCTTGGCCGAGCTTAAGGTCAACTGGTTCTCCATCGAACTGTTGGGGCTTAGCATCGACGCCCCTTAGGGCTGGCCGGCGCTGCGCACGCTGGAAGCGGAGCGGGTGACGATCATTCCCGATCTTCGCAGTCTCTTGACGAGTCAGGTCCGCATCGCTTCGATCGTGGTTGAAAGGCCGTATCTCTCCGTGTTGCGCAGGCCGGGAAAATTGATCATCGTTCCAAGTCTGACGGAACAGGAGGGAAGCGAGGCTGAAGCGAACCGAAGTAATGCTTCCGCGCCCGCGGTGGTGATCTCGACCATCGAGCTAAAGAACGGCAGCGTGGAGCTTTTCGACGCCACCGTCAGCCGGCCGCCGCACAGGACCCGTATGGAGCAAATCGAGGCGGTGATTCGCGATGTGGCGGCGCCGGCCACGGGAAGGACGCAATTCGATTTGGCCGCGGTCGTGAAAGGCGCGAAGCGCGATGGCCAAGCGAAAATAACCGGATGGGTCGGGCCGGCCGCCCGGGATTCTTCGTCACGGATCGCACTGGCAGCGGTGGACATGGTCGCGCTCCAACCTTACCTGGTAAAAAGGAACGAGGCTCAGGTCACCCAAGGGAGCCTCGACCTGAATTTGAGTTCCGAGGTTCGCAACAACAATCTCGACGGCAAAGGCAAAGTCGTTATCAAGGACTTGGAGTTCGCGCCGGGGCGAGGACTGTTCGACACTTTCATGGGGGTTCCGCGCAACGCGGTCATCGGCTTTCTCAAAGACCATAACAACGCCATCGACATCGACTTCGCTCTCAAAGGCGACACCGGCAATCCGAGCTTCTCGCTCAACGAGAGCTTGTCCACCCGGATCGCGGCGGGGATGGCTGGGCAACTGGGCGTGAGCATCAAGAACGTCGCCGAGGGACTCGGCACGCTCGGCCGAAGGGGTGTGGAAGGCGCTGGCGGCGTGGTCGAGGGCGTCGGTTCCGCGTTCAAGCGGCTCTTCGGCGGCGAAAAAAAATAGAGGGCGTCTTTACGGTCGCTCTGGGGACAATAATTTTTGCAGCCGGGATGAGCATCGCGCTTGCGGTGTACCCGTGGCTCAGCGCGACACGCACAGCAAGGCCGGAACCCGCGCCGGTATCGTAGAGAGAATTCTGAAGTGACGATCGAATCATCGAGTGCCGAGCACGCCGATCTGCTCGCTCGAGTTGAGTTGTTCGCGGGTCTGAACCGCGTCACTTTAGCAAAGCTCGCCGCGCGCCTGGTGCCGGTGCCGTTGACCAGGGGCGCCGACGTGTTTCGCCAAGGAGATCCGGGCGACGCCTTCTACCTCGTGGCCAGGGGTGACGTCGGTGTCTACGTGGACACGGGGGCGGAAGCTGGCGAAAGCCGGGTCGCCGTTCTCCGCCCCGGCGATCCGCTCGGTGAGATGGCGCTGCTCACCAATAGTCCTCGATCCGCCACCATCCGCGCAGAAACGGACGGTGAGCTGCTGCGACTGGATCGCGCGCGCTTCCTGAGCCTGGTGCGCCAAGAGCCGGACGTGGCGCTCGCCATAGCGGCGAACCTGAGCCGCCGCCTGCAGGCCGCAATCTCCGGCGGCGACAAAGGCGCCAGCGCCGCTGCCCGCGCGACCACAGCCCCCGCAACTACTCCGCCCAAAACACCTCCCCAGCCGTCCGAAACTTCGCCGCGACGCTGGCGGGTTCCGAGCCGCTCTGCAATGAGCGGGCTGCTCGCGGTCGTGGTGCTCTTTTCCGGCTGGCTCGCCACCCCACCGGCCGGATTATCGGCCTCAGGCTGGCACGCCCTTGTGTTGCTTGCCGCTGCAGTACCCGTGCTTGCGGTGGACGCCGTGCCCGAGGGCGTCTTGGCATTGGTCATGGTCGGGGCCTGGGTGTTGAGCGGTGTGGCGCGGCCCGAGGTGGCGCTGACGGGGTTTTCGTCGGCGAGTTGGGTATTGGTAGTGAGTGTGCTCATCGTAGGGTCCGCCATTGCCTCCTCGGGAGTGCTTTACCGACTGGCCTTGTGGACCGTGGGTCACACCCGAGGTGGCTTTCCCGGCCAGGTCATCGCCCTGAGCATCGCCGGCGTGATCTTGGGGCCTGCCGTGCCGAACGCCACCGGCAGAGTCACTATGATTGCACCCGCACTCAGGGAGCTGGTGGAAGCGCTCGGCTATGCGCCCCGCTCCCGCGCTGCAGCGGGTCTCGCCATGGCCGCGCTGATCGGGTTCGGTCAGCTGGGTGCAGTGTTTCTCACCAGCTCGACGACCACCGTGCTGGTGTTCGCGGTGCTGCCGCGCGAGACCCGCGGCGGCCTCAACTGGATCAGCTGGGCCTACTATGCCGCCCCTCCCCACGTGTTTCTGCTCGTCGGCCTTATTGGGGCGATCATGTGGTTTTACTGGCCGCGGGCCGAAGAGGCAAATCTGACGGGCCAGCTACGAAGTTCCCTGGAACTCCAGCGCGCACTTCTGGGAACACCGTCGCGCCATGAGCGGATATCGCTGGCCGTCGGAGCCGCCCTACTGGCGGGCTTTGTCACCCAGCCGCTGCACGGCGCTCATCCCGCCTGGGTGGCAGTGGTCGCCCTTGCGTTGCTGGCGGCGGCCGGCGTGGTGACCGCCGGCACGTTGCGGGAGGTCAACTGGAGCTTCGCTTTGCTGTTCGGGATGCTCGGCAGTATCTCCGACGTGTTCGCCGGCACTCGGGCGGATCAATGGCTGGCCCAGATGATGGTCGGCGCCATAGGCGGGTTGACTGCAAAGCCCGTGCTGTTCGTTCTTGTTCTCACGTTGTTTTGCTTGGCCATCAGTCTAGTGCTTCGCTGGCAGGCTGCCGCGCCACTTATCACCATTGCCCTTGCACCGGTGGCAACCGAGGCGGGTATTAGTACGCTCGTGGTTGGGCTCGTGGCGCTGATTGCCTGCAACGGCTTCTTCATGCCGTATCAGAGCACCACGTACTTGGCGCTTTACCATGGTACCGGCGGCGAGCTGTTCAGCCACGCCCAGGCGCGGCCGGCGGCAATCGCATACGGCCTGCTCACCCTGCTCGCACTCGCAGCGAGCGTTGTCTTTTGGCGCATGATGGGACTCCTCTGAGCCGCGCGCGGCAACCAGAGAGAGAAGACGATTAGGGTCACTGACCCCAAGGCTCGTCAACCCCCATCGCCTTAAATACTTACCTTGGAAATGTTGAACAGAACGACTCCAGGAAAATTTGTCCCGCCAAGGCGCAAAGGCGCAATGTTAAGAATATCTTCCGAATCCTCTGAACTTCGCGTCTTTGCGTTCCTTCGACGTCGCTCAGGGCATGCTTTGCGGGAGACATGGTTTTTCCAATCTCTTCTTCGTTTCCGAATTTCAAATACCTTTGGTTAGAATTTCGCCCCTTGACAGCTCTTTCATCCGCGCTGTAGCATCGGGTCGCCGAGAGGGGAGCGAGTCTCTTGGCCGCCCACGCGCGGCGATATGGATGAACTCGATATGAAAGACGGACTGGTGCCCGGCCTGAAATATAGCCAAACTTATGTGACCACGCTGGAGATGCGCGCGCAGCAACTGATTGCGGATGTATTTTCGACGCCGTCGATGATCAGTTTGATGGAGCAAACGTCGGTGCGATTGACCAAGCCTTACCTCGATGAAGACGAGCAGAGCGTCGGCATTCACGTTGACGTGCGCCATATGGCCGCGACGCGGATCGGCCAAAGCGTGACTGTCACCGCGGAAATCTTGGAGGTAAAGGACGGCAAGATCCGCTACGCCGTAACCGCTTTCAACGATCAGGGAGTCAAGATCGGTGAAGGCCGCCATCGCCGAGCCGTGATCAATCAGAAGAAATTCGCCGGCGGAGCCTGATTCGCGAATTGAACCCGCGACGATTTAGCCTGCGCTGCGGGGCAGGAGCGAGTTGCCGTCGATGAAATTACCCATGACGATCATAAAGCCTTGTGCCGCACTTCTTTTGTCGATCTTCTTTTCAGCGGCCGTTATCTTTGCCAGCCGCGCGGAGGTTCACGGCGCCGATTTAACCCTGGTTCATGTAGGCTATGGCGGCATTGCCGGCTATCAGCTGCCGCTCTGGGTGAACAAAGAAGCGGAGATCAGCAAGAAGTACGGTATTGAGCTGGAGCCGCTGCTGATCGGCGGCGGTTCACTCAACATGGTGGCGCTGGTGGCGGGCAGCATAAAGTTGAGCCAGAACTCCGCGTCGTCGGCGATTCAGGCGGCACTGCGCGGCGCGCCGCTGGTGCTGATCGCGACGCTGGAGAACCGCATGCCGTTCCAAATCATCGCCCGCCCCGAAATAAAAACTCCCCAACAACTCATCGGCAAGAAAATCGGCATCCAGCGCTTCGGCGGCTCCAACGACACCGGCGTGCAATGGGCGCTCCGGGCTTGGAAGATCGAGCCGCGTCAGGTGACCCTCCTTCAATCGGGGCAGACCAATGCGCGCATGACCGCGCTGGTTCTTGGCCAAATCGACGCGACGATTTTCTCTTATCCGGAGATTCACGTGGCCAAAAAGCGCGGCATGAACGTGCTCGCCGACATGGCGGACTTCAGCGCTTATCCCAATACCTCTCTTATGGTCACCCGTTCGTTTCTCGACAAGCAGCGGCCGCTGGCGAAAAATCTGCTCAAGGCGCAGATCGAGGCGATCCACTACGTGCGAACAAACAAGGAGGGAAGCATCAAGGTCTTGAAAAAATATCTGCGAGTCAACGATCTCGAAGCGATCGAGGCGACCTATGATTTCTTCTCCCGCAGGATGGACGCTATGCCGCGAACGAATCTAGACGGCGTCAGGAATATTCTCAAGGAAATGGACGCGCCGCAAAGAAATCCCGGCGATTTCGTCGACATGACTCTGCTGGACGAGATCGAAAGGGAAGGGTTCATGCAGAGATTTCGGTAACGGATGTCGTTTTCCGTTTCTCTCTCCTCTGGTTTTTCCGCTGGTTAATTGCCACCTGTTGACGTTGACCCGGCGAAAGCGGAAATGATAGTTTGCGGCAAATTTGCTCGATTGCGCGTATCCGATATCATCAAAGCGTTCAATCGGACGTAGAGGATTCAGCCGCGAGAGTGCATTTGGAGCCGAACGTCCGGAGTAGGTTGGGGCGCGCGTTTGGCACCGGCTCAATGTAATCGTCGGGGTCGGCGCGTTTAACAATCGCAAACAGCGCGAGACAAGGAGAGAGAAAAATGACTGCTGCTTCACTGCCGGATCTTAAGACGCTGCGAGTCGACCAGGTCGGCAGCTTGCTCCGGCCGGAGACTTTGAAACAGGCGTTCGCAAAATTCGGCCTGGGAGAAATCACCGCTGAGCAATTGCGCGAGGCGCAAGACCAGGCGATCGGCGAAGCGATCGCCAAGCAGGAAGCGCATCAACTGCCGGTGGTGGTCGACGGCGAATTTCGCCGGACGAGTTTCATGGAGAGTTTTTCGGTGGTGGCGGGGGTCGAAGAGTGGCAGGCCGGCGTCAAGACCTATCATCAAATTCTGGCGCGCAAGGATACGAATGAAGCAACCTCGCATAAAGGGCAGGACCCGATCTTGCTCAATCGCAAGCGGGTGACGGCAAAATTACAACTCCTGCGCAACGGTCTGCTGGAAGACTTCCGGTTTGCGCAAGCGCTCACGAACCGAACCGTCAAGGTGACGCTGATCAGCGCGGATCGCATCACCCAGTGCTTCGACGGTGAAAATTCAAAATCGATTTACCCGAGCGTCGAGGAATTCCTGGCGGATGTGGTTACGGTGGAGCGTCAGATGATTGACCAACTGGCCGGTGCCGGCTGCCGCTACGTCGGCATCGACGGCCCAGGTTACACTGCGTACGTCGATTCGGATTCGTTGGCGGCGATGCGCGCCCGCGGCGAGGACCCGATGACCAATTTGGCGCGCTCCATCAAAGCCGACAACGAGGTCATCGCGGCTTTTCCGGGAGTGACCTTCGGCATTCACATCTGCCGCGGCAATCGGCAGAGCATGTGGCACCGCGAGGGTACTTACGATGACATCGCGGAAAAGTTATTCAATGGCCTCGATCACCCTCGCTTGCTGCTGGAGTACGACACGGAACGGGCCGGGAACTTCGAGCCACTGCGCTTTGTGCCCAAAGATAGGATCGCCGTGCTCGGCCTGATCACGACCAAAGTCGGCCGCGTGGAATCGACAGATGAGCTGCGCCGGCGCATCGACGAGGCCGCTCGCTATCTTCCCATCGAACAGCTCGCCATCAGCCCCCAGTGCGGCTTCGCATCCAGCATCGGCGGCAACCTGCTCACGGAAGACGAGCAGTTTCGAAAACTCGACGTGATGCTGGAAACCGCCGCGAAGGTTTGGGGCTAGGCCGGGCCTGATGATGCCGGCCCAGCCTGCACCCATCGGACCTTATTATCGCCCGGGCCGGTCACGGTCGCCGGGCTCGCGCAACGACCAACCCATCCGCTGGCGCGCGCAGAAACGGCGCGCGGCGTCGACATCCCGGCGCGTTCCTTCCAAATCCGCAGTCACGACGAAGCAATGCTCCCGGCCGTGAAGCCGGTATCTTTCAACCGGCGGAACTTCGATCTCGTTGACTCCCGGGCGCAGATTAATTCGGGGCGTGCGGGCGACCACGTCCCCGCCTTCACGAACCTCGATTTCCGTCTCGCATTCGCGGGCCCCAGCGAAATTAATGCGCACTTTCCAGGCGCGAATACGCTGTCCCTCCATGATCGGATCGGGCGACATATCGAGATCCTGAATGTCGATCCGGGCGCCGCGCCGGCATCCGAACCGCCCCCAATCCGCGCCCTCACTGATCGAGGGGACGACCGTTGATATCAGAGCCAAGATTGCCACAACTAACGAACCTTTGAAAAGATTCATACTTGCCTCCTTCGTGAATTACTCTAACCCTTAGACGTTTTGGATTTTACTTCATTAGAGGGCCGGTGAAAAGCCGGATTTTAATTGAGTCTTTTCCCGCCTGGACGATTACGTTCCCAAACTTGCCATCAACCGGCCAAAGCCGGAAATAGGCACTCTCACCCGGGCGAGGGTCAAAGCGTACCAGATGCAGGCGAGGCTGCTGGTAATCACGGGCTTGCCGATTTCGGCTTCGAGAAGGGCCACATCGCCGATGGTCGGCCAGCGCGGGCAGGCGATAAAGACGCCGTCGGCCTGTGGCGCCTTGGCGTAGAGCCGCTTGGCGATTTGGTACGGCGCGTGGATCGGCATATCGGTGAGGTCGGCGTTCTTGATGACGCCGTAGCCTTCGATCGCGAGCACCGTGAAACCCGCGGTTTCGAGATGGCGCTTGAGTCTTTCGTTTAACTCGTTCGGGTACGGTGTCCCGACGACGAGTTTTTGAAGCTTCATCGCCTTCAACGCTTCGACCTCCGCGGTCAAACCGGCGGCGACGGGGACGCCATATTTTTCGCTAAGCTTTTTTCCCAGATCGCGGTCGGCGCCGAAGGGTAAGCGGGTAAAAAGCGGCGAACCGCTGAAGATGATCGAGTCGCAGCGGTTATCGACCAGGTCCTGCACGGCTTCCTCGATGCGCCGCAGCTGGTTCTCGAAATCGCCGTCGACCAACTGGCGGACGGTGCCGGTTGTGTTGAGGATCATGAAGCCCTCGGGGAGCATTTTGTAGAACTCGTAGACCAGCGTGTCGCCCCGCGAGGGAGCGACGTGGCCGATGCGCGCGCGCCATCCGTACATGATTCATGCCTACTTCAGTATCGTTCAATGTTCAAGGTTCAAAGTTCAATGATTTAATCCGTTCAAATCGTTCAAGACGTTCAAACCGTTCAAGTCGTGCAAAGGGACCGGCCGTAAAGTAACGCGGGGTTGGCGCAGTGAATCAGCTCGCGGAAAGGTCGCCGCGGCAAGTTGACCTTCCTTTGCTGGTCTACTAGTCTTCTTCCCATCAGCGGCCTGCTCACCAAGGAGGATCTATGCTGTCGGCCATCGTGCTGTTAACCACCGAACGGGACAAAACCAACAAAGTGGCGGAAACCATCGCCGATGCCGAAGGCGTCAGCGAAGTCTATTCGGTCGCGGGCCGCTACGATCTGGCGGCCATCGTCAGGGTGAAGGACAACGATGAGCTGGCGAAGGTTGTTACCGATCGCATTCGCGCCGTGCCCGGCATCACATCCTCCGAAACCCTCATCGCCTTCCGCGTCTACTCACGACATGACTTGGAGCGCATGTTTTCCATCGGCATGGAGCATCCGTAGCAGGCTGCTGAAAAAGCCTCATAGGCTTCGCCGAATACCCTGAGCCCCTGTCGAAGGGTGCGCTCGATCGCCTCGCGGAAATCGTGTTCGTTTCTCGTGCTCGTGCTCGAACGAACACGAATCACGAACAGGAATAACGAAACCTGCACGCCTCGCCTCTGAGTCCTTTCGAGCAGCCTGCGGAGCTGAGAACTCCCCGACGATAATCCGTTGGCCATTTAAACAACCGATCTCTCCGGCCTGGGTAAGCACGCGGAAGAGAAGTTCCGGCCTGAAGCGTTTATTTTCGCGCAAACTTTCGTGAGTGCAAAAATTCAGGTGCCCCGTTTCTCGGAGCAGCTTAAGCGTCTCGAATCCCAGAGTCGTCCGCCGGTCGATCCATTGCTTGTCGAACAGACAAGCCAAATCGGCGCCTCGGGAAAGACCCAGCCCTTTGAGAAAGTTGATGACGCGTGTCGCGACGAACAGCGTGTAAATGTCGTCGCGCTGGAAATTATTGGTCTCGACCGCCAACGCCGTCAAGCGGGCCTTCACATAGTCTGGTTCCGTCAGATTCATACCGCGGGCGATGGGCGCATCCGGTGTCAGGTAGAAAGGCGAAGCGCCGAGGAGCACGGGCAAGCGCGCGTTGAACGCGAGTGTCTGGATCATGCTGTCTAAAGTTTCGTTCGGTAAACCGAGGATCTGGTACGAGACGATCTTGAAGCCGAGGGCCTGCGCTTTGTGCACGACCTTGAGATAAGCATCGATCGTGTGCGGCCGCTTGGTGGTCTCGCGCACGGTCTTATCCGAGCTGACGAGCGCGAGATTGAGATGAGAAAAACCCGCTTGGCGCATCAATTCCAACAGTTCGTCGTCAAGGCTCAAGTAGCTGATGCCGTTCATGGCGACGAACTCCATCTCGCGGTTGGGAAAACGCGCGATCAGTCTGCGGCAGACCTCTTTGAATGTGTTTTTGTAGTAAGTGAGGTTGTCGTCCTCAAAGTCGATCACGCGGTAGCCTTGGCGATGGCGCAACTCAATCTCCTCCAGGACATTCTCCAGCGAGCGGCGGCGGTAATCGGTGCCGAAGGTCGTGTGCACCGAGCAGAACGAGCACTTATGCGGGCAACTGCGCGAGGTGATCATGAAGGTCATCGGCTTGCCGGCGAGTTGATAATTCGACGAGCGCAGATCGCTTAAATGGGGAAATGACAACTCGTCGATGGGAAAGTTGTCGCCTATCGGATTGAAAACAATTTCGCCGCGACTCCGGTAAGCGAGGCTTGGCACGCGGTCGATTGGTTGCTCGCCATTCAGATATCGCACGAATTCGACGAAAGCCCGCTCCCCCTCGCCGCGGATTACGTAGCCAACATTAGGTGACGCCAGCAGCGACTCCGGCACGGCGGAAGCATGGGACCCGCCCATGACGACGATGGCGTCGGTTCGTTTCCTCACGCGCGCCGCGACTTCGAGGGCTTCGCGGAAGTAAGGCGTGAAGAGTGAGGAGATCCCCACGACGTTAGGTTGCAGCTCGGTGATCTCGGTCTCAATGTCGTCGAACGATTTTCCAAAGTGGTAGAAGTGATGGAAGGTGGAAAACGGCGACCGGTCGGCGACACCGTAGTAGTCCGAGAGATATCGAAGCTCGCGCGGAATTGCCACGGTCCGCCGTCCGCAGCCGCCGTGGTAATCTTTGATGACAACTTCGACATCGGGCAGATTTTTCTTCACCGCCGCTTTGAGATAACAGAGCCCGATCGGCTGGAGGCGTACGTCAGTATCGTAAAAGTCTTGAACCGGTGGCTGGATTAGAACGACTCTCATTGCATGGCCCGAGCCTTAGCGCTAACACATGGGCTGGCGGCTCTGCAATCCGTTATGCAATCCATCCCGCAATAGTTTGACCTGTCAGATTCGAGATCCTTTCCTATGAAGATCGCACAAATCGAGAGCGCACGCTGGAGATGCCCGACACCTTCGCTGCGGTGCGCAAGGCCGTGGCCGCCGGTGTCTTCGTCAAGGTCGACACCAATGAATCCTGCGACGCCAAGACGGCGATTCGCCTTATGACGTCAGCGCGCAGCGGGACGCCGTTCAGCTTGTTCAGCTCTGCGATTTGTGTGGTGAATTTTGTAGCATCGCGAACTCCCTGGACTTCGACCGCCGAAAGGGTATACGATACCCACCTGGGTTAATATAGCTTAGCTTTGCACCCCTCCAAATCGACCGTCAGGCTAATCGGATGGAGCGCCAGTCATGAAGATAATTTTCGGCTCTAAGAATTTGTTGAGAGCGGGTTGTCTTTTCGGGATGCTATCCATTGCCGGCGCGGCGGCGCTTGCGCAAACAGGGGGGAAAATTCCCCGCGAAGTGATCGACGAAGCGTCCACCCATGGCACGGTTTTGGTGCTGGTCGGTTTAAAAGTGCCGTGGCAAATGGAATCCCGTTTGAGCGAAGACGAGGTGCACGCTCAGCGCGAGGCCATCGCTTCGATTCAGAAAGATTTGCTGAGCGAGCTTAAGGGAAGACAATATAAAGTCTTGCGCCGGTATGAGCAGGTGCCGGGAATCGCTCTGGAGGTTGGGGCGGATGTCCTGGCGGAGCTGGCGCGCTCGGAAAAGGTGACGAATGTCCTGCGCGACCGTCCGCCGATGGAGGCGAAGCCAGCCTCGTCGGAGAAGGTACCTCCGCAACTCTTCATGCGCGCGGCGAGCGCCGGCACCGTTCTGGTGTTGGCGGGATTGCGGACACCGTGGCAGCGCGAAGATCAACTGGACGAGGACCTCTTGGAACTACAAAGAAAATCAATCTTGGCGGCCCAGAGCTACGTATTGAATGAGCTCGGCGGCACGCAGTTCAAAGTCATGCGGCTTTACCAACGCATACCCGGCATCGCGCTCCGGGTCGGATTGGACGCGCTCCAAATACTGGAAAAATCCCCGGCGGTGACCAACGTGGTGCCGGACCGCCCGTCCCGCCCCTCGCCCTAGGGTTCGGCATTCAGACTCTGTACTACTATCCAAAAACTAAGACCAACATGTTTGTCATAACGCGCAGCCTGGGTAAATTTTCCGATGATCGAAGACTCTCTGATTCGGATATGCCTCCCGCAAAGGCGCAAAGACGCCAAGTGACAGGCCCAAGCCTGTCATCCCGAGCGAATACGAGGGATCTAGGAAAGATTTCTCTCTTCGTTCGAAATGACAATGCTCTTC
>JAUYJC010000029.1 GCA_030688735.1 Deltaproteobacteria bacterium
ATCCGCCGGCATAAGGTCGGGGGTGAACTGGATGCGCGAGAAGCTGAGGCTGAGGATTTCTCCGAGGCTGCGCACCATCAGCGTCTTGCCCAGGCCGGGCACGCCCTCGAGCAAACAGTGGCCGCCGCAGACCAGGGCGATAAAGACCTGCTCGATCAGCTCTTGGTGGCCGACGATAAAGCGGGCCATTTCGGCTCTCAATTCTTCGAAGGCACGGCGCGCGCTCTTCATGCGCTGTTCGATGTCCGTCACGGATTCCATGGTGCCGCTCCTTAAGAAGTAACCAGTTACCAGTTATCGGTGATCAGTTTTGCCGGTCAGAGGTTTGACCGTTGCTGGCAACTGATAACTGCCAACTCATTTTTTCTCCTCGCTTTGCCCCAGTGACATAAAATAATTCTTAATCGTCTCCTTGAGCGCCTCCGGCACGCGCTCGCTGTTGAGATCCGCCTCCGCCTGGCGCCGGTAGGTGGCGATGACTTCTTCTTGTGAAAGCTCGCTCTTGCCGGGCATCGGCTTACCCTTAAAAACAACGCCGCTGCTCTCACCCTCGCCGAGCGCCCCTTTGACGCGGGCCGGCGCCCCGGCCGGAGATTCCGGCAGCGACTGGAACCCCTCCTCTTTTTTCCCCGGCTCTTTGCCGGGCAGGTTGCTGTTCGCCCGCATCTTCTCGCCATCGCCGGAGTCGTCCTGCTCGTTTCCCGGCGGCGCGCGCACGCTATGCTCGCCCTTCTCGCCCTGGCCTTGCTTCCTCAGTTGCTCGAGAAATTGTTGCGCTTCCAGTAGGGTGCGCCGGTCGAGCTCGCCGGTCGCCTGTTTATCCAATCGATCGAGAAAAGACTGGAGCGCATTTTGACTGAGCTTTTGTCCCGGCTGGTTTTCTTTGTCGAATTGCCGCTTGAGCTGTGGCATGCCGGCGAGCCGGTCGAGCCATTGTTGCGCTAGTTTTTCTTCTGTGTTGGCGGCCTCTGGAAATTTCAACAGCTCCCGCGCCGCTTCTAACTCCGCCCTGAGGTCGCGCAGGCTCTGCTGGCTTTCGCCGGCCGAGAACGACGGTTGCTCGGTGGGTGATTTTCCCATCGCTTCGATCTTTTGGCTCGCCACCGCTAAATCCTTCTTGAATTGATCATCGGCCGTTTTCGTATCGATACTTTTTTGCGCCACCTTTTCCAACTCTTTGGCCAGCCCCAGGCTTTCCCGCAACCCCTCGCTCTTGGCTCTCTCCTGAAGCTCCCGGGAATATTCGCGGACCTTGAGCGCCGTGGTCATCGTCGCTGACGGCGGAGCCTCGCCATCGAACTGTCTGTCAAACTCGAACCACATGAGCGCGAGCCAAAGAACCAATAGGGGAAGCGCGACCATGTGATGCCAATGCCAGCGCCGCCGAAACAACGCTCCCGGATCGAGAGTCTTGAGTTTCTCCGCCGCCTGCTTGAGAACCAATTGCGCCGCGGGCCGGGAATCCCCGCGCTCGATCAATTCCCACGCCGTGATCGCCCGCTCCTCAAGACCGAGCGCCCGGTCCACCCGTGCCAGGCTCCGCGCGGAGTCTTCCCTGCGCCAACGGCGCTTGATCAAAAGCGTCGGCACCAGCAGCATAAACAAGACGATGGGGATCATCCAGCGGCTCCAAGGGGCGCGCAAAAAAGCATAAAATGGCAGGGCGAGCAGCGCCGCCGCCAGCGCATAACAGGATGCCGTCGCGCAGACTTGCTCGCGCCGTTTGCGCCGTTCCCAGCGCAACAACTCGGAGAATTTCTTGACGAGAACTTCCGTTTCGCTGCTCAACTCCCCGACTCCCTTCTGAGCGCCCAGCGATGGGCCACCAGTCCGGCGGCGCCGACCAGCAAGTGGAAGGCGAAATGGACCGTGGTCGCGGACCATTTCGAGCCGCCAAGGGCGAGCGAAGGCAACTCTTGCCGGCCCAGATAGGCGAGCATATAGGCCAGCGGGTTGAGCGGCAAGTAAAACAGCGCCGAGGCAAAAACCAGACAGAAAAAGAAACAGCGGATAAATACCTGGCGGCTCTCGGCTTGCCGCTCCCAGAGAACCAGCGTGACCAATCCCCAAACGCCGTAGCAGAGCGCATAGAAACAGAGAAGCAATAAAGTGACAGCGACACTTGAGAGCGGCGTGCGCGCGATTGCCCCCGCCCAGATCAAGAGCGGCAGGCAGAGCAGCAACGACAACCCGACGTGCAGCGATAGAAATGCCAATTGAGCCTTGCCCACCGCTCTGGGGGAAATCCCCTGCTCGCGCATCCAGCGGAACACCGGCCTAAAGCGCCAGGGCGCGAACTCCTGATTGGCGACCCGCAGCGCAAAATAGACGATCAGCAGCAGCGCGGTCACCGCGGTGACCCTGAACAGGCTCGCCGAGCCGCTCCACATCTGGGTATCGAGCGACGGCAGGTAGAGCGACAAAAACTCCACCGGCGCGAGTATGACCAATAGATAAAAGTAAGGGGCGAATCCATGGCCCTCGCCGTAAAAAACTTCGATGCTTTCGCGCCAAACCGGATTGTCCCTCATTCGTCCTCCGCTCCGCCGAGGGGCAAGATCGCGCGGAAAAGCGTGTAATCGTGCACGCGGATGCGCGGGTCATCGATGCGCACGCGCCGCCCGGGGTCTTTCACCCAACCGAAGAAAACCGCCGCGCTGCCGCTCCAGGGCGCCGCTGCGTTGCCGCGGGGAAAAAACGACGAGTGGAACAGGATCTCGCGCGTCTTGTCCGCAAACGTTACGTCGCGAAAGTTGACTCCCTCAGCGCGGCCCAGGCTCGTTTCATCCTGGGTCTTGGCCCGCGCCAGTGAAAATAGCCGGTTCCAGCTCGCGCCGCGCGGGATATCGCCCAACTGATAGCGCTGGCCGGGCACCACCAGCCAGCAATCGGTCAGGTCTTTCGCGCTCTGATTATTGACCTGCACGCGCAATTGCTCGCCCTCGGCCGCCAACTCCGCGCGCAAGGGAAAATGCTCCACCGCGCGCAAACGAAACAACCGATAGTCCCATTCCCGCAGCGGCAACTGGTAGCGGCTCGCGCCGCCGCCCTCTTGCAGCACCACCGCCGGTTCGGACGCCTCCCGAGACCGGCTGGCAACTGGAGCGAGATCCAGCCAGCCGCGCTCCAGCTGCATGTGGTAGGGGCGAATCTGCGTCGAGAATAACGCGAGGTTCGATTGCGCTTCGACATAGCCGTCGGCGCTGCTCTCGATCACCGTGGCGGCGAGCAGCACGCCGTCCGGAATATTGCCGCCGCGGCTGAAAAGCAGATAGCCAGCCGCGCCGGCAAGCGCGGCCCAAGCGGCGCAGCCGATGAAAAGAATCCGCGCCGGCAAACGCCGGCGCTGCCAGAGCCAAGTAACGACGCCGAGGCCGATCGCATAGCCGACCATAGCGAGAAACAGCGAGCGGTTCGGCACGTAAGCCGAAATAAACGAGGGACTTAAGACGAGCTGGGAAAAAATCCCATCGTCCCACTGGGTGCGCGGCGATGAATCGTCGCCGGGAACAGGCGCGAAAAGATTTTGCAAAAGCCCCGGCAGCCCCTCCCACCGCGACAGCGGCGGCCGCCCGACATCAAGGGACAGATAGGTCACGCGGCCCCTCCCTCGGCTGGCTTCCACCAGCACTGGAAGCCCCTGCGCTTCGGCGAGCACTTTTCCCCCAACCACCGTCGAGACCTGCGCCCAGACATCGGCGATGGGCGCCGCCGGCGCATTTTTTTCCAGGCTCGGAACGAAAGAGATTCTTTTTGTTCCGGTGACGCGTACGGGCAAAAAGCGCGCGAGCGCCGGCTCCTGATAGAGAGCGTAATTCAAGCTGCCAAGAATCACCATCCTGCCACCGGCGCTAAGCCAAATTTCGAGGGCAAGGAGCTGGGAGCGGGACAGCTCGCGCATCGACGCCTCGTAAAGAATTAAGTGCGACACGCCGAGCAAGGCCCTGGGATCCGACGGCAGCTCGGCCAAGCTTAGGGCGACCAACCGGTTCGACGCAGAGAATCCTTGGGTGATAGTCGGAAGGGCTATGCCTTCGCTGACCAGCAGCATCACCGGCGCAGGAGAGAAATAGCGGCGCAGGTCGATCTCGCGGGTCGCCCTGGCCGCGGGACCGGTAAAGGTAATCGCCGCCGGCCGGCTGATAAAATCCGGCTCGATGGTAAGCTGGATGGTCTTGCGCGATTGAGCGGGGAGAAAAATTTCTTTGCGATAGAGAAGTGGGTATGGGTTGCCGCCTTTGGTCGCTCCGCCTCTCCATACTTGGACCTCCAGCGCTCCCTCGGCGGGCCGTCCGGAGTTGCTGAGTTCGACCTCCAGCGGAAACGGCCGGCCGAGCTGAAACACGCCATGAAAGCCGACGCGTGGTTCGATGAGAATCTGCGCGCCGCTGAGCGCCGGAAACAAAAAAATGAAAATCGAAAAAAGACCGGTTGCTGGACCGAAGCGGAATCCGGCGGAGGAATGGTTGACGCAAAGATTACGAGCAGGGGCGCCCGCGCATGCGTCATGCAAATGGATTGGGAATGCAGCAGCCTTTGCGGCTGAAAAGGACATGATTCCTTTCCAGTAAGGCCCGCCCCTCCCAAGCGACTATCCTATTCGATATACTCGACGCTCAGAATCTCGAAGGAACGGACGCCCGTGGGGGTGCGGACCTGGACCTCGTCTCCCTCGCTTTTGCCGATCAGGGCGCGGGCGACGGGAGAGCTAATGGAAATTTTTCCGTTCTTCGGCTCCGCCTCATGATCGCCGACGATTTGATATATCACCTTATCGCCGGTATCACCATCGGCTAGTGCCACCGTGGCGCCGAACACCACTTTGTCCCCGGAGAGCTTGGAAATTTCGATCACCTGCGCCCGCGCCACCTTGTCTTCGATTTCGCGAATCTGCAAGTCGAGCAACGATTGTCGTTCCTTGGCCGCGTGGAACTCGGCGTTCTCCGAAAGATCGCCGTGGTCCCGCGCTTCTTCGATCTCGCGCACATTCTTGGGACGCTCGACGCTCTTCAGCCGCTTCAACTCTTCCACCAGAAATTGGAATCCTTTGGTGGTCATGGGGACGCTTGCGTCTGCCATATAATCCGCTCCTGGACAAAATAAAAACCCCTCGGAATCGCTCCCGAGAGGCCTTCAAGAAATTCTCTGCCTT
>JAUYJC010000030.1 GCA_030688735.1 Deltaproteobacteria bacterium
TTCCGCCGCTGCTTTCGCCTTATTGCGCTGCAAATGGCCGATCATATGCCACTCAATGGATTCCGGAACTTGCGCTTTTTTCGCCTCCGCCTCTTGAACGTAGTTCTCCCCGATCAGAGTCACGCCTGCGGCGATCGCCGCGCGAATCGACTCGACGCTTTGAGACTTGGCGGCTCCCAGCACCTTGACTTCGCGCGGATGGCGGCCGCATTTCCCGGCGATCTCGCTGATGCGATCGAGAATTTTACGATAGTTACCGGCGACATCGACCATGCGGTGAATTGCTTACCACATTCAAACCGATAATTCACTCCTGGGAAATCCGGCGGCAAGTTGAAGCGTAGCGCCGATTCCAGTAGAAGTGTCTACGCGGCGCAAGTATAGCAACCCATGGAGACCTCAGGTTATGCCTTTTGAATACCTACCGATCATGGCGCGGAATTCCGCACCGAAGCCGCCACGGGTCTTAGCCACGCTGTCCAACCCGTCGTGGTGCCCAATTACAAAACCGCTAAACCGGTCGCGTGTCGCGCTCTTGACCAGCGCGGCGCTTCGACTCGCGCACCAGCAACCGTTCATCCCGCGCGAAGACTTGAGTTACCGGCGGGTACCCTCCGATCCGGCGGCGGGCGAAATCATTATCGACCACCACTCGGGCATTGGCCGCGTGCCGAAGCAGGACCCGGAGATCGTTTTTCCCCGGACCGCGCTGGCCGCATTGGCCCAAAAAGGAATCATCGGCGAGCTTTCGCCTTGGCACTTTTCGTTCATGGGCGGGCTGCGCCAGCATAAGGAGATAGAAAACGAATTGGCACCGGCCATCGCCGGTGAATTGGCGAAGGAGCATGTGGACCTCGCGCTGCTCGTGCCCTATTGACCCTTTTGCCACGAGACCGTCGGTCTCATCGCTCATGTCATCGAAGAGCAGGGCATCCCCACGCTAGTCATCGGCACGGCTCTCGACATCATGAGTAAGGTCGCGCCGCCACGCGCGGTTTTCGTCGATCACCCCGTCGGCCGGACTTTCGGCCCGCCCCACGACCGCGCGCGCAACGAAGAGATCCTCGCCAAAGCGCTGGCCGAGCTTGCGAACTTTGTTCGACCCGGCGAGATTCGTAATCCCGGCTTCCGCTGGTCACCCGACGGCAGCCGCGCCTGGGAAGAGGATCTGCGCGCGGAAATGCTCCACGACCCTTGACAGAGTGGAGCCACTTGGTGTTAATAACGACCTAAAGACCGACCGCAGGATAAAAAGGAGTGATCCATGTCTAAGCCGAAGGTGAAGCTTTTCCTTGTTGCTGTTTTTTGCGCCGCGCTCGTTGCTCCGGCCTACGGCGCCGCGCCGTACTACGAAGGCAAAACGATCAGGCTCATCGTCGGCTTCTCCGCCGGCGGAGGTTTCGATACCTACTCCCGGCTGATCGGCCGCCATATGAGTAAACATATCCCGGGGAGTCCCGCCGTCATCGTCGAGAACATGACCGGCGCCGCCAGCCTGCTCGCCGCCAATCATGTATATAAAGTCGCCAAGCCCGATGGCCTGACGATCCTTAACTTCCACGGCAATCAGGTCATCAACCAAGTCATCGGCAAACCGGGCATCGAATTCGACGCGCGCAAATTCGAGTACATCGGCATCCCCACCCAGGACAACGTCGCCTGCGCGTTCACCAAGGCGAGCGGCATCACGAGCTTTGAAGCGCTGCGCAGTGCAAAGACGCCGGTCAAGGTCGGCGGCGTCGCGCCGGGCGACACGACCTATAATACCGGCAAGCTCTTGATCGCAGCCCTCAAGCTGCCCATACAACTCGTCGCCGGTTACAAAGGCACGGCCGAGGTTCGTCTCGCCGCCGAGGCCGGTGAAGTGGCCGGCGGCTGTTGGCAGTGGGAATCGATCAAGTCAATCTGGCGCCAGGGGCTTGACTCCGGCAACGTCGCAATCGTCTTGCAGGTCAACCCCAAACCCCACCGGGAGCTGCCCAACGTGCCGAATGCCGTAGACTTCGCGCCCAACGAAAATGCCAGGCAGATCCTCAAATTCGGCGGCCACGATCCGGCGGCGATTACGCGCCCCTACGCCGTCGCGCCGGGAACCCCGAAAGATCGCGTCCAATTGCTGCGCAAGGCGTTTGCCGACACTCTCAAGGACCCCGAGTTGATCGCCGACGCGAAGCGCTCGAGGCTGGACATCGACCCACTGACCGGCGAGGAGATCGAAAAAATCGTCCTACAACTTTTCAAAATCGATGCGGCGCTCGTCAGCCAACTGGCGGAGATCTTGAAGTAGCTGGATTGAGGCGTGAACGCTGCCAAGAATTTATAATAAAGGAGTAGTCATGAAAAGAGCGATGATAAAATCACTGGCGTGTTTGTTTCTGGCGTTGACCTTCCCGGCAAGCGCGGCGTTCGCCCAGGAACCCTTCTATCAAGGCAAAACTGTCAGAATCATCGTCGGCGCCTCCGCCGGCGGCGGCTACGACACCTATTCGCGCACCATCGCGCGCCACATCGGTAAACACATCGCCGGCAACCCGACCTTCGTAGTCGATAATATGCCGGGAGCCGGGTTTCTCATTGCGGCCAACCATATCTACAAGGTCGCTAAACCGGATGGTTTGACCATCGGCCATTTTATCGGCGGGCTCTTTTTACAGCAGCTCCTGGGCAAGCCCGGTATCGAGTTCGATGGCCCGAAATTCGGCTTCATCGGTGTCCCGACCCAAGACAACTATGTCATCGGCATCTCCAAGAAAACCGGCGTTACAAGTATGGATCAATGGATGTCTACCAAGACGGTTGTCAAGCTGGGCGGAGTGGGCGCTGGTTCCGCCACGGACGATATTCCCAAAGTCTTCATGGCGACCATCGGGTTACCCGTGCAATTGGTCTCAGGTTTCAAGGGAACAGCAGACGTGAGGTTGGCCTACAATAGCGGGGAGGTTCAAGGGGTATGCAACGCTTGGGAGTCCTTCAGAGCGACCTGGCCGAACGAGCTGAAGTCCGGCGACCTGACAATTGTCCTGCAGACGACCGCCAAACCGCACCCAGAGCTTCCCAATGTGCCGCTGTCCATCAACTACGCCAAAACTGACGAAGCCCGGAAACTGATCCAGGCCTTGGTTCACAGCGTAGGGCCCGCGGCCAGGCCCTATGTGCTGCCTCCCGGAACGCCGAAAGACCGCGTGCAGATCCTGCGCCGGGCGTTCATGGACACCATGAAGGATCCTGATTTCATCGCCGACGCGACCAAAGCGAAGCTCGATCTCAACCCGCTCGACGGCGCCGAGCTCGAGAAAAACGTCCGCGAGGTTTTCAATCTCGATGCCGCGCTGCTCCCGCGCGCCAAAGAGATTCTGAAGTGACAGTCTGTTTCAGACTGTCATCCCGAACGAAGTGAGGGATCTTTAACTCGCAGCGGCAGTTATCCCCGAACCCTTCGTGGGCGCTCTGAAGGCAGTGAAGAGTCTCAGGGCGGGCTTCGTGAGGGATCTTTGTCTAATTTCACCCGGTGCGTCGCGAGGTCTCTAAAACCCCCAATCCGCCGGCGTGACGCGCCGACGCGTGGAGGTCTGACACGCCTTGCCAACTCCAGACTGAGTCCACGTTTATGTGTCAGCCGCGAAACCCAGCGCGGGGGGCTTGTTATTCTCCTGACTTCTGATTAACTCAATGATTGGAATGACTCAACGGGTTCGCGAGTTCTATTTTGTCCTGCCGATCGACGAGTATAGGCTTTTGAAAGACTGCCTCCCAAGGCACTCGATCGGGTATGACGCGCTCGATCTCGCCGTGCCGGCGGGCGACGAAAAACGCTCTTTTACTTGCAGTGAGAATGAACTGCGGGACGTAATCCAATCCGTCGAACACAAGTTTCCACTCGGCAAGGCCCTGGCAAACCTGGTCCGGCAACAATGGCAGCCCAGATCTAAATCCCAGAAAAAGAAACCAAAGAATCTGAAGAAGCGCTAACTTCATATCCTCCGCGCTTTCTTGCACGCACGAGGCGCCGTTCGAGTGACGCAACGCGGCTACGTGCGCCCGCCCGAGGCGAGTTCTTGATCCGGACTCCTGAGGAGAACAATGGATGAAAAAGAGATCGGGCGGGTTTGGGCGGAAAATTACCCGAAGTTGAGGAACAACAGAGATGCCGTTCAGATATGCGAAAAGATCTGTCGCCTCATACGAGAAGAGTCCAGATTCGAAATTTCTATTCCTAGGTCCGGTACACTACAGCGTGTTATAGATGGCTGTGGTATTTCCAAAGCCCAGTTTGACGAGGTCGAAAAGGGTTCGTCTAAGGTGTGAGTAGGCGCCGGTCGTAAGCGCCAGCCGACGTAATAAGCGCAAAAGGTTTCATCAACAGACCGCGTCCTGTTCACCTTTCGCATCAAAATCCAAGATTGATAAGATTGTGTGCCAAACTCCACTGCCTGACTGCTGTCCTCGTGGACTTCGCGGCACCATGGGCTTCTAACATACGCGCCGTCGGCCTTTCCATGAAAAAGTAGCCTGTCCCCTTTTCTTCCTCCTTACAGCCGAATCTTCCTGCTGCCGTTCATCTGGTATCGATGAAGTTCAGTATATCTTGCTCCCTTCCGCCTAATTTTCCAAGTTGGCAAGCGATGGCCCCCTTCTCCCAGTTTCAGCATTTAAACTTCTTAAACTGAGCGAATCCGTTGCCCGCACTCTACGGCGAATCGAAGCCAAAACTTGCGAACTTTGTCCAGCTAGGAAAGAGCGTTTCGGTTAGTTTCCCGGAAACGACTTCCGAACCCTTAAATTTTCCTGCAGAACTAACTTTAGAATCGTTCAACAAAACTATTATAAAGCCAACCGAAGAGTGCGCCGGCAACGCCGCCGGCAATCAGCGAGTATAACGTCCCGACGACCACGCTAATCGGACCCGCGGTCGCATCATAGCCCAAATACAAAGAACTCAGCAGTGCGAGAAACGCCCCACCATAAGGAGGCATGATTAGATTCATCAGAGAGACGAAGAGAAAACAAATCGCCTTGAGAAGGGCTGCTGCGATAACTAAAGACTTTACAGAAAGCTTCACGTTTCCTCCTTGTTTAAAACACTTACTGTCCGTGAAATTGGGGCTAGCTCTACTTAACCCAATGATTCCCCCCATCCTCTGAGATCCACGCTTGCAGAATCCAGATTTAGCCCTGACTCCGTGCCCGACCCTGACTCGAGGAGCCAACGGGCGAATTAGCGT
>JAUYJC010000041.1 GCA_030688735.1 Deltaproteobacteria bacterium
GCCGGCGGGCTCACGTTGGCGTGCTCGCCGATCCCTTTCGCTTGGTAAGGACCGGGGCCGTTCTTGCCTTTGACCAGCAGGGTTGTGAATTTCGGTATATCGAGGATGCTCGGAATCTTATATTCACCGAGATTCGTCGTCGTTACTTTGCCCTGGTCGATGATCAGCTCTTCCATCAAGCTGGCGCCGATGGCCATGACCGCTTCGCCATCGATCTGTCCCTGATGGCCCAGAGGGTTGATAATCGTGCCGACGTCGTGGGCGGAGATGAATTTATGAAGCTTCACTTTACCCGTCTCAGGATCGACTTCCACCTCGGCGATTTGCGCGACGAATGACGTGGACGAGCCTTTACGCGGCACTTCGGTCTCGACGCTGACCGTCAGCGGAGCGCCGTTCGCCTCTACGACATCCTTCAACTCCAACGGCTTGCCTCTGACGCCTCTGGAGTAAAACTTTCCGCCTTTATAGTCAACTTGATCTTCGGCGCGGCCGAGCATCTTCGCCGCCTGGGCGGTGAGCTTGGTTCGCAGCTCGCCGCATGCTTTCACCGCGGCGGCGCTGTTGATATTGGTCGAGCGGCTGCCGCCGAAACCGACATCGACGCTGTAGGAAACATCCGAGGTGGTGCCGATGCGGCAGCGCACATGTTCGTAAGGCAAGCCCATCTCCGCCGCCGTGGTCTGGCATAAAATCGTCTGCAACCCGGTCCCCTGATCGCCCGCTACCGTGAACACGGTAATCGTTCCGTCAAGCTCGGCGGTCAAATTCACCCACGCCTTGCCGGCGCCGGTGCCGCGTTCGTACATGGCGAGGCCGCGCCCGAAATTGGTGCGCTTGGGGGTGCGCCAACTGGCGGCGTTGAGCGCCGCCCGCAATGTTTCTTTCGCTTTCACGCCGCCCCACGTTCTGCCGAGGGCGTTTTCCTCGCCCTCGCCGACGAGATTGATCATGCGAAATTTCGCCGGGTCCATTTTGAGTTCTCTGGCGACCAAGTCCATGTGGGACTCGGAAGCGAACACGGCCTGGCTCGCTCCCGGCGCGCGCCAAAAACCGCAGGGAACCGTGTTGGTGTAAACCTGGAGCGCTTCCATATAAGTATTGTCGATCTTGTACGGACCCACCGTGCCCGCACCGCCGATGCTGGCGCGCCCGGGCTTCATGCCCGCATAGGCCCCCGTGCTGTGAATCGCTTGCAGATAGCGCGCGGTCATCCGCCCATCGCGTTTCACGCCGGTCTTGACCTTGACCACCGTGTAATGATCCGGGTTCATGGCCGTCAGCTCTTCGGTGTGGGTCAGGATGATCTTCACCGGCCGGTTGACCATCTTGGCGAGGAAATAACAGATGGGCAATTCGCCGGCGCCGCTCTTGCCGCCGAAGTCCGCACCGACATGGACGGCATGAATGCTGATCTGATCCGGCGCAATCCCGACCGCCTTGGCGAATTGCGCGCGCGTGCCGAAGGGGCTTTTGGTGGATGCCCAGGCATTGACCTTGCCGTCGGATTCGATCTTCAAGAGAAACGATTGAGGTTCAAGATACCCCTGATGACGAATCGGGATGCGGAACTGATGTTCAAGAACGAGATCCGCTTGGCGAAAACCTCTTTCGACATCGCCCTTGCCCCAGGTCAGTATGTTCACGAGGTTGCCGCCTGCCGGCGCCATGATGTCGGCCGGCGCGCCGTCGTAACCGGGCGCATTGTCATGCAGCACCGGCGCGCCGGGCTTCATCGCCTCGAGCGCGTCGAACACCGCCGGCAGCTGCTGGTATTCCACTTCGATCACGTTAAGCGCTTCTTCCGCGGCCTCCACGCTCTCTGCAGCCACCGCGGCGACGCGGTCGCCGATGTAACGCACCTTGTCCCAGCATAGAACCGGTATGTCGCGGATGCTCTTGCCCTGATAATGGTTTGGCTCGTCCTTGCCCGTGACCACGGCCTTGACGCCGGGAACCTGCCAGACCTTCGAGGTGTCGATGCGCAGGATGCGCGCGTGCGGGTAGGGGCTGCGCAAAATCTTCCCCCAAAGGATATCTGAAAAGTGGACGTCGGCGCCGTAAATCGCTCGACCGTTTACCTTTTCGACTCCTTCGACCCGGCCAACTCGTGCGCCGATGATAGAGGATGCTTTCGCCATTCTGAGGTTCTCCTTTGTCTGATTCTGTATTAGGCTATTTTAAAGAGGTTCCAATCGTTCAAACCGTTCAAGTCGTTAAAATCGTCGCCGGACATTCCAACGATTTGAACGGAGCGCAGCGGTTGAACGGAGCACAGCGATTGAACGTTTTGAGCGACACCTCACACTCCGAACACTGCCGCGCCTGCAAAGAGCGCGTGCGCGAGCTGCTGACCGCGCTCTACGGTCATTGTCAAGTCAATCACTCTTTCTCTTGGCCTGCCAGGCCCGGAGACTATGAGCAAACGCCGATCGGCGGCGCGTTGCGCCGAATCTCGGCCGGCCTGGGGGATTTGCGCGGCCATCGCGACTTCGTCAAGAGCGCCTTCGTGCCGCCCTGCGATTACTATCTTCCGAATCCGCCTTTTATCCTAGAATTCGACGAGAGCCAACACTTTTCTCGCCCGCGGCTGATGACTCTATCGCTTTATCCTCTGGAAGTTCAACTCGGATTTCCGCTTCATCGCTGGCAGGATCTCTGCCGGGAGATCGACGCCAGGGACGACGAGCCCCTCGATCGCGACGAGCGGCGCGCCTGGTACGACACGCTACGCGATTTGGTGCCGACATTGCACGGTTTCGAGCCCACGGTGCGGCTCTACGCCGGCGATTACCCCTGGTGTTCGCTCAATGCCGCCTCGGAGCGCCACCGGCAGGCGTTTGTCGGATTGATGGATCACCAGGCGCCGTCCGGAAAGCGCAAACATAATCCGTAATTTGACCCAAGCGAAGACTTTCGCGGCGTCGTTCGTATCAACCATTGAACCGAAGTGTCACGGGCCTTATCTTCGTAGGCGGCCGGTTGTATGATCGAACTCGTAAATCGCATCAAGTCACCATCGACAACCCTATGCCGGCGGCTTGGCCAGAAAAAGACGACCACGAACTGCTCGCGCTCATTCAGGACGGCAGCGGCCAAGCCTTTGGGGTGCTCGTCGAGCGCCACACCGAGCGTTTTTACCGTCTCGCCTTCCGCTATTTGCAGAATAAGGCAGCAGCCGAAGATGTGGTCCAGGACGCTTTTCTTAAACTTTGGGAGAATCCGGCGAACTGGCAGCCTGAGCGCAACAGTAAATTTACCACCTGGTTTTATCGAGTGGTGGTTAACTTATGCTTGGATCATAGAAAAAGGAAAGGCCCGGTGGCGTTAGATGAAGATTTGCCGTTGATCGATGACCGAGCACCGGTGGATGAGATGATGATGCGCGCTCAAGAGCAAAGGATTTTAGAAAGAGAAATCGCCGCCCTGCCCGAGCGCCAGCGCAGCGCGCTCAATCTTTGTTTCGACGAGGGTTTGACCAACCAGGAGGCTGCCGAAGTCATGGGGCTTAATCTTAAAGCGCTGCAATCGCTGATCATGCGCGCCAAAACTACGCTGAAGGAACGCATGAAGAATTGCCTGTGAGGTTTTTATGAGTGAGAACCAAGACGACAAATTGGCACGGCTGCTGCGCTCACGACGCACGGAAGCGGCGAGCCCGGATCTCACCGCGCGGATCATTTTGCAGGCGCAGAGCTTGCCGCAAGTGCAAGACATTTCGCTCTGGCAGGCGGTGCGCCAATTGTTCGCCGAATTTCACCTGCCGAAACCGGGCTACGTTTTCGCCGGCGCGCTAGTTTTGGGAATGGTGGTGGGTTTCAGCACGGCGCCGGAAAATGTCCAGAGCAGTGACGCAAGCTCTTCGACTGCGCAGAGCTACATCGCTGGCGACGAGGGATTGTTATGAGTCAGAAAACTAAACTGGCTTTTATCGCGTCGGTCGTTTTGAACGTGCTCCTGGTGGGCGTACTTATCGGGCAGTCGCCGCGCCGCTTCGACCGCAGCGCCATGCGTGAGCAGCGCATGGAGCAAGTGATCAAAGACCTGCCCGAAGCATCACAAACGCGCCTGCGAGAGAGATTTAAGCAGCTGCGCGCCGCCGCCGAGCCGCTTTTTGAACAAATCAGGAAAAGCGAAGCAGACACTGTCGAACTGCTCGGCAAGGAGCCTTTCGATGAACCGGCCTATGACCGTCAGGTGAGTAAAATCATTGGAATGCGCTTGGAGATGACGAAAAAGTTGTCCCAAGTCGTCAAGGACGCTAGCAAAGACCTGTCAGCGGACGAACGATCTCGGTTCGCCCAATTGCTGCGCCGTCCTGCGCCCCCCAAGCCATAGAATTGTTTGAGAAAAACTCGTCGTTTTCAAAAAGCGCCGGCAGTCCCGGCGTTTTTTTTTCGCCGCCGCGAAGACTCGGCGCCGGTGATTCGTATCAAGAGATGACAACCTCGGCGAAGGGACGAGCAAGAATATGACTTGGAAATTTACCATGGCAAAATCACAGCGAAAAAAGCTCATCGGCCTGCTGGCTGTCGGGGTGATCGCAGCCGGCGGCTGGTACTGGTACAGCAACGCGTCGCAAAAACCCGAGAGCGATGTTGCGCGTCCGATCGCAGTCACCCGCGGCAACATCGAAGAAGTCGTCACGTCGCAGGGCAAGCTCGAAGCGAAGCAGTACGTCGACGTCGGCACGCAGGTCTCCGGCCAGCTCAAGGCAATCCGCGTTGACATCGGCGATACCGTGACCAAGGGCCAACTGCTCGCCGAGATCGACCCGCGCGTTTATCAGGCCCAGGTCGAAGCAGGGGAAGCGAAGCAAAACAGTTTGCGCGCCCAGCTCAAGCAGCAGAAGGCCGAGGCGGTTCTGGCCGAACAGAATCTCAAACGCAACAAGAACCTAATCGCTGTGAACGCGGTCAGCCAGCAGGCTTTGCAAGAAACGGAATCTCAGGCCGCCGTCGCTCGTGCCCAGGTAGACTCGATCGTCGCACAGATCCAGGAAACCGAGTCCAATTTGAAAGCCAGCCGGACCAATCTCGGTTACACAAAAATTTACGCGCCAATGGCGGGCACGGTGACGACTTTACCGACCAAGGAAGGGCAGACGCTCAATGCCAACCAGACCGCGCCGACGGTCTTGCAGATCGCCAATCTCGACCTGATGACCGTGCGCGCCCAGGTGGCCGAAGCGGACGTGAGCCGCATCAAGGCAAACATGCCGGCCTATTTCACCACGCTCGGCAATAGCGAACGGCGCTGGCCGGGCACGGTGCGGCAGATCCTGCCGACGCCGCAGATCGTCAACGACGTGGTGCTCTACGATGTTTTGATCGACGTGAAAAACGAAGGTCGCCGCCTTATGACCAGCATGACGACTCAGGTATTTTTCATCCTCGGCAAGGCCGACAACGCCTTGATCGTGCCGGCGGAAGTTTTGACTCGGCGCGTGCCGAACGCGGATAACGACAAAGGTGAGGCCTACCGAGTTTCGGTCGTGACGCCGGCCGGGCGCGAACCGCGCACGATCCACGTCGGCCTACTGACCCGCACTCAAGCGGAAGTCACCGACGGTTTGAACGAAGGCGATCAGATCGCCACCAGCCGCCCTGGCGGCGGCACCGGCAGTAATCAGGCGGGCGGCGGCCAGCGAAGCAGTACGCCGCGCTTCAACCGAGGTCCGCAGCTATGAACGCGACGATTCTCGAACTGAGCGACCTTCATAAGCATTATAAAAACGGCGAAACCGTGGTGCGCGCCCTGGACGGCGTATCGCTAAAAATCCGCAGTGGCGAGTTTGTCGCGATCATGGGCCAAAGCGGCTCCGGCAAGTCGACGATGATGAACATCATCGGCTGCCTCGACCGGCCGACCGCGGGCAGCTACAAGGTGCTGGGCAGAGAAGCCGCCCATCTGGAGCCCGACGATCTCGCCACCCTGCGCCGCGAGACTTTCGGATTTGTGTTTCAAAAATACAATCTCCTGGCAACCGCCACGGCGAGGGAGAACGTGGAGATTCCTTCGGTCTACGCCGGCTTGCCGAGACAAAAGCGCAGCCGGCGGGCGATCGAACTGCTCGAACGGCTCGGCCTCGGCGATCGCACCGATCATCGTCCGTCGGAACTTTCCGGCGGACAACAGCAGCGCGTCGCCATCGCCCGGGCCCTGGTCAATGATCCGCCCGTGATTCTCGCCGACGAGCCCACCGGCGCGCTTGACAGCAAAAGCGGCGACGAAGTGCTGGCCCTGCTCAGGAAGCTGCACGCCGACGGCCGCACGATCATTCTCATCACCCATGCGGAAAACATCGCGCAAAACGCCGAACGGATCGTGCGCCTGCAAGATGGCCGGATCATCGAAGATACCGGTGCCGCCGCAAGCGCCGGCGCTATGAGCGACGACGGCGAGCGCGAACTGAGCGATGGCGTGAGCCTCACCGCCAGCGCGCAGGAGGCCCTGACCACGGCATGGCGCTCGCTGCGGGTCAATCTGTTTCGCACCGCGCTTACGTTGCTCGGCATCATCATCGGCGTCGCCGCCGTGGTGGCGATGCTTGCCGTGGGGGAAGGCAGCCGCCAGAAAGTTCTCGACCGCATCAGCTCCTTCGGCACCAATTTGATGCTCATACGCACCGGCGCCGCGGGCATCCGTAATTCCGGCGACATCGCGACCCTGGTGCCGGAGGACGCCGAAGCAATCAAAGCCTTGCCGAATATCGAAACCGCACTGCCCGAGCGCAACGGCCGCGCCACCGCGCGCTACGGCAACATTGACTATCAGACTTCCACCCAGGGCACCGGCGCAGAATTTCCTTTGGCGCGCGACTGGCCGGTGGCCGAAGGACAGTTTTTCAACTCCGACGATCTGAAACACTATGCCGCCGTCGTTGTTCTGGGCAAAACCGTCGCCAAGACGCTTTTCTCAGACGGTCGCGACCCCGTTGGTAAATATATTTTGATGAAGAACGTGCCTTTTCTGGTGATCGGCGTCATGAGCGAAAAAGGCGCTTCGCCCTTCGGTAGCGATCAGGACGACGTCATATTTGTTCCGATAACGACCGGCCTGGTGCGCATCTTCGGCAAGAGCTATTTGAGCAGCATCACCGTCAAGGTCTCCGACACGACCGACATCGAGGGCACGCAGGCGAGCATCGAGACGTTGCTTAAAGCGCGCCATCGAACGGAGGACTTCAGCGTGCGCAACATGGCATCCTATCTCCAGGCGGCCATGGAAACCCAGGACACCTTTACCTTGTTGTTGGGCACCGTGGCGGCGATCTCGCTGCTGGTCGGCGGCATCGGCGTGATGAACATCATGCTAGTGAGCGTGGTCGAACGCACCCGCGAGATCGGCATTCGCATGGCCACCGGCGCGCGCATGCGCGACATCTTGTTGCAATTCAACATCGAAGCCGCGGTGGTCTGCGCCGTCGGAGGTGTGTTGGGAATTCTCGTCGGCGTCGGCGCCGGCCTGGTACTGCGCTTCAGCGGCATGGCGGTGATTTTTTCAATCACGCCGGCGGTGCTCGCCTTCGTCTGCGCGTCGGCTACGGGATTGATTTTCGGTTACCTGCCGGCGCGCAAGGCGGCGCAGTTGGACCCGGTCGTCGCATTGGCATCGGAGTGAGGTGGATCATGGGTAAACTGCTATTGAACGGTACCGTCGCCTTCTCGCTGGCCTTGTCGGCTTGCAGTCTCGCGCCCACATACGAGCGGCCGCAGATGGCTGTTCCCGCGGGCTGGAGCAGCGTTGCGGGAATCGGCGTGAATGCGCAAACGAGCCCCACGCCGTTCTGGCGCGAGCTCGGCAGCGCCGATCTCGATCGCCTGGTGGAACTCGCTCTCGCGCAAAATCTCGATCTCGTCGCCGCGCTGCAGCGCATCGAACAAGCGCGCGCGCAGGCGAAAATCGCCGCTTCGCCGCTCTATCCGACGATCAATGCCAGCGGCTCGGCGTCGCGCACCTATCAAGACCCAAAGGACACCAACGCGGCGCGCGTCGGCGGCAGCGTCAGCTACGAAGTCGATCTGTGGGGCAAAAACCGCAACACCGCTAAATCGGCCGACTACCGGACTGAGGCGAGCCGCTTCGATCGCGAAACGGTGCGCTTGGTCGTGACCGCCGATCTGACCAACTTTTACACGCAGATTTTAAGCCTCAACGATCGCATCCGCATCGCCGAGTTCAGTCTCAAAAACGCCGAAGAGATTCTCCGCATCGTCGAGGCGCGATTTGCCCAGGGCAGTGTCTCCGGCCTCGAAGTTTCCCAACAGCGCGTCGCGGTCAACGGCTTTCGCACCGCGCTGGCGTCGTTGATCGAACAGCAGACCACTACCGTGAATGCCCTGGCGATTCTGCTCGGGCGAGCGCCGCAGAATTTGCCGCTACCGAGATTTGAATTGGCGTCGGTCACCATGCCGCAGGTCAATCTCATGCCGCCGGCGACGCTGCTGACAGCGCGGCCGGACATCCAGAGCGCAGAAGCCGGTCTGCGCGGCGCCAATGCCGACATCGGCGCGGCGCGGGCAGCCTTTTTCCCTTCGCTGACGCTTGGTCTTGATTCGGCGATCGCCGCCGGCTTCGGCGGCCCCGCCGCCGCGGCCACATCGATTGCGTCCAGCCTGCTAGCGCCGATCTTCACCGGTGGCAAGCTCACCGGCAATCTCGACAACGTCACGGCACGCCAGAAAGAGCTCGCTGCGACCTATCAAAAAACCGTGCTGACCGCTTTCCGTGAAGTCGAAGATGCGCTCGCCGCTTTGAAAAGTAGCAACGACCGCGCCGTGATCGCACGCGCGACGGTGATCGAATCACAGAACGCCTACAATATCGCCAAGGCGCGCTTCGATGCCGGCGCCATCGATTACTTAAACTTGCTTGAGACCCAGCGTAGCCTCTACCAGGCGCAGGACAATCAAGTCACGATCAACCAGGGACAGCTCCAGTCCTTCGTCCAGCTAAGAAAGGCGCTGGGAGCTTGAGTCCGCGATAAAGACCCCAACAATCTCGCGCGCGCAACCAAGGCGGCCGATTTCGTTTCACGTCGATGGCTCGACTATCATCGAGTTGTTTGACCCGGCACAAAGTTGCCGCCCGTCAAGCCGAACAAAAATGGCCTTGCAAACCTTACGATACATAAAGGATAATAGCCGCGCTTTCCCGAATTCTGTGAATATAAGGAGCGACCATGACGAAAGCCGCGGTTGTCAGATTCTTTTTTCTAGTTCTCTTGCTTAATGGACTCGTACCCCGCGCGGGGTTCGCCCAAGAAAAGGTCCGAATCGGCGTGCCGTTGTTTCCCGCCGTTTCCTTTCCGGTCTTTGTCGCCCATGAAAAAGGCTTCTTCGAAAGGAATGGGTTGAAGGCCGAGATCATCAGGATCAACAGCGAGCCTACCACCTATCAAGCGTTGATTTCCGGCGACATCGACGCGACCTCGGGGGCTCCCACCGGCCTGGTGCAATCCAACATACAGGGCGTGCCGATGGTCTCGCTGGGCTGTTGGGATAATCTCGTATCTTACACCATGATCACGCGGGAAAAGATCGACGATCTGGCGCAACTCAAGGGCAAGAAGATCGGCATCAACAGGCTCGGTGGAAAATCGTCGCTGGTGTTGCGCGTCATGTTGGAAGATGCCGGGCTCAACACGACCAAGGACGTGACGCTGCTGCAACTGGGCGGTTCCCAGGAAAGGCTGGCGGCGCTCATTCGCGGGGGCATCGACGCCGCGCCGGTGGATTTTGTCTTCGAAACGAAGATGAAGAAGTTGGGCTTTCATCTCGTCACCGGCAAGAAGACTCCTTTCATGAATGGCCCGATCGTGGTAACGGTTGCCGAGCTGAAGGCCAACCGAAACAAGTGGGTCCGTTTCGTGAAAGCCTACCTGGACGCCACCGCCTACGTCACGACCAACAAAGAAGGGTCCATTGGCGTTCTGCGTCGCCTCATGCCGGGCGATGACAAGGAGAGTCTCGACCACGCTTACGAGCAGATGCGCACGCGGGCAACCGTCGATCTCGTCCCGCCGGACGCCGCGGTTGAAAACCTGGTTAAGATGATGGTCTATGTCGACAAGCGCGCGGCCTCGGTGGATCGGAGCAAATTGGGGGATTATTCGATCCTCAGGGAGCTACTGGCGCAAAGCAAAACGGCGCCGGCGAAGAAATAACTGGCGACGGTTGCAGTGATGGTGTAGCACCGGTAGTGTGCCTGCGCGCCGTTAACAAATTACCACGAATGACCCAGCGCAGCTGCGCCGCAACCGAAAAGAAAATGCACCTTTTACCACGAAGGTCACGAAGTTAAGAAGTTCAAAAATAACAAGAGTCCGAAACCTTCGTGTAATTACTATTCGAAAACAAAGACCAACATGTTTGTCATAACGCGCAGCCTGGGTAAATTGTCCGGTGATCGAAGACTCTCTGATTCGGATTTGCCTCTCGCAAAGGCGCAAAGACGCCAAGCGACAGGCCCAAGGCCTGTCATCCCGAGCGAATGCGAGGGATCTAGGAAAGATTTCTCTCTTCGTTCGAAATGACAATGCTCTTCCTTTGCGGCCTTGGCGTCTTTGCGGGAGATACTCCGAGATTCGGTTGCGGCTTCGCCCCGCTGTGATCTTCGTGGTCACAGAGGGAAGAATTCAGCGGCTAGGCCTCTCATGAGCGAGATTTATTTTATCGACACCACGTTGCGCGACGGGCAACAGAGCCTCTGGGCGCTGGGAATGAAGACCGGCGCGATGCTGCCGATTGCGGCCCAGATGGACCGGATCGGCTTTGAGTCGATGGAATTTTTCGTGTCGATCATGCTCAAGAAGTACGTGCGTGAGCACAAGGAAAATCCCTGGGTGTGGCTGCGCGAGGGGACCAAGCACTTTCGCCGTACACGGCTACGCAACCACGGTGGCATGCACGGCTCCGGCGCGATGGAAAAACTGCCGCACGCGGCGATGAGGCTGTTTGTCGAGCGTGTGGTTTTTTACGGCATCACGCTGACGCGAACTTCGAACTGCTGGAACGACTTCGAGGAGATGAGAGATGAAGTAACTGAGCTTCGCGACATCGGGATGGAGACCGTCGTCAATCTCATCTATTCCGTCTCGCCGCGCCATACCGACGACTATTATGCAAAAAAGGTACGGGAGGCGGCGTCGATCCGGCCCTATCGAATTTGCTTCAAAGACGTGGGCGGTTTGCTCACGCCCGAGCGGGCGCGAACGCTGATCCCCGCCATCTTGAAAAATGCCGGCGATACTCCCGTGGAGTATCACGCCCATTGCAATAATGGTTTGGCGCCGCTTTGCTATCTCGAAGCGGTCAAACTCGGTATCAATGCCCTGCACACGTCGATCCCGCCGCTCGCCAACGGTTCATCACAGCCGTCGATTCTCAACGTCGCGAGAAATCTTCGAGCTCTGGGTTATACTCCGGTGGTGAATGACGAGGAAGTGAAACCCGTCGAAGATCATTTCACCGCAGTGGCGAAAAGTGAGGGGCTCGCCATCGGCAAGCCGTTCGCCTACGACGAGTCGCAGTATTTGCACCAGGTGCCGGGCGGCGTGATCTCCAATCTGCGCCATCAGTTGAAGCTGGTCGGCAAGCAAGATCGGTTGCAGGCGACTCTCGAAGAAGCGGCGCGGGTGCGCGCGGACTTCGGCTACCCGATCATGGTGACGCCGCTCTCGCAGTTCGTCGTCAGCCAGGCGGCGATCAACGTGATCGTCGGCGAGCGCTACAAGGAAGTCACCGATCAAGTCATCCAATACGCGTTGGGAATCTGGGGCAGGGAAGCGCCGGGGCTGATGGAACCCAACGTGAAGGACAAAATATTAAGTCGCGGTCGCGCGAAGGACTGGGAAAATTGGCGACCGCGCGATCTTTCTCTGAGGGAAGTGCGCGCCAAATTCGGCGGCGCTTCCGATGAAGAGCTTCTGCTCCGGGTCTACGCCGGGACGGATGCCGTGAACGCGCTCGCGAACGAAGGCGCGCCTCGGCCGCAGCTTGACGGAAAACAACCGTTGCTCCGTTTGCTCGAAGAGTTGAGCAAGAAAAAAGACTGCAATCAAATTGTCATCCGCAAACCCGGATTGACGCTTACCTTGAAAAAAGCACCCGACACAGCTGCCATGCAGTAACGCATCTCTGTAGGGGCGGGTTTCAAGAAAGGGGACAGTCCCCCTTCCGGAAAGGGGACTGTCCCCTTTTGGTTGCGGCTTCGCCGCGATGGGCGCTTCGTGGTTAAGAAGTATTGCTCGTAAAGGAACAACTATGATTTATGACGGCCTGCGCGATTGGCTGGTTAAAGTCGACGAGCTCGGCGAGCTGAGAACGCTCGAAGATGTCGACTGGAACCTCGAGATGGGTGCCATCGTCGACGTGCTCTATCGCGAGCATCCGCCCTATCCACCGGCGCTGATCTTCGACAAGATCAAAGGCCACGCGAACGGATATCGAACACTCTTCGGCCATTTCGCCTCGCCAGGACGCATCGCGTTAACGCTGGGGATTACCGAGGAATTCGATCACGTGTTGGAGTTTACCAGGATGTATCACGATAGGATGGGACGCTGCGCACCAATCCCAATGGAGGAAGTGCGGAGCGGACCGGTCCATGAGCACGCTCAGGAAGGGAAGGATGTCGACCTTTGGCGCTTTCCAGCGCCGCTGCTTCACGAAAAAGACGGCGGCCGCTATCTGGGAACGGGCCACTTGGTGATTACAAAGGATCCGGATTCGGATTGGATCAACGCCGGCACCTATCGGATGATGTCCCAGGATAAAACAAGCGCCGGGATTTACATCGGACCGGGAAAGCATGGTTACATTCACAAGCAGAAGTATTTTGAGAAAGGTGTCGCGATGCCCGTTAACATCGTACTCGGCTGCGATCCGCTAGTGTGGTTCGCCGCATGCAGTCCGGTGCCATCTGGCATTAGCGAATTCGATTTCGCCGGCGGCCTGAGAGGCGAGCCGATCAAGGTCATTCGCAGCGACATCACGGGCCTGCCGTACCCGGTAGACGCCGAGATCGTGTTGGAAGGAGAGATTCGCCCGGGCGATTTAAAAGAAGAAGGGCCGTTCGGCGAGTGGCCCGGTTATTACGCCAGCCCGCGCAGTCTCGAAGCGGTTGTTCGCGTGAAGCGCGTTCTGAATCGAAACGATCCCATCGTCTCCTGTGCCAACCCGGCGCGCCCGCCGCATGTGTTGACGCTGCTGCGCGCGATCACCCGTTCCGCGCATGTCTGGGAAGAACTGGAGAAAGCCGGCGTGCCCGAGATTCGCGGTGTCTGGTCGCATGAGCCCGGGCCGCGGCAGTTCACCGTGGTCGCCATCAAACAACGCTACCCCGGCCACGTCAAACAAGCGGGCGTCATCGCCTCGCAGTGCTTCTCCGGGGGATATCAAAACCGCTTCACCATCGTCGTCGACGACGACATCGACCCGACGCGCATCGACGACGTGGTTTGGGCGTTGTCGACCCGCTGCGACCCGGAAGGCGATATCGACATCCAGCGGCGCTGCTGGTCGAGTTCCCTCGATCCGATGATTCACCCCGATTCGAAAGTCCTGATGAACTCCCGGGCGGTCATCGACGCGTGCAGGCCCTACGAATGGATGGCCAGGTTCCCCGCGGTCGCCGAGACCAGCCCCGAGCTGCGCAAAAAGGTGCTGGGCAAATACGGGCGGCAGTTCTTTGGGCTTCGATGAGAAACGGAAAACCCGTTGCGCCTTCGATTTAGAGTTCAAAACGTTCAAGCCGTTCAACCGCTTCGCTCCGTTCAAACGGCTTAAACGAATTGAACGGGTTGAACGTCTTGAACGGTATTAGGTTCTTGCGCCAAGGCGCAAAAGAGCGCAAACGGAAATAACTTGAGGAGGAAGCATGGCGATCTA
>JAUYJC010000045.1 GCA_030688735.1 Deltaproteobacteria bacterium
CTTCGGGGCATACAGGACTTCTCCAGTTTCTGTCGTCTCCCTGTCACCGTGTCGCCGCCAATACCCCGCCGGTGCAAACTATCCCTTCAGCCAGTCTGAAATAATCCGTGCTGTCTTCGCCGATATTTGAGCGGCTCGACCACCGGTTCTAGGCTTTAACGAGGCTTGCTCAGCGTTTACTCACATTGCAACCCGGTCACTCGCTCATCAGCCCGAAGCTGACTTTGTCGGTAGGCTCCAGCATCTCGATTACTCTCCATGCTGCTACCCAAGCTAGGCGGCTCCTGGCTTTTACCGCCGTGGGACTTCCCTCATCTAGTGAGAGTCACCCTATGGATCACGACAGCAATTCATCTGGACACACAGATGTAAAAGTCTGACCCTGGCGACTCTAAAATTTTACCCCCCCCCTTTTTTTTAAACGGACTCGGGTCTTGATTCCGGCAACGGCGGCGACGCGACGCGGATACCTCGGGGCGAGACCGTCGAGCTGTCCTTTTTATATGTAAGCAGCTTCTTATCGTATGGATTCGGAAAATCTATAAACTCCGTCAATACGACCGCGAGAGAGCCTGCCATCAGGAGCGCGGTCCATACATGAACGGGGAGGGAAATACTCTGGGCGGAAGCCGTACCAATAACCCATGCGGCGCAAAGCACAAAAGCAACAAACATGTGTGGCCACAGCAACAGGGCACCTCGTGACATCGTTTTTACTTTGGGTGTTATCGCATATGGCACTCGCCTGCCGAACAGGACCTCATAGAGAGCCAGTACAAAATACGGCCATTTAGCAAACTGTAACACCCCGGCTCTCCAATGCCACCCCCATTCACTTCGCCGGTCCAGATAGAACCGCTGGCGGTAAAAATCACAGAGTTGCAGCACGGCGTATAAGATAGCCAGCTTCGATCCGATCCGGTATGAGAGCAACTGCGTCTTTCCGGTCACAAGAATGAAAACCAAAAGGCTCAGGCCGACTGGCGTCATCATACCGTCCTGCAAGTAATTCAGTCCGTGCAAAAAACCAATCACCCGCGTCTTCCTGGAAAAGTTGCGCGACAGTCTCGGGTAAAGGCGAAGTTTTATGTCCAAAACGGAACGCGCCCAGCGCCGCTGTTGAATGAGGTACCCGCGCCAATCGACGGGCGTCAGGCCCCTGGCGAGAATCTGCGGCACATAGACCCCTTCCCAGCCCGAGGCCCGATACAGTTGGGTGATCAGCAGATCGTCGGCATCATGCGCGGCGAAGCCACCTAACGTCTTCAAGGCAGTAACTCGGTGCGTATTGTGGCAACCCGTAACGATCGGGTAACCCATCGCGTAGGCGGTCATCTGTAACGAGGAATAGTAGGCATAAGTCTCCTCAGCCGCTCCCCGTGCGATGAAGCTTGCCTTTTGATTGTAGTACGCCTGAGCCGCCTGCACATAACCTACCTTCGGATCTTCGAAATAACCGAGAACTTTGGAAAGGAAAGCCGGGCCGGGCACGTGGTCCGGATCAAAACTGGTAATGATCTCATAGCGGTCGAAACCGATTTCGTATAACCACGCATTGTAATTTCCATGCTTGGAGCGGGACTGAAAGGTGCCGCCTTCAGACTGATACTGCGGCATGGTCTTTCGACTGAAATACTTTGCGCCAAGTTCCCGGCACAACGCCTTGACCCGGTCATCCTCGCCTTCGTCCAGCACCCATGTGTCGTGCGGATAGTCCAGGGCGATCAAGGCCCGGACGGTCTCATCCAACATCTCAAGCGGCTCCGCACCCGGCACGAAGGTCGTTGCCACACCCACTTTCCAGCCGGACCGTGCCGTCACAGGCTTGGGCCGCCTCATGCTCGGCAATAAGAACCAGCGCAACTGATAGCTTGCTAGTGGCGCCAATAACGTAAGAGTCAGCACCGAATAAGTCACCGGGTGGTGCCGCAACTCATCGACAAAAAACCAATAGGAAAAAAAGTAGAAAATTGCCGAAAGGTTTATGCAGGTTAACAGAATAAATAAAGGATAATCCCACCGGCGGAATACCCTTTCATTTTCAACCGCAACCTGGGTATTCTTCATGTTATGATTTCGAGCGTTTGCAGCCACGCAGCCGCGTCTCGTTGCCGGTTGCGCACTAATAGAGGACTCATCAACAAACCCTTGGCATCGACTTCCAGCCCGACCCGCCATACCGTCCATTTGAATAGCCTCGCCCGGCGGATCAGCCTCACGGTTTTCCATCTATCGACGAGCCGAAGCGTTTTTTACGATCCGTGCCTAAAGTGGGCGGAAATCAACCCCGCAGAGTCGCCTACCTGCCCTTCGAGGCGCACTATTTGCCGGACCATTCCCCTCGGGTTCTGGCGAGCCCCACCCCGGCCACTCTTTGCCTCGGCGCCAGATAGCGGACAACCCCGATGACGAATGCCAGGCCGCAGTAGAGATAGTAAAGCCAGTGCCAGGGTAGCGCTCGTATCGCGAACCAGAGGCCGCGCTTGCAGTGAAAGAAACGGTACAGCGGCGCGTTGAGTGCCAGGAGCGCAAACCCAAGCGTGGCGGCGAGTGCCCAAAAGCCGGCCCACCACCACGCTCCGATCAAAGAGCCCAGCGATCCATAGGTGAGCAGCACGCTGATCCGACTTGAGACCCGTACGTTTAAATCGTTGATGAACCGCCGGTCCCGCATGATCAGCTCGGTCCACGGCACGGCGCGACACCAGAAATCGGACTGCAACAGCGACGCGACGGTCCAGCGCTTCAAATGCTTCACCTGCAACGCCTTGTTAAGCCGAATGCGGTAGCCGGCCCGCTTCAACCGATGACCTAATTCAATATCTTCGATGGAAGGCCGGCGATAACTCTCATCGAAGCCGCCCACGGCCAGGAAGGCATCCCGGCGGATAGCCCCGCACCCTCCCCAGAAAGTCGAAGCCTCCGCGCGAGCGGTCTGATGCACGTAGTGATGGAAAAGGTTTTTGTATTGCGAGAGGAAGTTGGGGACGGCCGGCTCGTCATCATACGATCCGAAGACGGCGGCCACGCCCGGCTCCTGCCGGAACACATCCGCAACCTGCCTCAAGGCGTCGGGCGGAATGACCACGTCTGCATCCAAGAAAAAGAGAATGTCGCCCCGGGCTCTGCGCGCCCCGAGATTCCGTGCTCCGGCGGGTCCTCTTGGAGCACGCAGTTTCAGCACTTGGGCACCAAAGGACTCGGCAAGAAACCGGGAGCCGTCCGTGTCACCATCGGCGACGACGATGACTTCCGCGGCAGGAGGCGCGGCTGCTGCCAGACTTGCCAGGCACCTGCGAAAGTTCGCGCCCCCATTGTGCACCGGGATAATCACGGAGATCGTCTGCGCACCAGGGGACGATGTTGTCTCGCGACCTGCTTCACGAGACCTTTCGCCGGCGTCATCGAACCTATGCAGAAACGTCTCCATCACTCACGCTGCCCAGTAGTAAGATGATCGGTTGTGCCGCCAGGGGAACTGTTTTTAATCACACTTCAGTGTCGCCCTGCGTTCCGGGACGAAGGGCTGAGTGGAGGCGAGGTCCGCAAACTCATCCGCTTCTCTTTCTCCATGGTCTCGGACCGTTTCGTGGTAGTCCTGATCGCCGTTCACGCTCCATAGATCGAAGCTTGCACCCATGATGTTTTTGACCGCCAACATAGCCGTCAACATCGAATGATCCTGATTATTGTATTTATGCATGCCATTGCGGCCCACGAGTTGTAAGTTATCGATGCGCTCAAGAAAGCGACGAATGACCTGGAGCGATTCCCGATAGGTGAAATCATAAACCGGGTAGGCTTTGGGCGCCCTGATCACGAAGCCGTCCTCAACCTCGGAAGATCGAATTAGACCCAAGGTTTCCAGTTCCTTCGTGCCGAGAGCGATTAATTCTCGATCCGAAAGATTCCATAGCCCATCTCCTACGAAACAAAAATACTCCAGTCCCAAACAAGTTTTGGCACTATCCGGAACCATGTCCTTACTCCAGTTCTTGAAATTCTGGATTCTGCCCACCTTCACGTTGGGATCATGAACATAGATCCAGTGATCCGGAAAGACGTCAGCCTTTTTGGCGATAATGGCCACCTTGAGAAAGTCTCTGTACTGAAGCGCCGTGGCGGCCTGCAGCACGCTCTCGGGCACAGGCGGTTCGAAGCCTCGAATCAACTCGCCTATCGGCATGCTGCTGATGAAGTGGCTCCCTTCGACGAACTCTTTTTTCCCGTTAACCTCGATTTCAACGGCCTTTACCCTATTGTTCGCCCATACTATTTTTTTAACGTCCGCTCCCAAACGGACCCGGCCGCCGTTTTGACACACCACCTCACTCACCCTCTCCCACATCATGCCCGGGCCATGCCTGGGGTAATCGAAACTATCAATTAATGTTTTTATGATCCCTGCCTTATCAGCCGTCCCTTGTTTGAAAAACGCGTTTTTAACGGCCGCGAGAAGCGACAGATCCTTGATGCGTTGCGCGGCCCAGTCGGCGGCTATTTCGCTACAAGGCATTCCCCACACTTTTTCCGTGTAGGTCTCAAAGAAGATTTTGAATAGCCGTTTTCCGAAACGATTCGATACCCACTGTTCAAACGTCTCCTCGGGTTTTTGCGGGAAGCATCGAGCCTTGAAATAACTGAGAAGGATGAAAAGGCTATTGCAAAATCCCAGGCCGAACAAGGCGTTGACGGGCCGCAAGGGATAGTAAAAATATCTTCGATTGAAGTAGATCCGTGATAGGCGCTTCTGGCTGGAGAAATCTCCGTTCGGCAGCACTTCGCGCCACATATTGTCAACTGCTTTGACTTTGGTAAAAAAGCGATGCCCCCCGATATCGACCCGGTATCCCTTATAGTTGACCGTGCGGGCAAGCCCGCCGATCGCGGTATCCTTTTGCAGGACAACGGACTCGACCGAGGCCTTGCACAATTGATAAGCCGCGGTCAGACCGGCGGGGCCTGCGCCGATGATGACGACCTTCTTGTTAAGAGGATGAAGCAATGTTCAAAGTTCCAGGTTCAAGGTTCAAAGCAAAGAGAGCAGTCGTTCAAAACGTTCAACCGCTACGCTCCGTTCAAGACGTTCAAATCGGTGCTTCGGGCAGTGGTTCAAGCCGTTCCAGCGCGGCGCTCCGTTCCAGTCGTTCCAACGGTTCCAGTCGTTCAAATCGTTCAACACGTTCTTTGCTCTTTGCCCTTCGCTCTTGGCTTCTGACCTCTGCGTCTCTGTGGTGGATTATCTTTTTGCGCCCTTTGCGTTCTTTGCGGTTAAATATTCTTTCTTTCGTGCTCTTCGTACTACTATCGTTGATAATTTGCGCGGCTCGCGCAAATTATCCAGTGGCGGTCTTGATTGTATCGGTCCAAAAGAGATCTCACCGCGGAGACGCAGAGGACGCGGAGTAAGGAGTTCTTGATTAAGAAATATTCCGAACTCTGCGAACTCTGAGCCTCTGCGGTGAATTAGGGCCTGCATCTTTGGTTGCGGCTTCGCCGCGCTGTGCCTTCGCGGTGATATATCCGAGTTGTTTTTTCTCAGCGGCCTCAGCGTCTCCGCGGTGAACATTCCGGTTCCTCGAACTTTGACCTTAAACCCTTCGTGCCCTTCGTGCCTTCGTGGTGATATCTCCGTTCCCCGAGGCTGCCCGAGCGCTCAGATCGGCACCGGCTCTCGCGCCGGTCGCCTGCTCAGTGCAATCCACGTCTGCCTTAAGCCGACAGCGCTCAGAATGACGATATAGGGCTCGATGGGGATCCGATAACGGGTCTTGCTGTAGAAAAACGAGTAACCGACGGCGAATGACAAGATGGTCAGACCGAGCAGAGAGAAAGCTTGTCTTTGCTCCTTTTGAAACCACATCGCGCCGGCCCCTATTAGAGCGAAAAGAAACATAGGTCCTACGCTCAGGATGCTTATGACGTCGGTCCACCTGGTTCCCAATATGGTCCTTTTAACGATGCGAGGATCTCGCTGATGCATGCTCTCTCGGAAACCTGGCTTGTCTATTTCAATCCGCTGAGGGTACAACTCCCAGAATTGAGCAAACTCCGCGGCAAAGTGGATGGCAAATTGAACGGGGTGTTGCATAATGGCTTCAGCTTTAGTCGTCGGCGTGTCCGCACCCGCCTGCCCGAATTCACCGATCCACGGGAGACTCGCGACCAGTCGCGGCTCGACGATCACGAGGCCGCCGTGAACGGAAAAGTTGCGCGCCGTCCACGGCGCGAGCGGAAGGGCCACCGCGACGAGAAACAACGCCGCAAGCGAAAAACCTTGCGCGCGCCGCCAATACATGATCCAGAGAGCCGCAGCCGCGATCGTGACCAGAACAACCGGCTTGGTCAACGCGGCCAGACCGAACAGCACGCCACCAATGAAAATCCGCCTTGGCCCTAACTCCCGGCCCGCTTTCGGCACCATGCACAGCACACCGCAGGCCAACAGCGTCGTTACCACCGTCTCCGGGTAGACCAGCCCGGCAATGAAGACAGCCATCGGGTAAAGGCTCCACAGAAGGCCAGCCAGCGCCCCTACCTGCGCGCCAGCAATCCGACCTGCCAGCAGCGCGATCAGAACCGCGAGCCCCGCGCCCACCACAGACTCCACTATTCGTACCGCGACAATCTTCTCTCCAAACACGGCGTAAATCCCGGCGAGGAATACCGGATAAACAGGAGGCCTCGTATAGGCTTCGCCGAACTCTCCATTTGCCAGCAGGTTCACCGCCGCCGCGGAGTACTCAACGGAATCGGCAAAATAAAAGCCATCCTGCATCGTGAAAATGACGACTAGACGCACGCTCAGTGCCAAGGCAAAGATGCAGATCAACGATCGCTGGTAACCGCAAAGAGGCATTGTGCCAAGAAGACGACCGCGTGAATGGCCGCGACCTTCCTCACGTTTCCGGAATTCCGGAAACGTGAAAGTTGGGTCTGATAGACGGAGATCTGTGAACTATTCGAAGCGGGCTATGAAGAGAGTTGGTTAGGTTTGATGACAAGCTTGTTTTTGATCAGTCCCGTCCCAAGGAAGGCAAGGATGAAATCTAGTAAGCTTTCCAATAA
>JAUYJC010000046.1 GCA_030688735.1 Deltaproteobacteria bacterium
TGCAGAGACGGGCCGCAGCCATTAGGCAGTAAAACCAACGACGATGAGGGTGATGGGTAAACACGAGCCCACCGGGTTCGTCTCCATCACTCTTGCCGTCACCCATCCATTCATTTCGGCGATTCTTTCTTATTCATAGTATTCGACGGGTCCCGTCTTTCAGTTTTTGACGCGGAAAACTTTTTGGTAGGCGCAGGTTCTCTCGGTTTAGCGATCCCGATGCACGCGAGCCGGCTGGCGCATGATTCATCAGACATCCACGCCGCTATTGACAACTTTCCAACCGTTCATTATGAATAAAAGCCGTTTCCAGGCTGCGCGATGAATCCAATCATGTTTAAACTTGCATCCGCTTTCGCGCGAATAGCCCCCTGCGGGAGAATGAATTAAAGCAAATGGCGAGACCGAAAAAGAAAACCGCCGGCCGGCCGCCGAAGGACCGGGCTCACGACTACATCGAGGATGGCAACCAGGAAGATGCTGATGACGAAGACCTGCCAAGCGACGAGGCCGGCAGGCGCAAGATCAAAAGGAACTACGAAGAGCTGCTGGGCATCCGCATCGACAAATTACGAGGCCGAGTCCTCAACCGCGAAAAGATCAATAAGACCATCGACGGTCTCTATTTCATCTGCTTCGAGTGCAAAAAGATCTGCCACAACCTCGACGATGGTTGGCTAGAAGAAGCCGTCACACTAAACAACTTTTGCGGCGGCTGCGCCAAGGCCAAAGGGATTCGCAGCAGCGCGGCTTAAGGTTTCATCTTCAGATGGCTTAAGACTTCCTGAAGCTCCTCGGGCAATCCGGCTTCGACCTTGATCCTTCGGTCATCTTTCGGGTGGCGGAATTCCAAGGCCCGTGCGTGCAGAAAGTGCCGATTGAGTCCGAATGTTTCCGAGCCCGCCTGACCGTATAAGACATCCCCTATGATGGGGTGACCTATGACCGCCAGGTGAACCCGAATCTGATGCGTCACGCCGGTTGCCATTTCGACCTCGACTAGACTCAGATTGCCCCGCTGACAGATCATCTTAAAAATGGTGAGCGCCCGCCAGTGCTTCACTGGCTCACGCGTGCGATCTGTATTCTTCAAGACGTGCATCCGTCTTCGGTCGCGGGAGTCATGGACGATGGGAAACTCGATCGTCCCCTCTGCCGCGGTCGCTCCCCAAACGAGCGCCCAATAAGTTTTTTTGACCTTGCGGCGGCGAAACTGAAGCCGCAGGCTATCGAATGCCGCCGGCGCCTTCGCGACCAGGACGAGTCCCGAAGTATCGAGGTCGAGCCGGTGAACCAATCCCGGCTCCCAGCGGCTCTTGCCAACCGATAATAGATCCGGGCGGTGGGCCACCAGGAAATTCGCCAGGGTCTGAGTGTCTTTCCCGGAGAAGCCATGGGTCGCCATGCCGGCAGGTTTATTCACCACTAGCAACGACGCGTCCTCATAGATGATCGGCACGTCAAGTTGTTTAGCGGGAGAGGGTTGGGTGAAAAGCCATTCTTCAGGGCCGTGAAAAGTCACTATCTGGCCGGCTCTGAGTTTGTCTCCCTTGCGCCCCGGTCGGCCGCCGGTCCAAAAAACTTTTTTGTCGATCGCGCTTGCCAAGGTACCGCCGGAAAGTTGCGGCAGACACCGACGTAAAAAGGCGTCAAGTCGAACCTCGCCGGTTTCAGACGGAACCGACCAAGATTTGATTTCAGCGCGCTCTCCTTGATCCGCCATAACTCCTACCGTACTATATTTGCTGTTGTCGTGCAGCGGAGCCTCTGAATGATCCAGAATTGCTACAGCGTTATTATCGCCGGCGGCAAAGGAACGCGCTTTTGGCCTCTAAGCCGGTCCCGGCGGCCCAAACATCTGCTCAAAATTCTTAGCCCGAAGAGCCTGCTCGTCGAGACCGCCGAGCGCGCGTTCTCCCTCGGCGGGCGAAATCAAACCCTGGTGGTTACGGTCGCGGAACAACTCGGCGCCTTACGCCGGGAACTGCGCGCGCTTCCTGCAAGAAATTTTCTTGCCGAGCCGCAGGGGAAAAATACCGCCCCTTGCATCGGCTTGGCCGCGCTGGAAGTGGTCAGGAGGAATCCTGACGCTCTCATGATCGTACTTCCCGCCGACCATTGGGTCGCCGACGTAAAGGCCTTTCAGCGCACCCTGAGAGCGGCGTGCGATCTGGCCGAACGGCACGACCAACTTATCACCGTCGGGATTCGTCCGGACTATCCGGAAACCGGATACGGTTACATCGTGAAGGGCAAAGCTCTCGGCGCAAAGAGCGGCATCGCCGCCTTTCACGCAAAACGGTTCACGGAGAAACCGGCGATCGCGAAAGCCCGGCGACTCATGCGCCAGGGCTCGTTATGGAACAGCGGTATTTTCGTCTGGAAAGCGGCGACGCTTCTCGAACTCCTTGCTCGCTATCAACCTGCGATTGCCAGAGGGCTTGATGCCATCGGCAAAGCGGTGACAGGAAAATCGTTAAATAATTTGAAGCTTCGCTCAGTCATTGCGAAGGAATACCGGGAAATGCCCAGCATCTCCATCGACTACGCGGTGCTCGAGCCGGCCGGCTCCGAAGGACGGGTCCTGACTCTAGAGGCGGATTTCGGCTGGAGCGATGTCGGCAGTTGGGCGGCGGTGCACCGGATGATGCACAAAGATTCGGAGGGCAACGCCGGCAACGGCCGCTGGCTGGGTTTGGGCGCCAAAAATTGTTTAGTTCACGCGCCGGACCGCTTGGTCGTGCTCCTGGGCCTAGAGAACGCCGTCGTCGTCGATACTCCCGACGCGTTGCTGGTCGGCGATCTCAACCGCTCTCAAGAAGTCCGTGAGCTGGTCGAAGAGTTAAAGAAAAAAGGCTACGGCGCCTATACCGTCAGGTAACCTAACGCGCACAACTGTGGATTCCAAATACCGCAAAGGACCGCTGCGAGAAGGGGAGCCTGTCGTGTTTCTCGACCGCAAGGAGCGTGAGTATCTCGCGCGACTCGAACCCGGCCGGCCGATTTCCATCCGTGGTGGAAAAATCGCCGTGGCCGACATCGTCGGCCGCGAGGAAGGTACTGCCGTGCGCTCCTCGTTCAACGAACCGTTTTTGGTCTTTCGCCCCAGCCTGCCGCAGCTGATCCCCAATCTGCCGCGCAGTGCCCAGGTCATCTATCCCAAAGACATCGGCCCGATTCTCATCTGGGCCGACCTGTTCCCTGGCGCCCGTGTCGTCGAAGCCGGCGTCGGTGTCGGTGCTCTGAGCATGGCGCTCTTGCGCGCGATCGGCGATGATGGGCAGCTCATTTCATACGAAATCCGCGAGGATTTCGCCGAGCTGGCCCAAAAGAGCGTCGCCCGCTACTTCGGCCCCACGCCCAACTGGACGGTCAAGATCGGCGACGTGGCGGCCGAATTGGCGGAAACCGGAGTCGACCGCGTGGTTCTCGACCTGCCCGAGCCTTGGCAGGTGATCGACGCAGCCTGGAAGGCGCTGCGACCCGGCGGTATACTGCTTTGCTATTTGCCGACGGTGCTTCAGATCAAAACCCTCGTGGACGCCCTGCGAGACTACAACCGCTTTGCGTGTATCGAGACCAGCGAGAGCTTGATGCGCTTCTGGCATTTCAAAGGCATGAGCGCCCGGCCGCAGCACCGCATGGTCGCCCACACCGGATTTATCACCTCGGCGCGCAGGTTGGCGGACGATCAAAAAGATATTCCCCGCGCGCCTTGAATCGTCGAGCCGCTGCAGCAAATCGTCCTATTCTCGTGACCTCTTTCAATGCCAGCCCGCGCATCGTCTGGTTGCCGCTCATGATTCTCTGGTTCGGCATCGGCATCTGGTCGAAGATTGTGATCGTCTTCGCCGGCGCCGTCTTCCCGCTGCTGATCAACACCTATGCCGGGGTCAAAAACGTCAACCGCGTGCTCGTCAACGTCGTGCGCTCCTTCGGCGCCAATGAGTGGCAATTGATGAAGGTCGTCGTGCTACCGAATTCGCTGCCCTATATCATCGCGGGGCTACGGCTCGCCATCGGGCGAGCGATCTTAGGAGTGGTCGTCGGCGAGTTTTTCGGTTCGAGCCAGGGCTTGGGCTACATGATCGCTTCGGCCGCGACCAACTACAAAGTCGATGTCGTCTTCGTCGGCGTCGCCATCTTCATGACTCTCTCGGTGATTCTCACTCTTGCAGTTAAGCAACTCGAAGCCCGCCTCGCCAGTTGGCGCCCCGAGACGGCGAAGACGTTTTGAAAGTAGTTCCTACTCAAACGCCTTGCGGCTGAGCGGCTGGCGTTTGCCGGCGGTCCGCTGGAGCCACCTCATCGGCTAGCCCGGCCTGCGCCGGTTGAAGCCCCCGCGGTACCAGTATAGAATCGCGCCATGAGCATTGAACTACCCGTCAGCGTGGAGGATCAGCTTCGGAATCTCGCTGCAAAACAAGGCCGCGATGTGTGCGCGCTCGTCGAAGAAGCGGTCCGGCAGTATCTCGAAGCCGTCGCCATCACGGACCTCGACGCGACCCAAGTCGCCGAGACACAGACGGCACTGCTCGGCGAACTACCGCATGTTCCCGACTGGAAGGCCGACGACGCGTGAAGCGTGGGGAGATCTGGTGGGCCGAATTGCCCCCGCCAGTCGGCAACCGACCTGTCGTGATCCTGACCCGGGATGCAGTTCTCGATAACATCGGTGGAATCGTAGTCGCGCTCGTTACCCGGACGGCCCGTCAACTCCCAACCGAGGTGGCTCTTGGCCGGCGGCAAGGATTGCCCGTCCCGTGCGTTGCGAATCTTGACAACATACTCACCGTTCCGCTTGAAGCGGCTGATGGGGGCCTGCGACGCCAGCAAAGTCGAGGAGCTGAACCAAGCCATCAAGGCTGCCCTCGATGTAAGGTGACTGCGGTGCCGAAGCTCCCCGCCAGATTCAGTAATTTGCTCGGCGTCGCCATCTTCATGTGACAGCCTACCAGCGCGAGAATCGCCAATGGTCTGGCGTTGAGTTTGTAAATCATCCAACGCCGAGCGGCTGCGAACACTCCAAGCCAAGCGACTCGGACGAACGTCAATGGCCCGACGCCACAACCGCGAAACGTGAACTTGAAGCTGTGCTGCCAAAACCGCAGTTCATTTAAGGCTAAACTCATCTGACGCGCCTTTCAGCGATCGGTCTGAAACGCGGAGTTAGGCCAAAGTGCAATGACACAAGCCGCGCACCAATCTCCGCCATGATTATTTGCTATCCGCAGATCGCTGCTTTCGATCAGACAGAAACTGGTAAAGGACAATTGCCGCTACCTCCAGAGTAGGCTGTGGATCGCCTCTGGGACCGGACCTCACAGTAGCTAACCCAAACTCTCTTTCGATTTGCTTCATAAGGTTTTGTCTTTGCGATTCGGTGATCCGCAAACGCCCAGTCTGCTTTGCCTGTAGAGTCTGATCAGTCCATTCCACCACCGGATATCCACCCGCTTGGAGTATGATCTGCCCCAGGCTTTCTAAAGATTTCTCCACGCTTCTACTGAGGTCTGACGCCTGGTCTATTGCCCTGCCAAGGGGCGGACCTTGACCCTTACTTTCTTGGTCTAAGACTTGAATAAGCGATGACGCCATCTTCTGATAGAGCTGAGATACCGTGAGATAGCTAGTTTCTGTCGCGAAATTAATGAAACGATAATTCTTTGCCGCTCGTGGCAAACGATTTTATCACTGTGCAACGTAAGAGGTAGAGGGAACAATGAGTAGAATGTATTTAGCGCGGTTTTTGGAAGTTGGCGGAA
>JAUYJC010000047.1 GCA_030688735.1 Deltaproteobacteria bacterium
GATGCCGTTCGAGTCGCCGCGCACAAAGCGGTGCAGGTGCATTCGCGTGGCGTTGACGCAGGCTGGCGTCGGTTGGGGTCCCGTCGCTGGCGGGCGCCGCTCGCGCTCGCCGCGACGGTTTTGCTTGCGGTCGGCATCGTCATTCGGGTGTACAACACGGGAGAGATGGAGTTGGTCCCCCCTCAGGCGCCCCCAGCAACGCAAAACGTCCAAGAAGAGCCGGGCGCCGAGAAAAAGGCCGAGAGGCTTCAACCAGGGCTCAAGGAAGAACGCCGAGCGAGCGGAGCCCGCGGCGCGCTTTCCAGACGTGAGGCCCCACGATCGAGCGGGGAGACAGCAAGCCGGGGCGATGAGATTGCGGGGAAGGCAGGGGCATTCGGAAAGGACGCGGCGCCACCGGTCGGCTCCACCGATAACGTGGAGCGTAAGAGCAGCGCGGAAAACAGCACGGCGCAAGCAGTGCAAACTGAAGCGCCAGTCGAACGGCAAGAGGCGCAGCCCGCCCCGAAAGCGTTTCCTGGCGCGCCTAACGCCGTGCCGGGAGCACGGCCCGTCCCCGAGCCGGCCGCTGTTCAACGCGACTTAGCGCCGAGGAAAATCCCCGAGGCGCCGCCGGCAGACTTGCGTGACTCCCCTTCGCGGGGTCAATTCGAGCGACAGGCGGATAAAGCCGTCGCTGACCCGGCGATGCCGGTGCCGTTGCTTTCGAAACGACTCGAGGGTCGCTCTCCGGAGGTGTGGATCGAAGAGATCCGCGGCTTAAAACGTGCGGCGCGCGGCGCCGAGGCCGCCGAACTGCTCGCCGCGTTTCGCAAAAAATTCCCCAATTTCCTTCTGCCGGACGATCTCAAATAGCTTTTAACCCCACTCGGTAACGGCCTCCGTTTAACCAGACAGCCTCTGGTAAAAAAGGAGATGCCCGATGAAATTAGCCGCGCGTGCCATCGTCATTGCTCTATTGTTCGCCTCCACGTCCGCGTTCGCCGGGACGCTTGCCGATATTTACGTTCTCAATCGCTCGACGGGCGAACGCCTGCCGGTCTATGACCACGGCGGGAAGATGTACATCTCCGGTAATCCGGGCGATCGTTATGCCGTGCAAGTCGTCAATCGCACGGGCGGGCGCCTCCTCACGGTCATCTCCGTGGATGGTGTCAATGTGGTTAGCGGCGACACCGCATCGTACGAACAAACCGGCTACGTTTTCTCGCCCTGGCAGTCGTACGAAATCACCGGCTGGCGCAAGAGCCAAAACGAAGTGGCGGCGTTCTATTTCACGTCGCTCCCCGATAGTTACGCGGCGCGCACCGATCGACCGCAGAACGTGGGCGCAATCGGGGTGGCGGTATTTCGCGAATGGACGCGACCGCGGCCCGTGATGCCGGCGCCCAGCCCCTTGGAGAATCAGTCCGGAGCGCCAGGGGCGACGATGAGAAAGGAAAGGCCCGCGGACTTGGCCGATCGCGCCTCGGAAGCGCCAGCCTCCGCGACGAGTCCCTCGGCACCGGCAGCGCGAGAGGCCGAGGGCTTAGCGCGTCGCATGCAAGACAAACTCGGCACTGGGCATGGCGAACGTGAACGGTCCGATGTAACCTACACTCAATTTCGCCGCGTGAGCCGCCAGCCTAACGAGATTCTAACGATTTATTACGACCGCCACGAGAACCTCGTCGCGTGCGGGATCATCCCCAGCACACCGCGTTTCGCCGAGCCTCGGCCCTTCCCTGGAGTTCGGTTTGTTCCCGATCCGCGGGGCTAATCTTGGCCCGGCAAGTGAGCGCCGGGTACACGGAAAGAGTTGTGGAGGCGTGTGGGACCGGTTTATTGGCCAAACGGTGAGAGGGCAAGGGTATGGGGCCCAGAAGTGGCGGCTTTTCTGCGCTGTCATCCGTCCCACATCTGCCGGGCGTTGCAGAAGGGCATAAACAGTTAGGCAATCCAGGCAAGTCTGACACGGCTACGACACGGCTACCACGGCTACCTGATCGGAAAGGCCAGTTTGTTGAGGCTTGCCGCACTGCCGCGCCGCTGGTGAGGGTGGTCTAAATTGAATTTGTCGCACCAACTCGTCCAGAAACTCTGGAACTATTGCAATATCCTGCGGGATGACCTGTCTGCTTGCGAACATGCACAGGCAGGCGGGTTGTCGAACCTGCTTGCGCGCGGCCTGTCTGCCTCACCGGCACAAGCAGGCGCGCAGGCAAGCGGCGACGATCCTTCGGCGGGGTCCATCCTGGGCGCGGCGGCTTTCCATGCCGTGAGGCCATGGGCTAGTATACTCCGCGCGCAATAGTTCAGCGATTACGGGAACTGCCACGCTCAGAGTATATCCAGCAACAGCTTGTTTAGTATACTCTATACGCTATACTTCACTTGATCCATGAATTAAGACACATAGGGTATACCATGCAACTCATCTCAGGCCTGGGAAGGCTGGACAGGGTAAGGCTGGCGGCGCTGATCCAGCGAACGAAGGGGACGATCTCCGTTAGCGAAGCCGCTGGAATTTTGAAGGTCTCTCCAACCGACGCAGCCAAGATGTTGGCCCGTTGGCGAAAGAACGGCTGGGTCTCGCGCGTACGGCGAGGCCTGTATGTTTCGGTGCCTCTGGAGTCCAGAACCGCCGATGTTCCTCTTGAAGATCCCTGGATCATTGCTGACCGGTTGTTCGCCCCTTGCTACATCGCCGGGTGGAGCGCCGCGGAGTACTGGGGACTGACGGAGCAGATTTTCCGGACCGTCGTAGTCATGACGACGCAGAAGCCGAGGGACCGATCGCCAAACATTAAAGGGACAAAGTTTCTGCTGCGCACGATCGCAGAAAAAGCAATGTTTGGCTTGAAGCCCGTTTGGAGAGGGCAGGTGAAAATATCCGTATCTGATCCCACGCGGACGGTGCTCGATATGCTGGACGACCCGAAGCTGGGAGGCGGGCTGCGCTCCACCGTGGATATTTTGCTCAGTTACCTCAGGTCCGAGAAAAAAGACACGAAGCTGCTGATTGAGTACGCGAATCGGCTCGATAATGGAGCTGTCTTTAAGCGCCTTGGCTTTTTATCGGAGCGCTTTGCCCCCGCGGAGCCCTACCTTGTTACCGAGTGCCAATCGAGACTTAGAACGGGCAACGCCAAGATCGACCCTTCACTGGCAGCTGATCGACTCATCACCAAGTGGCGATTGTGGGTGCCGGATAGCTGGGCTAACGGAAAATCCAAGTGATCGACAAACAGGAAGTGATAGCTTTCTCCCGAGAGCTCGGTTTAGCGCCGAACGTCGTTGAGAAGGACTATATTCTCGGCTGGCTCCTGGCGGGCATAGGTCAACATCCCGAACTCGGCCGAAGCTGGATATTCAAAGGAGGCACTTGCCTCAAGAAGTGCTTTTTCGAGACGTATCGCTTTTCAGAGGACTTGGATTTCACGATTACAGATCCGAATCAACTGAACAGAGAATTCCTCATAAAGGCTTTTGCGGAAGTTGCAGAATGGATTTACGAGGCGGCAGGGATAGAGATTCCAAAGGAATTGCTCCGGTTCGACGTTTACCAGACTCCACGCGGAAGCATTTCCGTCGAGGGACGAATAGGTTTCCGGGGACCGATGCAAATGGGCGGGGATCTGCCACGCGTGAAACTGGATTTAACGGCTGACGAGGTTCTTGTTTTAGAGCCCGTAACACGCAAGGTGCACCATCCCTATTCGGACAATCCGCCGGAAGGCATGGAGATTCAGTGCTACTCCTTCGAGGAGGTTTTCGCGGAAAAGATGAGGGCCCTGAAGGAGCGCCTGAGACCACGAGATCTTTATGACGTAGTCCACCTGTATCGTCATGATAATTTCAGACCCGACCGTCAGGCTGTGATGGATACGTTGAATGAAAAATGCGCATTTAAAGGCATACCCATTCCCACGATAGAAGAGTTTAACAATCATCCCGGTCGCGCAGAATTAGAGGCCGAGTGGGAAAACATGTTGAAGCATCAGTTACCTGCGTTGCCTCCGTTCGAGCAGTTTTGGAACGAACTACCGGCCGTGTTCAAATGGTCGGAAGGAGAAGCCGAGAAGCTGGAGCGTCCGGCTTTCCCGTTAAGCGCGCCTGGATTGGACCGGGCCTGGCAAGCGCCGGCTATGGTTCAACCTTGGGGTTCAGGGGTTCCGCTCGAGATTATTCGGTTTGCTGCGGCAAACCGCTTGTGTGTCAATCTGAGGTACGATGGAAGTAGTCGTGTCATAGAACCGTACTCTTTACGAAGGACGCGCGAAGGTCACCTTATCTTACACGCAACGAGACATAACACCGGAGAGGCTAGATCGTACCGGGTGGATCGGATACAGGGAGCGGAGGCGACAACCGAAGCCTTTACCCCGAGATATGCCATCGAATTTACAGCGGGTGGGCCTCTATCTGCGCCACCGACGAGACGAATCGCCATCGCACCTCGCTCATCCGCAAAACGACGCCCAAGACTTGCAAAACGATCCAGTTCTAGACCAACTTACGTCTACAAGTGCTCTTCTTGCAGGAAGCGGTTTCATCGCAAGAGGCATGACAGCAAATTGAAGCCTCACAAAGACAAGCGGGGTTATCCTTGTTCAGGTAGAACAGGTTACTTCATAACCACGAAGTATTAGGGTAGAAAATGACCTCTTCGGCAATCGTCCAAAAACTCTGGAACTACCGCAACATCCTGCGCGATGACGGGGTGTTCTACGGCGACTATCCTTCGGTGTGGTCTATCCTGAGCTTAGCCGAAGGACTCAGGACCGGCTCTGAGCAGTTGACGTTTCTGTTTCTTTTTCGAAATGGTTGATGATCTAACAAGTCAATGTCGTCGCCGAATCCAACTCCGATATTTCGTTTCGTCCACGTAGATAATCTGGACACGTTGATCCGTCGTGGCGCCCTCACATCAAGAAAAGGGGATAAGTCCAATTTCTATTCGATAATCCAATTGCGACAAGCGGTGCCTCAGTATATTCTGGCTCAAAGACGAGTCGCTGGAGGAGTCCGCAAATTTACCTGCACCCGACGTGATCGCCGCCGACATCATGGAAGACCTCGAAGCCGCCCTCGAACAATTCCGCGAAATCGCGAACGATTTGGGGGCCGATATTGTGACACGCAAAGAGCAATAGCGACGGGGGAATAATATGAAATCGAACGCTTGGAAGGTAATGCTAAGTGCTGCCGGTCTCGTTTGTTTGCTCGGAATTCAAACCGGTGTCGCGGCCCAAGCCATTTGGGAACCCGGTGTGGCGGGCGAGCCCATACCCAAAAATTACAAAAGCTGGTCGCTGTTTGTCATCTGTAACCCGGATTGGTTAATGGTCGAAAATGAGCCGAAGCTCTCCGCGTTGTACCAACGCTTCAGATCGTTTGGTCAAGCGATCGGCGCGCAGCATCTTGCGCTTTGGTTTTGGAAGCGGCAGCCCCGAATTGGCAATGTCAGAGCGGATGATATTGATGTCGATCGAAAAACTGCGTTCTGCGAAAAGCTGGCTCTTCTGCCAAGCAAAAGTCCTTACGTCGTGGTTACCAGAGCCTACCCGGACCTCAATGAGTCAAACCTCAGACCCGACGTCCTGATCGAACTCAACAAACTGCCGCCGGCGGATGTCGGAAATCTGTTGAACAAATTGACCGATCAGTTGCTGGTCGAAGGTTTGCGACAGGTGGATTTTGATTCCGAGCAGTACTGGGGCGCCTGGCGACGAAGCGTTGAAGCTACGGCAAACTTTCTCGGCGGTCTGATCAAAAAGGTCAAGCTCACCGTCAACGCGGGACCGGTAAAATTGGAAGTGGAAGGCGGACGCGAATAAGAATCGCGCGAGCCGGGGTGAGAGGATTATTTCCTCCTATGATATCTACGATACCTTGAACCGATTGGTCGAAGCATTGAAGCCGCTGCCTTCGAATCCGCAGGAGAGTTATGTCGGTCGGCCGCGGGCGGCAACTTGTGCACAAAATGCAACAGCTCAAATTCCGGACAATATGCAGAAAAGGCATATTGCTTGTTTGGCTAAGCCCAGTAACAAGCTCATTCACGTGCCTCTGCGGTCGTGCTGGCGGCGAATTAACGCTCGCAAGCATCCCAAAAGGGGAATAGTTTAACGTGAGTAGACGGAGAGCCAGACACGCGTGGCAGGATGTAAAAGACCGAGAGATTCTCAATTAAACGATAAATTAAGGTGGCGGAAATAAAAAATACCGGACGGTACCAAACAACACATTTACCGGAGGCGCAGTTCGAATCAGGTTCTCGCGGCAGGGTGCTGAAGAACTTGCTCGGTATCAAGCGGAAACGGGAGATGGACGATGTGGAGGCCCGCCAACAATTGCGTGCCTTGCGCGAACTTATAGTCGTTTATGATGAGACGCACATGTTTACTGCTGCCGATGTATGCAAGATACATCGGACCTGGTTAGGCTCCATTTATTCCTGGGCGGGTGATTGCCGACAGGTTAATGTGACCAAGGGCGATTTTCCTTTCGCGGCTGCGATGGAAATCCCGAAACTAATGACCGAGCTAGAAAAAGGTCCGCTTCGAGAGTTCACTCCGTGCCGCTTCGACTCCGACGATCGCGTGGTTAGAGCGCTGGCGACCGTGCACGGGGAGTTAATGCTGATCCATCCTTTCCGCGAGGGAAATGGTCGTGCCGGACGTCTGCTGGCCATTTTGATGGGCCTACAGGCTCGACTGCCGCCTTTGGATTTTACCGGGATCAAGGGGAAGAAGCGTCAGCAATATTTTGCCGCGGTGCGGGCCGGTATCGGCAGAGATTATGAACCGATGGAACGGATCTTTAGCGACGTGGTCCGTAGGAGCCGTCGGGCTGCTTCACGAGCGGGATCTGGCCCGGATATGCCGTGAACTCGTTTGGCTGAGGAAAGGTCACTGTCACGCCTTCAATGGCGGTCGAAGAACAGACAGAGGTGTAGAGCAATTTTTCGCGCTGCCGCGAGTCGATCAAATAGGGATTGGTCTCGATGAGTGGCTTATTCATTTACACAAATGGTAGCACAAGAAGCTACTAGATGTAACGGTAATTAACCTTGAAAGATCAATCGCTGCCAGCCTTCACTGAATCCGTCGTCGTCGATGCCGCGAGGAGCCGGGATGAGAGAACTATTTCGTTTTAAGACGACCGGAGACGGCGCGCGTAATTACACCTACGATCCCTTGAACCGATGGGTCGAAGCCTTGAACCCGCTGCCTTCGAATCCGCGGGAGAGTTGCGTGTACGATCCGGTCGGTAACCGAATCGCCTCCAGCCGCACCGGCGCTGCGACAACGGCCGCTAAGGAATTGGTCGTGCGGAAAGCAGACTGCTACTTTTTGCCTTCCCTCATTTTTTCACCTGCTTCTTTTACCGTTTCACCGGCGTCCTTCATCGTTTCGCCGGCCTTTTCCACCACCTGGCCGGCTTGGTCAACGGCCTTGTCCACTGCGCCGCCGATTTTTTCACCCACCGTCTTTTTTTCCTCTGATTTGCCGCAGGCCCCTGCGGAGAAGACAAACGCCGCAATGGCCGCGCCGAGTAGAATGTTACGTCCTATTTTCATAAGTCCCTTAGCCTCCTTTTCTTGGGTATAATCGAAGCTATCACGGGAGGGTAAAACGCTGCAACTTCATCTTTCGCCTTACGCGGCGCCTGGCTCAATGCCAGGCAGTCGTAATCATTTGTCTCCGTTCGTCGTCTAAATGGGAAAAGCCTTTGGGGTCTTTACCATGACGAAGCTGATTGTGATTACTTGCGCCGCGGCGATTACTGCGTTGGTTGGCTGCGGTTCGGAACGTCCGGTGCTCTATCCGAACGCGCACTTTAATCAGGTGGGGACAACCGCCGCCGAGGGCGATATCAACCTGTGCATGCGCACGGCGGAAGATTACGTGGCTTCGGGTGGGCGCACCGGGAAAGCGTTGGAAGGGGCAGCGGTGGGAGGCGGCACCGGGGCGGCCGTAGGCGCAGCCGCCGGTGCTGCGGGCGGAGCGATTGTCGGACGAGCGGGGACCGCTGCGGCGGTTGGGGCGGCTGGGGGCGGCGCCGCGGGCGTGATGCGCGGATTGATCCACGGCCTTAGCGGCAGACATGATCCCGATCCCGTTTATAAAAATTTCGTCAATCGTTGCCTGCGCGAGCGGGGTTACGACCCCATCGGTTGGCGCTAGCGCCGCACGGTGTTTGGCCCGATTGTCGATTCTCTCCGGGTGTTCGCGTTGCGTCCCATCATAGCCCGATACTCTTTGTCTTTCGGATAGTTGCCGTTGACTTACCTCAGCCATCCCGGCATATTGTATCCGGCTTTAGAGGAGAATTTAAATGCAAGTCTATTATGATCGTGACGCCGATTTGAGCGTCCTTAAGGGCAAACGGGCGGCGGTGCTTGGTTACGGCAGTCAGGGGTATGCGCACGCGAACAATCTGCGCGACAGCGGTGTCGATGTCGTGGTCGGATTGCGCCGCAGCAGCGCTTCATGGCAGAAGGCGGAGAACGCCGGGTTGAAAGTCGCCGAGACTGCCGATGCCGTAGCTTCCGCCGATATCGTCATGGTTTTGTTGCCCGACGAGCAGCAAGGGGAAGCCTACGAGAAGGAAATCAAGCCGGGTCTTAAAAACGGCAATTATCTGGCCTTCGGTCACGGCTTCAATATTCATTTCAAAAGAATTGTTCCACCGGCCGGTATCAACGTCTTCATGGTGGCGCCCAAGGGGCCGGGCCATCTGGTGCGGAGCGAATATCAGAAGGGACGCGGTGTTCCCTGTTTGCTGGCGATTCATCAAGATCCGTCGAAGGATACCAAAAAGATCGGCCTGGCTTACGCCAGCGCCATCGGTGGTGCCAGGGCCGCAGTGATCGAGACGACGTTCAAGGACGAGACGGAGACTGACTTGTTCGGCGAACAATCGGTCTTGTGCGGCGGTCTATGCGCGCTGATCGAGGCCGGCTACGAGACCCTGGTCAATGCCGGCTATCCGCCGGAGATGGCTTATTTCGAATGCGTCCATGAGGTGAAGCTGATCGTCGATCTAATCTACGAAGGCGGTCTCACCAACATGCGCTACTCGATCAGCAATACCGCGGAGTACGGCGATTTGACCCGGGGCAAAAGAGTGATCGGCCCGGAAGTCCGCCAAGCGATGCAGACGATCCTGAAAGACATCCAGTCCGGCAAGTTTGCCGACGAATGGATCAACGAGTACAAATCCGGCATGCCGCAATTCACCGCGCTGCGCAAGGAAGCGGCGAATCACCCGCTGGAAAAAGTCGGCGCGGGGCTGCGCGCCATGATGCCGTGGCTGGCGCAGGGTCGGCTGGTCGATAAGAGCAAGAATTAAAGCGGGCAGCCGGACGTCGCTTTAAGACAAGGTTCGTCAGTTCCATGAAAATCGCGCGGGAAGGCCTCCCGCTTATTTTAATCGCGGCGGTCTTAACTCTGCTGGCTTTGCTCGCGCATTGGCTGTTCGCCGCTGTAGTTCTCGGCGTGGTTACACTGGCTCTCGCCGGGTTCTTTCGCGATCCCGAGCGCGTGATTCCCACGGGCGAAGGGTTGGTCGTCTCCCCTGCGGATGGCAGGATCGTAAGCATCGCCAAAGTCGTCGACGACCCGTTTTTCACCCAGGCGGCCACGCGGATCAGCATTTTTCTGTCGCCGTTGGACGTGCACATCAACCGAGTTCCGGTGGCGGGGCGTATCTCGGAGATCAAGTACCGGGCGGGTAGGTTTCTCGCGGCCTATAAAGACGAAGCGTCGCGCCAGAATGAGCAGAACGCGCTGATGATCGTGGATCCCCAGGGTAGAAAACTGGGCGTAGTGCAGATCGCCGGGGTGATGGCGCGCAGGATTGTTTGTAGAGTAAATTCGGGCGATAATATGGAACGTGGCGATAGATTCGGGCTTATTATGTTCGGCTCGCGAACCGATCTCTATTTGCCGCAGGGCTGCCGAGTGGAGGTAACCGAGGGCCAGCGAGTCAAAGGTGGGACGACGATCGTGGGGAGATTCATATGAGCGCGATGAATGCCCAGGAGCCCGAACAATTTCCGGAAACTGGAAAGGTCCGCCTGTTGCGCCGCAGGGTGCGCCCGCGCGTGTCCCTGAGAAATCGAGTTCACGCCGAGAAACTACGCCAGGGAATTTATCTCATTCCCAGCCTGTTCACGGCGGGCAACATCATGTGCGGTTTCTTTTCCGTCCTGTCAACCTTTAACGGTGAGTACATCCGAGCGGCGCTATTTATTATTTTTGCTCATATACTCGACGGCGTGGATGGTTACGCCGCGCGCCTGACCAAGACGACCAGCCAGTTCGGCGTGGAGCTCGATTCGCTGGCGGACGTAGTTTCCTTCGGAGTGGCGCCGGCGATCTTGGTTTATTACTGGGCGTTGCTGCCCTGGGGCAACTGGGGGTGGTTGGCGGCTTGCACTTACGTGGTGTGCGGTGCGCTCCGGCTGGCGCGGTTCAATGTTCAGGCCAAGGGCGTACCAAAGGGGCATTTCGTCGGACTGCCCATACCCGCCGCGGCGGAAATGATCGTTTCGACCGTGCTGCTGTATTATTATCTGGGCGGCGACGGCGCGCCGAACAAGCAGATCACCCTGCTCCTGGTGATCTACGGGCTGGCGCTGTTGATGGTCAGCGGTTTTCCCTATTTCAGCCCGAAGAACAACGATCTGCGCAAGCGATTTCCGATTTGGACGTTTGTTTTCGGAATTTTTCTGATTACACTGTTTGTGGAAGCGCCGCAGCTCATGTTTTTTACCTCGTTCCTGTTATATACCTTATCCGGCCCTCTCTTATGGTGCTTTACGCTAAAGCGCCGACGGGAGAAGAGAGGGGAGATGGTTGGCGTGCAACCGTAGCTCGCTCTCGCATCGTCACGAACGATACTCCCGTTGGCCCGGCCGCGGGAGTTTTTATTTCTGGATGAGGATGCGGGACTGAATGGAGGTCCTCCATGTCAAAGCAAGGAACAGAACAAAACGTAGTTCAAATATTCGATACCACGCTGCGCGACGGCGAGCAGTCTCCCGGCGCCAGCATGACCGTGGAACAGAAAGTCGTCATCGCGCGCCAGTTGGAAAAACTCGGCGTCGACGTGATCGAGGCGGGCTTCGCGGCGTCGTCCGACGGCGATTTCGAGTCGGTGCGCAGAGTCTGTCAGGAAGTGAGTCGGCCACGGGTCGTCAGCCTGGCGCGGGCCCAGGAGGGCGACATCGACCGGGCGCTCAAGGCCGTCGAGCATGCCAAAAGCCCTGGGATTCATACGTTCATCGCGACTTCCGACATTCACCTGAAACACAAGCTGCGCATGACCCGGGAGCAAGTGCTGGAAGCGGCGGTGAAAGCGGTGAGCTACGCGAAGAAATTTACCGATTATATCGAATTTTCCGCCGAGGACGCCTCGCGCAGCGATCCGGAATTCTTGATTCAAGTGTTCCGCGAGGTCATTCGCGCCGGGGCCAAGACGATCAACGTGCCGGACACGACCGGCTACGCGATCCCTTCGGAGTTCGGCGCCTTGATGGCGAATCTGATTGAACGGACTGCCGGGGGCGAGCGGGTCATCTGGAGCGCCCACTGCCACAACGACCTGGGGCTGGCGGTGGCGAATTCGCTCGCGGCGGTGCACAACGGCGCGCGCCAGATCGAATGCACCATCAACGGCATCGGCGAGCGCGCCGGCAACACCTCGCTGGAAGAAGTAGTCATGGCGCTGCGCACGCGCAAGAACTATCTCGACCTCGATACCAACATTACTAGCGAGCAGCTCTATCCGACCTCGCGGCTGGTGTCCCAGGTTACGGGCATACCGATACCGATCAACAAGCCGGTCGTCGGCGACAACGCCTTCGCCCACGAAGCGGGGATTCACCAGGACGGCGTGCTCAAGTACAAGCAGACCTACGAGATCATGACGCCGGAATCCATCGGCATTCCCGGCAACCGGCTGGTGATGGGCAAGCACTCGGGACGCCACGCCTTCGACGAGCGGCTGAAGTATCTGGGCTTCCACCTGAGCAAGGAGGACATGAACCGTGCCTTCCTGCGCTTCAAAGAGCTGGCGGATAAGAAAAAGAACGTTTACGACGAGGACATCGAAGCGATCGTCGGCGAGGAAATACTCCGGATGCCGGGGCAGCCGGACCGCTTCGAGCTGTTGTATCTAAACGTCAATTCGAGCTCGGACGGGGTTCCTTCGGCTACGGTAAAGTTGCGCGTCGGCGGCTCGGAGAAAACCGAGCATGAGTCGGGCGACGGCGCCGTGGACGCCTGTTTCAAGGTGATCACCAAGATCACCGGCTCCCATTCGCAGCTGGTGCGCTACACCGTCAACGCCATCACCGGCGGCACCGACGCGCAGGGGGAAGTGTCGTGCATCATCGAAGATGACGGCTTTCGAGTTTCCGGGCAGGGCGCGCACACCGACATCATCATGGCGAGCGCGCTCGCGTACATCAATGCCCTCAATAAGCTCGAAGGGCGAAAACATTATCGGCCAGTGGTGGAGAAAGAGGGACCATGAACTACAAGATCGCGGTTTTACCCGGCGACGGCATCGGCCCCGAGGTGATGGGCGAGGGCACACAGGTTCTCAAACAGATCGCCAAGATCTACGGCTTCGGCGTCGAGTTGGAAGAGGGCATCGTCGGCGGCGCGTCCATCGACGCGCATGGCAAGCCGCTTATCGACTCGGTGCTCAAATTAGCCAAGGGCAGCGATGCCGTGCTGCTCGGCGCCATGGGCGGGCCGAAATGGGACGGGCTTGACTATTCGATTCGCCCCGAGCGCGCGTTGCTCGCGCTGCGCTTGGAGCTGGGCCTGTTCGCCAACCTGCGGCCGGTGAAATTATTTTCGGCGCTGGCGTCGGCTTCGACCTTGAAGCGCGAAGTGGTGGAGGGAACCGATCTGCTGGTTGTGCGCGAATTGACCGGCGGGATCTACTTCGGCCAGCCCAAGGGCGTGACCATGCTTCCCGACGGCACCGAGCGCGGCGTCAACACGGAAGTCTACACGACGCCGGAGATCGAGCGCATCGCTCATGTCGGTTTCCAGGCAGCACTCAGGCGGCGCAAGAAGCTCACTTCGGTGGACAAGGCCAACGTGTTGGAAGTGACCGAGCTGTGGCGCAAGGTAGTCACGCGGATGCACAAGGACGAAGGCTATGCCGGCGTGCAGCTCGAACATATGCTGGTCGACAACTGCGCCATGCAGTTGATTCGCAATCCCAAGCAGTTTGACGTCATGGTAACGACCAATATGTTCGGCGACATTCTCAGCGACGAAGCGGCGATGCTGACGGGCTCCATCGGCATGTTGCCGTCGGCCAGCCTGGGCGGCAAGGTCGGCATGTACGAGCCGGTGCACGGCACCGCACCGGATATAATGGGCCAGGACAAGGCGAATCCGCTGGCGACGATTTTAAGCGTGGCGATGATGCTGCGCCATTCCTTCGACCAGGGCGCGGCGGCGGACCGCGTTGAAAAGGCCGTCGAAGTCGTGCTCGACGAAGGCTACCGCACGGCGGATATCCAAGAGCCAGGACGCAAGCTAGTCGGCTGCAAAGAGATGGGCCGGCTGGTGAGGGAGAAGATCGAGGATAGAGGATAGAGGATAGAAATTCACGATTCTCAATCCCCGATCAACAAGCTTGATGAAGGGATGCAGGCAGAGTAAAAATAGTCGAGAAGATCATGAAAAAAGAAAAGTACAACGTTGCGGTGGTCGGCGCCACCGGTGCGGTCGGCGAGCAGATGCGCGAGGTGCTCGAAGAGCGGGAGTTTCCCGTGGGCGAGCTGCGGCTATTGGCCTCCGAACGTTCGGCGGGGCAGTTGCTCGAGTTTCAGGGCAAACAGCACCGCGTGCATGTTCTAAAAGAGGATTCCTTCAAGGACATCGACATCGGCCTTTTTTCCGCCGGCGGCAGCGTCAGCGCGAAGTTTGCGCCGCTTGCGGTGGCCGCGGGCGCCGTGGTGGTCGATAATACCGGATATTTTCGCATGGAGCCGGACATTCCCCTGGTTGTGCCGGAGGTCAATCCGCAGGAAATTGCCAACTATAGAAACCGCGGGATCGTCGCCAACCCCAACTGCTCGACGATCCAAATGGTCGTCGCGCTTAAACCGCTGCACGACGCGGCGCGCATCAAGCGCGTCGTGGTTTCCACGTACCAATCGGTGTCCGGCGCCGGCAGAAAGGCGATGGAAGAGCTAAGCGAGCAGGTGGCGGCATTGTTCAACGGCCGGGAGCTAAAGAAGGAAAAATTTCCGCACCAGATCGCGTTCAATTGCATTCCCCATATCGACGTCTTTACCGAGGGCGGCTATACCAAGGAAGAGTTGAAGATGATCAACGAAACCCGCAAGATTCTCGGCGAGCCGTCGCTGGCCGTCACCGCGACGACGGTGCGGGTGCCGGTCTTTTGCAGCCATTCGGAGTCGGTCAACGTCGAAACCGTCGTCAAGTTGTCCGCCACGGAGGCCAGGAAAATCTTGCGCGAGGCTCCCGGTGTGATCGTCGCCGACGAGCCGGAAAATAACGTTTACCCGCTGGCGATAGACGCCACCGGCAAGGACGCGACCTACGTCGGCAGAATACGCGACGACAATTCCGTGGCCAACGGCCTCAACCTGTGGATCGTTGCGGATAATCTGCGCAAGGGCGCTGCGCTCAACGCCGTCCAGATCGCCGAGATTCTTATCCGCGATCACCTCTAATATATGGCTAAAGCCTTTGACATTTCGAAGATCGGCCGCGGCGCGCGGGTGCGCCGCTCGCCATACTTTGAAGCCACCCAACGGTACGGCTGCAAAGGTTATACGGTTTACAACCACATGTATTTGCCGAACTGCTACAGCGACCCGGTCAAAGAATACTGGAAGCTGGTTCGCGATGTGACCCTATGGGACGTGAGCGTCGAGAGGATCGTAGAGATCAGCGGGCCCGATGGTTTTGCGCTCGTCAACAAACTCACGCCTCGCGATCTCGACAAGTGCCGGGTCGGGCCAAGCTAAGTATGTGCTGATCACGGCGGAGGACGGCGGCATCATTAACGACCCGGTGCTGCTGCGTTTGGGCGAAAATCGATTTTGGCTTGCCCTGGCCGACAGCGATGTTCTCCTGTGGGCCAAAGGTGTCGCCCTGGCGGGCGGCCTTAAGGTTGAGGTCCGCGAGGTCGATGTTTTCCCTCTGCAAATACAGGGACCCAAGTCCAGGGCTCTGATGGGCGACCTGTTCGGCGCGAGCATCTTGAATCTTCCCTATTATGATTTCATCGAGTCGAAGCTCGACGGCATCCCTCTGGTGATCACGCGGACGGGCTGGACCGGCGAGGTTGGTTACGAGATTTTCCTCTGCGATCCGACTCGAGGTGTCGAACTTTGGGAGAAAATCCTTAAGACAGGGCGGCGCTATAAGATCACTCCTACCGGACCCTCCGACATCCGGCGTATCGAGGCGGGGATTCTCAACTACGGCGCGGACATGACGCTCGCGAACAATCCCTACGAAGTCGGACTTGGCTGGCTTGTGGACCTTGAAAAACGCGACGACTTCATTGGCAAAGAGAGTTTACGGCGTATTAAGTCTCAGGGGGTACGGCGAAAGTTGGTCGGTGTCGAGATCGGCGGGCGGCCCATCGAATTCAATATGACCCGGTGGCTCGTGCGGAGTGGCGGTGCGGATATCGGCTACGTGACCTCCGCGATCTATTCGCCGCGCTTGAAGCAGAATATCGGCTACGCGATGCTGCCCATCGAACACGCGGAGTTGGGTGCGAAGTTCACGGTGATGGTGCCGGGAACGAAGGGGCGCCCGGCCAAGGTCGTGCATAAACCTTTCCTCGATCCAAAGAAAGACATTCCCAAGTCATAAATCTGCGGGTTGCCGGTTTCAAATCGAAAGCCGCTACTCGAACCACGCACGCGCTCCGTGAATATCAAACTCACCGTCGAATACGATGGGACGAATTACCATGGCTGGCAGACCCAGCCCAGGGGCGAAACTATCCAATCGGTTCTCGAACGAGCCGTTTTGACATTTTTGAGAAAGCCCGCCCGTGTGACCGGGTCAGGGCGCACCGACGCGGGCGTGCACGCGCTGGGGCAAGTAGTCAATTTCCATTCGGACAAGGAATTCGATCCGTACCGTATTCAACGCGCCCTCAACGCGCTCACGCCGAATGACATCACGATCAAAGAAGTCGAGATCGTCGCGGATTCGTTCGACGCCCGCCGCGACGGCCGGGCACGGGTCTATGAATATCGCATCCTCAATCGCTCCACGCCTTCCCCGTTCCATTTGAACCGCGCCTGGCGTCTGCACGAGCCGCTGGATTTGCAGGCTATGCGCGAGGCGATTCATTGCCTGCTCGGCGAACATGATTTCTCCTCGTTCCGCGCCGCCGGCTGCGACGCCGCGCACCCTGTTAGAACAATCTACCGCGTCTCGCTAGATCATAGAGACGAGATCTTGGTCTTCACCATCGAAGCGACCGCTTTTCTCCGCCACATGGTGCGCAACATTGTCGGCACGCTAGTGGATGTCGGTCGCGGCCTGCGCGCGCCGCAGTCGTTCCGAGAATTGCTCGAAGCGCGTGACCGAACCAAAGCCGGAGCGACGGCCCCAGCGTGCGGATTGTTTTTGGTGGAGGTTAAGTATTAGTGTGTGAGTTTCCGAAAGTTGAGATGGAGGAATTCGCGTGAGGATATTTCGTTGGTTGATTGGGGCCGCTGCATTGGTGGCAGCCGCTGTGCCGGCCTCGGCGCAAGGCAAATTGGACGCCGAAGTGCTCAAGCTTTACGGCGGTATCTATTCGTCCGAATGCGGCAACGCGTCGGCGCCGCGGCTGCGCGTCGTCGCCAACGCGTTGATGGTCGAGCAGGGGAACAAGCGCCTGAGGGGGGGGGAACGTGCAGGCCGCTTTTTCCTTCTTCGGGCAATCGCCGCCGCCGAACTACCAAGTCGCGCTGGTGAGCGAGCTGCGCGATAGTTTGCAATTGCTGTTTATCGTCTATCGCGACAAGTCCGGCCAATACATCAAGCTCGATGGCGATACCAAAGTTCAAGCGGCACTCGGCAAGGCGTTGCTCGGACGTAAGTATTATAGCTGTGAACCCATCAGGAAAGAGAGCGCGCCAGCGCCTGCGGCGGCCGCGCCTCAAACCGACACGGTGGGCGACGCGGGGGCGCTGATCGTCGATCCCAAGTTCAAGGCTGCCTACTACAAGGCGCTCGGGCCCAAGGTCAAAGAAACCTGGCTCGCGCAGCTCGACGGCGCGAGCCCGTCGAACAAGAAAGTCAAAATCGGAGGCACGGAGTATGTGTTGGCGAGTTCCTGCAAGAATCACGACTGTGGCGACAACAACACCGTCGTGCTCTATTCCGCCGCGCAGGGAGTCGTGTACGGAAAAATCTACGAACGCGGCAGGACGACTTTGATCGGCGCGCCGCCGCCGACGGTGGCTTCCGAATTGGATCGGTTGTGGCAAGCCGAGTGGCGGCAGAATCGTTAAGAGGGGCGGGCGATCGTTCGATTTGGTGGGAAACAGGGAAATGCAACCGACCGAAAGAAAGGTATGGTTCCCAGCCAAGAAGTATGGTTGGGGCTGGGGACTGCCCAACTGTTGGCAGGGATGGGTGGTGCTTACAGTTTACCTGGGTTTGCTTTTCGGAGGGGCGTTACTCGTATCAAAACATACCGGGCTTTACGTTGGTTATGCCGGAACGCTGTCGATAGTTCTGATAATCATTTGCTACCTCAAAGGAGAAAAACCATGCTGGCGCTGGGGGAAGGATTAGTTGTGGCGAACAGGATGACATATTCTCGCGTTGCGGATCTAATCCGGTGAGCGGCCGATCGCTAACTAAAATCGCCCCTCCTTCTCCAACTTCCTCACAAATCGATCATCCACCAAATCTTCGGCCTTGAGCTTGCGGCTCTTTTCGTTGGTGAGTCCGAGGAGCCGGATCACGTTGCGCACGTCTTCGACGGTTGGGTAGCTGCGACGGGAGACGGCGACTAGGGGGCGGGAAGGTTTTCTTGGCGCGTCTCCTTGCTCCACAGGGCATTTGACAGATGATAGCGTTCTGCTATCATCCCTGAGTGAAGGTTGTCGGGCGGGATTTGATCCAGCTATTCGCACGGAAACATCCCAACTCCGGGTCGGCTCTCAAGAGCTGGACGCAGGCCATGGAGTCGAACAGCTTCGGGCACTTCGTAGATCTCAAGAAGACCTTTGGCTCAGCGGATCAGGTTAGGCCGCACACGGTGTTCGACATCTCCGGGAACAAGTACCGGTTGATCGCTGTCGTGGAATACGCCCTTCAAACCGTGTCGATCGAGTGCGTGCTTACGCACGCCGAGTACGGCAAGGGACGTTGGAGAAAGTGAAATGACGATTGCAATGCTTGAAAAGAAGCTCAAGCCGCTGGCGGTGCCGGTAGACAACGAGCTGCTTCGATGGCTCTATCTCCATCTGCCGCCGCAACCTATCAAGAGTAGAAAGATGCACCACGGGTACAGCGAGGCGATCCGCATCCTGATGCGGGAATCCGCAAGCTTAGACGCTGCCAGCCGCACGGCTGTCGGCCAGTACCTGAGCGCCGTGATTCCCTTCATCGAGCAATTTGAGAAGAGGGAGTTTCCTATCGGCCCGGCAACCCCTGAGGAAGTGCTTAGGTTCCTGATTGAGCAGCACGATCTTAGCCAGTACGATCTCGCTAAAGAGCTAGGGGGCCAACCCGTCGTTTCGCAAATCCTAAGAGGGAAGCGAAAGCTTACGCGAGAGCACATCGAACGATTGAGCAAGCGATTTGGGGTGACGGCGGCAACTTTCTACCCGGGAGGAACCGCGACCCAGCAGTGAGCTAGAGCCAAACGCCGCCCCGTTTCTTCGTTGCACCATCGCGAGTATTTGTGAACGTGCCGGGCGCTCCACCGTTTTTCCCAGAGGCTGCGGCTTAGCTTTGGTCCGTTGAGGAAAAAGAAATTTGCTCTTCATCAACCTGCAAGAGTGTTGGGTGTGGCCTTGCGAACCTTTTGTTAAGATCGCACCTCCTTCTCGAATTTCCTCACAATGCGATCGTTCACCAAATCTCCGGCTCTGAGCTTGCGGATTTTTTCGTTAATGAGTCCCAGTAGCCGCATCACATTGCGCACGTCTTTGACGGCGGGGTAGATGCGGCGACGGAGGGTGCCGGCCTCGCATTTATCAGCGGGTTTACACCCGTGGCTTTTTGCGAAGGAGGGTACACATCCAACTCAGAATCAGAAAGCGAGCCGTTTACAACGCGCGCGGGGCGATGTAGAAATTGGTCATCAGTCACGGTGAGTAACAAATATGATTCTTGAACTGGAAAAATTTCATGCTTTTGAGCTGGCGGGATGGGAAAGTATCCCTGAGGGTTATCATCAAGCCTTCGGCGCCCTAACGGTTCAAGCGATCGGACCGCTGCTCGACGCGGTGCGCGTCAAGAAGGGAATAAAGCTGCTCGACATCGCCAGCGGGCCGGGTTATGTCGCGGCTGCGGCGGCCAAGCGCGGCGCCATTCCGCTCGGCATGGATTTCTCCAAGGGCATGGTCGCTCAGGCGCAACTTTTGTATCCGGACTTGGATTTTCGTGAAGGCGATGCCGAAGATCTGCCATTGGGCAACGGTCTTTTCGAGGCTGCGGTCATGAATTTCGGCATCCTGCACCTGGCGCGGCCCGAACAGGCTCTGGTCGAGGCTCATCGCGTGCTCCGGAGCGGCGGCCGTTTCGCTTTCTCAATCTGGGCCAATCCCGAAGAAACGATCGGTTTCGGCATCGTGCTGCGCGCCGTCGAAGCCCATGGCGAGCCGAGAATCGATCTGCCGGAAGGGCCGCCGTTTTTCCGTTACAGCGACCCCGAGGAATGCCGCCAATCTTTGCTTCTGGCGGGTTTCGAGTCGCCGACGGTTACCAAAGTCCCGCAGCTGTGGCGTCTGCCCGCCGAAGATGGTTTGTTCGCTGCCATGAAAGACAGCACCGTGCGCACGGCCGGCTTGCTGCGCGCACAAAAGCCGACCGTCTTAGGGAAAATCCGCGAGGCGATACGCGCGGAGCTGGCGAAGTATACGAAAGGCGATATCGTCGAGCTGCCGATGCCGGCGCTCATCGCCTCTGCCGTGAAACCGTAGCACTGCGCGGTTCCGAGTTTCGGGTTCAAGGTTTCGAGTTGAAACCCGGAACTTTGAACTTGGAACCTTAAACAGATATCGATCCCCTACGGTCCGTGGTGCGTCGCCAGCGGGCTTGAATCCGCCAGCTCCATCATCTTGCGCGCGAGCTTTTCGGTGACCTCGGCGCGCAAACTCTTCGACTTCGGGTCGTCCCACAGATTGTTCAGCTCCTGCGGATCGATGGAAAAATCATACAGCTCGCCCCAGTCCGCTCCCTCGTAAAGAGTCAGGCGAAGATCTCGGGTGATTAAACTGCGGGCGCGGAAGTTATTGGCGAATCCCATATAGCCGCGGCGCTGGTGTTCTTCGATGATGAGTGAATCATGACCCGTATCTTTCCCTTCGACCGCCGGCAAAAGACATTTACCTTGCATGCCGTTGTGCCCCGCCAGACCCGCGCGCTCTAGGATCGTGCGCGCTAAGTCGAGCGTGCCGCAGAGACCAGAGTTGACCAGGCCCGGCTGCCTTTTCGACGGATCGCTCCAGATAAATGGCACGCGGATCAGGCCGCGATAATGCAGCGCGCCCTTGAGCAGCAGTTGGTGATCGCCCATGAAATCGCCGTGGTCGCTGTTAAAAACTATCACAGTGCTCGAAGCCAAGCCGAGGCTCTTGAGCCGGGAAAGAATCCGGCCGATGGCGTCGTCGATCATCGTGATCATGCCGTAGGTAAGAGCGATCGCCTCGCGCGCCTCGCGCTCGTTCACTGCAAACGTTCGTTGCCCGTCTATGTTGGCTTTGGTTAGCGCGCGCTCGTCGTAGAGTTCTTGCAGGTGGGATGGGATCGGCCGCTCGCCCGATTGGAATGACGGTGGTAGCGAAATCGATCTTGGATCGTACATGTCCCAGTACTTTCCCGGTGGCGTGAACGGGTGATGGGGATCGGGGAAAGAGCAATACAGAAAAAAAGGATGGCGATCGCCGCTTGCGTGCCGCTCTAAGAAAGCACTCGTCCGCTCCGCGACGTACGAGGTCGAATAAAGCTCCTCCGGAATTCCTGTGCGCCAGGCCTGCGGCGCGATGTAATCGTTGCCCGGCAATTGATTTTGCGCGCCGCGTAGAGAATCGGGGTCTGGATGGCGCGCCCTAAGCCAGCGCTCGTAATGGCCGACGGTCTTGTCGCCGTGGCCGATGGCGAGCTCGACGTGATCGAAGCCGTAATAGGGCCGCGCCGGCTCGAAGTCCGGTTCGCTCAGCCAGGTCGAAGGAAGCTCCTGATCGTAGCGCCCGTGCAGCGGCCATGTCTTATCGGCTTCGCGTAGTTGCTCCGGCGGCAGTACTCGATTGGGGTCTGGTTCGGGCATGCCGATTTTCGGTATCGCATCGCTGATGCTTTGCAGGTGGCACTTGCCGATGATCCCGGTGTGATAGCCTGCAGCGCGCATGATATCGACGAAGGTCGTCGCGGTGAGAGAGAGCGGGATGCCGTTTTGTCTGGCGCCGTGGAGCGACGGCATGCGCCCGGTCATCAAAGTCGCGCGGTTCGGCATGCAAATGGGCGTGGCGACATAGAAGCGGTCGAAGCGGGTTCCCGAATTGGCGAGGCCATCGATATTCGGCGTTTGCACGACCGAGTTGCCGTAGCAGCCGAGATGATCCGCGCGCTGCTGGTCGGTGATGATGAAAAGGAAATTGATTCTCTTGTCCATGCCCAGGTCCTTTCATGGGAGTCGTTTATCACAACCGCAAGATGATGCAATGCGTTGCAATTTCGCTTTTTGATTAGATTTATGCTTTGCCTGTTCAAGTCATGTTGTAGTAGAAGCGAAGAGTAGGAGATGGTCGAGGCAGCTAAGGGAAAGGAGATAGACATATGGATTTCAGCTTGCAACGGGATACGCCGGAGATCAGCGCATTTCGCAAAGAGGTGCGCGACTGGCTAGCGGAAAACATGCGCGGCAGCGAGCACCTGCGCTGGTCGGGAATCTGGTCGACCCGCGAAAATGATGAGGAGTACAAGTTTCGCCGCCAGTTGGCAACTAAGTTAGGAAAAAGAGGCTGGTTGTTTCCAACCTATCCGGTGAAATACGGCGGCGCCGGTTTGAGCCTCGACCATCAGTTTGTTTTGGAGACCGAAATCGACCGCTACGGCTTGCCGCTGGGCTCAGTTTTCTACACGCTGGCTCGGTTGGTCGCTCCCGCGGTGCTGAAGTTTGGCACAGAGGAGCAAAAGATGGAGCTTTTGCCGCCGATGATGCGTGGCGAGTTGGCGGTGTGGCAAGTTCTCACAGAGCCGCAGGGCGGTAGTGATGTCGCCAACTGCCAGACCAAAGCGATCCGCGACGGCGATTATTACGTCGTCAATGGCCAAAAAGTCATGGTCGGTCACCATCTGCCGCCCGATTTTCTCTGGACCATTGTCTGCACCAATCCCGCCGGGAAGCGCCACGAGAACCTCGGTTGGCTTTACATCCCTGCGAATCTGCCTGGCGTCACGATTCAACATATGCAGCTGATGATGGGAATCAAGAACGCCGTTTTTTTCGACAACGTCAGGGTGCCTGCGAAATATCTGGTTGGCGGCGAGAACAATGGTTGGAAAGTCGCCAACAGCTATTTGGAGCTCGAACATGGCGGCGGCGGCAGCGTGGCGGAAAACCCACTTTTCAAACGGCTCATAGAGCACTGCCAGAAAACAGAGTTCGACGGTGAAAGCCTAATGGAGGATCAAGATGTCCGCGATGAAATCGCCGATCTGCTCATCGACCTCGACGTCCAGAGATTAATGGGTTTGCGCAACTTCTGGCACCGTTACGTGCGCGATCCGCATCCTTACGGCGGCGCCCAATTCATCTACTACCAGAGAATGGTGCGTCTAAGGAACTCCGAGCGAGTGCAACGGATTCTAGGCTACGACGCGTTAGTGCCGGACGGCTCGGTTCATGAAGTGGCTGACTTCGAATACACCGTGCGCAGTGGACCCGGCTGGCTCCACGGCGGCGGCACTCTTGACACGGATCGGTTGATCATCGCCCGCCGGCTCGGCCTCGGCCGGCCGTCCCAGGAAACCGCGCCGACGACAGTTTGAGAGAGAATGGCCGCAAAGAACGCAAAGAGCGCATAGTAGGGGCGCGATTCATCGCGCCCTCGCTCGCAAATACAAATAGCGAATTCGGACCCCGTGGTTGCCCTGTCCGATCTTGCGCTTGCCATTGAATAGAAAGGATCGTGATTTATGGATCTCAAGCTAAACGACGATCAGAGCATGATGAAAAAAGTCGCGGCGGACTTCGTGAAAACCGAAGCGCCCTCCTATGTGATCACCGATTGGTTCCAGAAAAAGGTCGCCTTTCTCCCGGAGCTATACAAAAAGACCGCCGAGGTCGGCTGGCTCGGCATGATGCTGCCCGAAGAATACGGCGGCGCTGGCGCCTCCTGTACGGATTGCGCCGTGGTGTTTGAAGAGCTCGGCCGGGGGCCGCTGCCGGGACCTTATTTTTCATCAGGTGTTTTGGCGGCCGAGATCGTTTTGGCGGGCGGCTCCCAGGCGCAGGAAAAGGCGCTGCTGCCGGAAATTTGCGGCGGCCGGGCTATCGTCATCCCCGCGATTTCGGACGATCCGATTCAATGGGGACCGAGATCGGTGCAAACCCGGCTGAGTAAAACAACCGGGGGGTTCAGGTTAACTGGGACGAAGCGCTTCGTCTTCGATGGCGACGCGGCCACCAGTTTTATTTGTGCCGCGCGCGCGGAGAGCGGCGGAGTCGTGCTTGCGTTGGTCGACAGAAACGCGCCGGGAGTGTCGGTCCAGCCGATTTTGGGTTTTATGATCGGCGCCGCCGAAGTCCGCTTCGACAATGTGGCGGTCGCCGCAGACAACTTGATCGGCGACTGGGTCGTAGTTGAACGCGCGCTAAAAAAGGCGCTGCCGATTCTCTGCGCCTTCAAAGTCGGCGCCTGCCAGGAGATTTTCGAAATGACCAATGAGTACACCCGCACCCGGGTGGTTTTCGGCCAGCCCATCGGGCGGTTCCAGCGGGTGCAGGACCATTGCGTCGATATTTCGATCCACCTGGACGGCGCGCGCTGGATCACCTACGAAACTTTATGGAAGATCGATTCGGGAATCGAAGCGGCGGCGAGCGTGCACCAAGCCAAGGCGGTGGCCAGCGAAGCGTACTATCAGTCGTGCAACTTTTCGCACATGGTGTTCGCCGGGCCTGGAACCGATTACAAACATCCCTTGATGGCGCACAGCGTCTTGGCGCATTCGCTGTATCAGTATCTCGGCACGCCGTTGTATCACAAGCGTGCCATGGTGGACGCGCTCTATCCGCAAAAAAGTGCGCAAGTTTAATTCTTCGGTGACACTTCAACGGGTAATCTTGATTCCGCATGGGCCGCGTGGTAACTGACTATTCCGATCAGAATTCGCAGAAACAGAGGGTGGTATATGACACTGTTGAAGTTTCGCGCCTTAGCCTTCGGTTTAGGATTCCTCTTTCTCTTGGGTCCTCTAAGCGCAGGCGCCGCGGAGAAGCTCCGCGTCGGTTACGTTCACGTGTTCGACGACGCGCCGGTGGTGATCGCGCGCGACAAAGGCTTCTTTACCTCAGCAGGGCTGGACGCCAACGTTACCATGTTCACCAGTGGTCCGACGCTGGTCAAAGGATTGGTGTCGGATCAACTGGATGTCGGTGTGCTCGGATTTACCAACGCGATCACCTGGTCGGCCCAGGGAGCCGATTTGAAAATAGTCGGTAAGGTTCAAAAGGGGTTTCATTCGCTGATCGCTCGTAACGATCGGGGCATCAAAGCGCTCAAGGATATGAAAGGAAAAAGCATCGCCAGTCAGGCCGCCGGCAGCACCGCGGATATCGTGCTCAAGGGCGTGGTCCTCAAAAAGGCGGGCTTGACGGAGCAAGATGTCCAGATCATGTATACTGCGCCATCAACCGCACTGGCGTCCCTGCGCGCCGGGCGCGTCGATTCGGCCTTTTTCTTTGAGCCCTACGATGCCATGGCGCGCGCGACGATGGCGGTGACCGAAGTGTATGAAGTGGGGAAGAGCTGGCCGTTTCCCTGCATGGTTGTCATCGTGCCGGGAAAGCTGATCAAGGAACAGCCGGCGGCGGTGGGCAAGTTTCTCGCGAGCATCAAGAGCAGTATCGAGTTCATGAAGAAAAGCCCGACCGAGGCGAGCAAGATTCTCGCGCCGGCTTTCATGCCCGAGGGCGAGATGGCGGCCGAGGGACAAAATATTCCCGCCGAAGAGCTGATGATGAGATCGCTGAAGTCCAACGTCTTTGATTGGCGATTGTCCAAGGCGGATCTCAAACGCATGGAAGAGCTTGCCGGCATCATGAAAGATCTCGATATCCTGAAGAGCGCCGTTCCGATCAACAGCGTGGTGGACCTTCGATGGCAGACCGAGCTGGAGCGCCGCAAGTAGCGGAAGCGGGGTCGGGGAGCGCTTCCCGGCGCGCGCAGCTCGGCAAATTCCTCCCTTATACGATAGCCCTTCTCACTATCTTCGCGGGATGGTAGATCGCCGCCTGGGTATTGCCGGCATATCTCATTCCCGCGCCGAGCCGAGTGCTCGCGCGGCTTGGTAAAGAGTTCGGTCGCGAAGTTTTTCTAAGAACCATCGGGCGTACCTTGTTCCGTCTGGCGGTGGGCTTCAGCCTGGCCTGCCTTTTCGGTTTGATCATTGGCCTGGTAAGCGGCGTGTGGACGTTTTTCCGCCGCTACTGGCGCGCCATCGTATCGATTCTTCAGTCGGTTCCACCGATCGCCTGGGTGCCGCTATTCATCATCTTATTCGGCTTCGGCGATACGCCGATCATCCTGGTCATTCTCATCGCGGCGTTCTTTCCGATGGCTGTGAGCGTAATGAATGCCGTGGAGCAGGTCGACGCCGTGCGCGTCGACGTGGCGCGTCTGATGGGGGCGACCAAAGCGCAACTTCTCACCAAGGTCTATGCGCCGGAAGTCGTCCCCGCGATTATCACCGGCGCGCAGGTCGGTTTTGGCAACGCCTGGCGTTCTCTAATCGCCGCCGAGATGGTCGGCGGAGTCAACGTGGGATTGGGCTGGTTCATCAATTTCTCCGGAGAAGTGGCCGATATGGTTGGAGTGTTGAGCGGAATTTTCGTCATCGGCTGTTTCTCCGCCTTGCTCGACGGCTACGCTCTGGAACGGCTCAAGCGCCGTTTGCTGAAATGGAAGTATGTCTAAGATCGCGATTGCCAATCTCACTCAGATGTTCGGGCCGCTGCGGGTCATCGAAGCATTGGACCTGGCGGTGGAAGAAGGCGAGTTCGTGGCGATTGTCGGACCCAGCGGTTGCGGCAAGAGCACGCTTTTGCGTCTGCTTTCGGGACTGGTCAAGCCGAGCCAGGGCAGGGTCGCCATCGACAACCTGGAGGTGAGCGGTCCCAACCCGCGGCATAATCTGGTGTTCCAAGAACACGCACTGTACCCGTGGCGGACGGTGCAGCAGAACGTCGCTTTGGGTCTCGAAATTCAGCGCCAGAATCCGGCGCAGATGCGCCCCAGGGTCGATTCGCTGCTGGAGCTTGTCGGGCTGGAGAACTTCGCCGGTTATTATCCGCATCAACTTTCGGGCGGCATGCGCCAGCGCGCGGCGCTCGCGCGGGCCCTCGCCGTTGAGCCTGACGTGCTCTTTCTCGATGAACCGTTCGGCGCGCTCGACGCGATGACGCGGCTGGTGCTTCAGGACGAGCTGTTGCGGCTCTGGCTCGACTCCCGCATGACCGTCGTGCTGGTCACCCATGATGTCGAGGAGGCATTGTTTCTCGCCGATCGCGTCATTGTCATGTCGGCGCTACCCGGGCGCATCCGCGAAGTGTTCGCCGTTCCGGAAAGCCGGCCGCGCGACCGTGGCAGCACCGTGCTGGCGCGGCTCAAGCGCTCGATCTTGGAAATCCTCGGCCTGGAGTCGGCCATCCGCAAAGCGAAAATCCCGGGTGATTTTTCGATCTGAATCCTAGTCAGACATATTTTAAATTTCTATTTGAGTTCCGGATTTCGGAACCGGAAAAGAAATGACTCTCGCAAAGGCGCAAAGACGCAAAGAAAAATTTCGACGTTCGAATTTCGAAATTCGAATTTAAATTATTGCGCCTTGGCCTTCCTTCGACTAGGCTCAGGACATGCTTGGCGGGATAAATTTTCCTGGAGTCTTTCTTTTCAACATTTCCCATGTAAGCGACTAAGAAACCCGGATCCGGTTGAACGTCTCGGTTACAGCTCTTCAATCTTGAATTCGTAGATCATGGTGAACTGTTTCGTGTCGGCCGGCAGGTCCGTCCAGACCAGGAAGGTATCGCTGCTTTCGCGCATGGCGCCAGGGGAGAGGCGAAAGGGAACGAAGGTCCCGCAGTTCCCCAGCCCCATATACTTGGCCAAGAAGTCCGGCTTTACGTTGTGCCCGACGCTCGCCCAGAGTTGTGTCGCGGATGAGTTTCGGACCTTGAGCCTGACGTTGAAAGGCTTCCCCGGCTTGAAGCTAATATCCTTGGTCTCGCTGTCTACGACCAGCGGCGCGCCGTTGGGAAGTTTGATGAGGATTTGCACGCGCACCGATTCTTGCGGCTCGAGGCGGATCTTCCAGCTTCCCTTTTCTTTGACCAACGCGAGTGTTTCCTCGGCCTTGATGAACGGCAGTTTCCCGGTGGCGTGCATCCGGTGAATTTTGGCGAGGAGCGCGCTCTGCTCGGTGAACGAAAGAGCATTCAACCGCTCTTCGTCCCACTCCAATAGCTCTGCGGAGAGTTTATCAGGATCGGGAACCCGCAGCTTAAGTCTGATCGCGGCGTTCGAAGCGGTCGCGGTCGTTTCGATCGGGCGCCCGTCGATGAATCCGGCGAGCCGCGCGGCCAATCGGGCGGTAAAGCCGGTGAATGATCCCCGTTCTCGGCTGTAGCTGTTTTCGTCCTTGGCGAGCCGATCCTGGTCGGACAGCCAGCGATAAGCCTTGCGAAAATCCCGCGCGTAGGTCGCCTTGAGGTAATGGTCGGCGACGCGAAGCGCGCCCTGAGAATCTTGATGGCCGCGCGATCCGTACAGATAGTACGCGGGCGAGGCGACTAAAAGGAACGTGCCGATTATAAGTGGTGCGTGTTTGCTCATTCGAAGGGTAAGAATACCGAGGATGGCGGACTCGGTCAATATTCCGAAGTCTTGAAAGCGGCGTTTGAAGGCAAGGGGCATCCTTGATATTTGCCAGCCAGTTTAATGCATTGTCCGGCCCGTGGTTCTGGAGAAGGAGGGGTGACGGTGGCAGCGACTCGTTTTTCGAGAGCTCGATTGGCTCTGACCGGGTCGGGTTTTTTTCACTAGACAGCAATTTTGTTCCTGCGCTGATGGGCCGCACGTGTTGACAGCCGGCACTGCATTGATAACAATGGCTACACGTATTTCGAGGAGGCCTTCGGCATGGAACTCGCCAAAGTAAACGCCTACTACCAGGTTACGCTACCCAAATCAGTCCGGCGGAGGGCTAAGGTCAGGAAAGGTTCTTACGTCAAGGTCGATTACCGGGACGGGGCGATTTTTATCCGGCCCGTAACCCTCGCCACGGAGAAACGCGAATTGCGGAGTCTCAGACAAGCGGCGGAGAAGAAGTTCGCTGAGGTTTGGAAGGACGAGGACGATACCGTCTGGGAAAGTTACCTTTAGGCAGCGAGACATTCTCCTCACAAGATTTCCCTTCTCAGATCTCGTAGGGTCCAAAATTCGACCGGTCCTCGTTTTGTCGAACGATGTCTATAACCGGCGGCATTCGGACCTACTCACCTGCGCCGTTACCAGTAGTCCCAGAACCCACGAATATGCGGCAAGCCTCGCCACGGGCGATCTTGAACAGGGACTTTTTAAGGTAGAGAGCAAAGTTCGAGCGGACGCTATCATCTTGATAGAGCAGAGGATTTTATCAAAAAAATCGCCCGTGTCGCGAATCCCAAATACCAACAGATTATAAGTCTCGTGCAAAAACTCATCTCAGCCACCTAACCCCACCCGATTTCTTCCGTTTTGGCAGCGCTGGGCTCATAATCGGGCGCGGCAATTTGAATTTCCCAGGGCCGCTTGACAACGGCGGGGCATCTATTCTATAAATCGGCCAGTTTTCTTTAGGCATCATGGTCCGGTCTGTGGCTCTGGAGAAGGGCGGTGGGATGGCATCGACTCATTTTCTGGGTGGCGACAGACTTTTACATCATAACTATCTTGAAAACATTCGTGATCATGGATCTCGCTGTGGCCAGTCGTAAAATCTGGTTCCAGGCGGTCCAATAATACTCCGAGAGATCAGGGTTCAGTGCTTTACTTGATGGTCTCCTGGCGCTAACTGACGCCAAGGGCAAGACCTCTTCGCGGTGCGATGCGATCATCGGAGAGTATTTACTTTGAGGACGGCCATAGGCGTCATCGCCAGCAAGTAGCACCTGGCCAGCGCTTGATTTTTGCCAGTATTGAATGTTAATAAATACCCTATGAATTTACATGATCTGACAGTTAACCAACTCAAACGGGCTGCGGCGATTAAAGAACAAATCGAGAATCTGCACAAAGAGCTGCGCGCTATCGTCGGTGCGCCAGCTATGTCGGGAGCCGCGCCAAAGAAAAACCGGACCATGAGCGCTTCTGTGAAAAGGAAAATTGCCGCTGCTCAAAAAGCCAGATGGGCAAACCTTCGACGAGCTAAATCAGCGGCACTCTCAGTCAAACCCGCTGCCAAGGCCAAGAAGAAGAGCATGAGTCCGGCAGCCAAAGCGAAATTGTCCGCCAAATTGAAGGCTTTCTGGGCGGCGAAGAAAGCCGGCAAAAAGTAATTTTAGGCAATTTCTGTTTCGCTAAGGCGCTAGGCCCGCGCGAGGACGGTCGCAGTTCCTAATCACCTTTTTGGGCCGCCGTTCACTGACATTTTCCTAATAGTCCGTTGCCCGCTCAAATAAATTCCGCAGGTTTGGTCGTTGGCTTAATGTGCTGTCTGAAACATCCCGAATTCCGCAGTTGAACATGAGCGAGGGGCGAACCTGGAGCGGCGAAGACACCCAGGGGTGCTGTTTCAAAGTCTTTTCTGCCGCTTGGCACAACGCCTTATTACTCCGACTAAATTCGCACAGCCGCGAGAGCTG
>JAUYJC010000048.1 GCA_030688735.1 Deltaproteobacteria bacterium
TTTCCGCCAACTTCCAAAAACCGCGCTAAATACATTCTACTCATTGTTCCCTCTACCTCTTACGTTGCACAGTGATAAAATCGTTTGCCACGAGCGGCAAAGAATTATCGTTTCATTAATTTCGCGACAGAAACTAGCTAGTACGAGATCCTGCGGACGAAGCTAAAATGGGGAGAGCGGTAAGAGACAGTCTCTTCCCGTAGCGTTCAATGAACGGGGAGGGACACTGGGGAGGGGTCTGGCATGCGTAATTGACTTATTTGCCACACAGCCAGGCTCGTTGAGCTTCCGTTATGAGGCCGCGATATTCTCAATGCAATTTCGTATGCCAGACCCCAAAGCTCTTACAGACGACAGTAAGCCATTAGCCGACCTCATCGAGCGGGAGGTTTTAGAGAAGCCTGGGTTTTCCGGCTGAAAGCGAGGTCATTGGGATTTCTCCCAAATGCGAGAGAATTGGCTCGGCGTAACAATTGAAATCCCTTTGTACCGCTTTACGCTCAATAGATGATCGTCCCCGGAAATAAGCCACTCCGCTTGCGCGGCGACCGCGCAGGCCAGAATCTTATCATCATCTGGATCTCTCTTGATTACCGGCTCGATCGCCAAATCGGGAATCACCTCAACCACGCTCAACAGCGATTCCATAAGTTCCGCTACTGAAGTCTGGAGAGTTCTGATTCTCAGTCTGAATTTTACCCGCCCCAGCACCTCGCGTAGCTCTTCCATTATCGCTGGCGTTGTCACCAGCGGTGCCTGGCCGGTGCCGGTGCCTGGCCGGTGCCTGACTTGCCTTAATTGTGACTTGCCTTAATTGCCTAACTTCGAGATGGTCCGCGATCGGCGGTCGTGATCCGGAGCTTGGCTTCTATTTCCTAACTCTTCTGCCTCAGCTCTAAATCAAAGCAAAGAACATGCTCGCCGATTCGATTGCCTATGAACATTGTCGGTAATGGGGTCGCGTCCTTACCTTTGACATTGCGGCTGAACCCTCATCAGGTTCGAGGCTTGGGAGCAATCCCATTAAGGTGTTCATCTCTTGCTCCTGGCAAATTCTCTTGCCTCAGAATACTATCGGCACCACCGTCAGCTCAAGGGATTTATTTGCTCGGCTCCGGCGCTTGGCGCGTCGTCGACGTGGTGCCGGTGGAGGAAGACCTCGAAGTGCCCGTGGTCCATCCGGTTGCCGCCCGGCTACTGGCCGAATTGCCGTAGAGGCTGCGGTTGTTGACAAGACGCGGCGATATTCACTATTCAATGAGGGTAAACAAATTCTTCTGGGGACCGTGTCACGCATTGAATTATCTCGCGCTACGTTGAATTGACAGGCGCCGTGACAATCTTTAATGTGCTGGTACGGGTAATCACCCGATCAACAAAACGAATCAGGAGGACCGTTTATGGCCATACCGAATGTTCCGATCGTATCGTCCGATTCTCATGTCATGGAGCCGGTGGACCTTTGGAAAAAAGGTGTGCCGGAAAAATTCCGCGAGGCGGCGCCGCTGTTTCCGCCGCACCAGGTGGGCGAAGGTTTTCAGCAGCACGCCGGCGGCTGGGACCCTCACGCGCGCATGAAGGAGATGGAAACCGATGGTCTCAGCGCCGAAGTGCTCTATCCGACCTTGATGCTCGATCTATTCGCCCTCGACGATGCAGCGCTCCAGGAAGCCTGCTTCCGCGTTTACAACGACTGGTTGATCGAGTATTGCAGCGCGGACCCAAATCGCCTCATCGGCATTCCTGCGGTTCCCGTCTACAATATCGACAACGGCATCAAGGAGCTGGAGCGCTGCCGCAAGGCCGGCCTGAAGGGCGCGCTCATCTGGCAGGCGCCCCACCCGGACCTGCCGTTCAAGTCGAACCACTACGATAAATTGTGGTCCGCCTGCGAGGATCTCGACTCGCCGGTGAGCCTGCATATTTTGACCGGCCACAGCTACAACAAAGACAAGACCCGCCAAGGGGTGGAGCGCTACCGCGGCAGCGTCAATCTCAAGCTGATGGACATCGCCAACGGGCTCTTCGAGCTGATCTTCTACGGCGTCCTGGAAAGGCATCCCAAGCTCAAAGTCGTCTCGGTGGAAAACGAAGTCGGCTGGATGCCCTGGATATTCCAGCAGTGGGATTACTATTACAATCGCTTCAAGAAAGAGAACCCGCCGCCGATCACGCGCAATCCGAGCAGCTTCGTCAAAGATCAGGTCTATTCCTGTTTCTTCAACGATCATGTCTGCGGCGAGAATCTCAAATACTGGGGGCAAGACACCGTCATGTGGTCGAACGACTTTCCCCATCCAAATTCGACCTGGCCCAACTCGCTCAAGATCATCGAGCGCGATCTCGGCCACCTGCCGGCGGAGATTCAGCAAAAAATCGTCTGTGACAACGTGTGCAGGCTTTACAAGGTGGACGCGGCGAAGCTGCCGCGCATAGAGAAGAAAGCGGCATAAGAAGTAATCGTCGGAATCGGCGAAGCGATAGAAAGGAGCGCGACCATGAAACGCACCCGGAAAATTCTTTACGCGACGGACTATTCGAAGGCATCGGATCGTGCGCTTGAAGAAGCGATCAATTTGGCCAAGCAAAATGAGGCGGAGCTGTTGGTTGTGCATGTGATCGAGCCGATCCCATATGGCGGCGGAGAAGAGTTTGGCGGAGCGGAACTCTACACGAGGCTGGAAGATGCAGCCAAGCGGGAAGCGCAGACCTCTATGGCCAAGCTCATGCGCCGTGTGCAAAGATCCAAAGCCAAAGCCAAAAGCCTCCTGCTCAGAGGATCCGCCCACGATCAAATCGTCAGAGCGGCCAAGAACAAGAAGGTCGATATGATCGTTATCGGCACCCATGGACGCACCGGCTGGTCGAAGCTCTTCATGGGAAGTGTCGCCGCCAAAGTGGTCTCGACGGCGACCTGCCCCGTGGTAACCGTGCGGAATAAGTAATTTTCAAAAATGGCGAGCGAATATTCGCTGCAAAGCTTTATCCAGGACCTGGACCGGATAACGCGCGTAGAGAGCTCGCCCGGGAAGATCGTCGCCGCGGCCAAGCCGTTGCTTGCCAAGCTGGTGCAGCAGCCGGACTGTCTTCAAGCGCAATATAGGAAGCGCGGCGCCACCGCCTACGGACGCTACATGCTGCACCGCGCGCCACGGTTCAATATTACCGCCATCGTCTGGGGACCGGGAGACAACGCCAAGGCCCACAATCACGACACCTGGGGACTGGTCGGCGTCCTCGAAAACGAGATTCAAGAAACCCGCTTTCGCCGGCGAGACGACGGATCGAAAAAGGATTACGTTGATCTTGAAGTCACCGCGGTCTTGAAGAACAGCGCCGGGATGGTTTCTTGTTTAACTCCGCCCGACGACGACATTCATGAAATGAACAACGTGACGAACCGGGACACCGTGGAGATTCATGTTTACGGCAAGGACCTGGCCGACATGCCGCGCCTGCGTTTCGACACCGCCGCGAAAACGACCAAGGTCTTCGCCAGCCCGAAGTACGACAACTGCTGAGTCGAGCGGTCACGGAGTATTTACCACAGAGGCGCAGCGCGGCTACGCCGCAACCAAAATCTAGAAACAGATTTCACCACGAAGGTCACGAAGGACACGAAGGTTTTCGTAGGGTGCGCTTCGCGCACTGGTCGGTCTCGGAATATCTCTCGCAAAGGCGCAAAGGAAGAGCATTATCATTTCGAACGAAGAGAGAAATCTTTCCTAGATCCCTCGCATGCGCTCGGGATGACCGGCCTTGGGCCTGTCGCTTAGCGTCTTGGCGCCTTGGCGAGAGCAATATCCGAATTCGAGAGTCTTCGATCACCGGACAATTTACCCGGGCTGCGCGTTATGACAAACAGGTTGGCCTTTGTTTTGGGATAGTGGCACGAAGAGCACGAAGTTAAGAAGTTTAGAAATATCATTGTCCGAAACCTTCGTGTCCTTCGTGGTGAGTTAGTATTTGCGATTCGGCAAGTTAGATTGACGCAGCAGAAACTTTGCGCTAGCTGCGCAAATTTTGAGCTGTAGTACAGAATTCGCATGGTTCGACAGGCTCACCATGAGCGGAGGAAAGCCGTTCACCCTGAGCGTGTCGAAGGGCTCCGCGCCCTCCGCGTTTCCGCGTGAGCCATCCGAAAGCATCAAAACGCTAGCGCTTCAATTTCAGTTCCCAATCTAGATAGCGTTGCATGTCTTCCTTGTTGCCTGTAATCGACGGCGACAACACCACGTCGTTAGTCTCCGTCAAGCAGTCCGTTAGCCCCCTCTCGGTCGGAAAACCCGCGGCGATCCAGGCCCGCACTCCACCGTCCAAAACGTCGACGTTGTTGTAACCGCGCGTCGCCAGCGCGCGACCGGCGAAGATCGAGTGCGCGCCATCCGGGCATGAGATAAGAATCGCCTGCGCGCGATCGGCAACGTGATCGGGCAATTTGAGTTCCAACCAGCCGCGCGGAATCCATTTGGCGCCGGGCAGGTGTGCCGCTTCGTACTCCGGGCTGCTGCCGACGTCCAGTGTCACGACGGACGACCGCTTCAGCAGCGTGTTTGCATCCGATGGAGTCAGAAGGTGCATCGCTTGTCTTGCCTCGTCGAGGCCGAGTGGCTCATGGGTCTCCGCTCCGGCGCTCACCAATCCGCCATCCCGACGCCAGGCCGCAAGGCCGCCGGTCAAGATCCGAACATCGCGAAACCCCATCTGTCTATACCAATAAGCGGCCATCACGGCGCGCGCCGATTGGTTGCTGATAAAGATGACCCTGGCGTTGCGCACCGCGATGAAATCGTCGGCGCGCTGTACCGCTTGTCCGCCTGGAATGTTGAGCGATCCCGGCAAATGTCCGGACTGGTATTCGCTCTCCGATCGCACATCGATAAGATAACTGACGCCCTCGTCTTCCGCCCCGCCGATTCTCTTCAACTCCGAAGCGGCTATGCCAGGTATCCCCTCTTCCGCCGCCAGCCGCAGCGCAAGCGTGCGCGCGTTCTGTCTGCTCGCAGCGGATGCCACGAGCGATTTAGTGCGCGGCTTCGACTCCAAGTCGAATCCCGCCAGGACCCACCCCATCGTTCCGTTTCTAAGCGCCCGAACGTTGTTCAAGCCGAGCCGGTGGAATCCCGCCGCCCCGATGATGCTGCGCGTGCGCCCGGCGCAATTCACCACCACCGTCCGCCCCGGTTTCCGCCGCAACTCCGCCGCCCACAAAACCACGTCGCCGCCGGGAACGTTGAGGCCGCCGGGAATACAGAAGCGCGCGTACTCTTCGGGCGTTCTCATATCGAGAATCAAGAGGTCGGCGCCGGCCTCCCTAAAACGCCGCAACTCTTCCGGCGTAATCTCAGGAATACGCCGCTCCTGTTGGACTTTTTCCCCGAAGGCTTTGCTCGGCACGTTGACGCCGCTAACGGTTGGATGCCCCTGCTTGCGCCATTCGTTCAAGCCGTCTTCCAGAACAGAAGCTGAATGATAGCCGCATTCGGCGAGTGTTTGGGCCGCCAGCGCCGCTCGCTCCCCGCCTTCGTCATAGACGGCGATGGCAATTTTTCGGTTCGAGACCAGCTCAGCGATGCGAAATTCGATCTGGCTGCGCGGCAGTGAGGTGCAGTTCGGAATCTGGCCGTCGTTGAACTCGCCGCGCTCGCGCACGTCGAAGACCGCATAGAGACCATCCGAGGTCATCAACTGAGCGAGTTCGCCGGGAGAAATCGTTTTCATGCTAATTTCACTTCTAGGGTTCGCTTCCAAAATTTCGCCACATAATTACCGGCTCGTTCCACAAGAAAATCTCCCCTTCCCCTCTTTTCCAAAGAGGGGTTAGAATCCGACGGAAGACATTCCCCCTTTGAAAAAGGGGGATCAAGGGGAATTTGAGTTCGACCCCAGTCGCTGCCATCGCTTGACGGTCCGCCGGCAATTGCTTTACTGTGGGCAGGACAAGTTTAGCGGCAGTCTACACAGAGTGCCGCGGAGGTTGCAATGACAAGCTCACCAAGCCGCTTTCGCGGTCTATTCATCCCGCACGTGACCCCATTCGGCGACGACGGCGCCCTGGACCTCGAAAGCCTCGAACGGCTCACCACCCATCAGGCCTCCATTCATGGGGTGGCCGGGCTGGTCTCCTGCGCGCGCATCGGCGAGGGGCCGGTGCTAAGCGTGGACGAAAAGCGGCGGGTTTACGAAGCCGCCGGCAAAGTCGCGCGCAAGGCCGGCAAGCTGCACATCGCGACCATCGCGCCGCAATCCACCGACGAAGCGATCCGCCTGATCCGGGATTTGGAAAGTCTGCCGGTCGACGCTGTCATGATCTTTCCACCGTTGCTTCTGGCCTGGGGCAAGGTCGAAAGCGAGCTCAAGTTCCGCTTTTTCGAGGATATCACCCGCGCTACCAGCATGCCCCTGGTGCTGTTCCAGGTCCCGGTCAAAAGTTATTGGTACGATCCGGCGACTATCTGCCGGATCGCGGGTCTGGACAACGTCGTTGCCTTCAAAGAGGCTTCCTTCGATATCGACCTGTTCACGGAAACGATGAGGCAACTGGAGCGAGCCAAGGCATCGATGGAAGTGCTCTCCGGCAACGACCGCTTCGTTGCCGAGAGCTATCGGCTCGGCGCCGCGGGCGCGCTCATCGGTGTCGCTAATGTCGCCACCGAAAAATGGGCGGCGATGGACCTCGCCGCGCAGCAAGGCGACTTCGACAAAGCGGTGGCGCTGCAGAAGGAGCTAGCAGCAGTGAAAGAAATCGTCTTCAGCGAACCTATCGTCGAAGCCGTGGCGCGGATCAAGATCGTCCTGCAACACGAGGGTCTGATCAAGACGGCAACGGTGCGCCGCCCACAATTGGGCGTATCCGAGGAAGAAAAGAATCGACTCCTCGACAGCTATAGAATATTGAAAGGCAACAAATTTCGCCCCTCTGATCGGGTAGCCGTAGCGTCGTAGAGCCGCGACCGCCACGGCAAACGGAATTTCACCACAGAGACGCCGAGTTCGCAGAGATCGGAAAGATTTTTAATCAAAGATAGTTTACTCCGCGTCCTCTGCGCCTCCGCGGTGGATTCTCTCCGGCATCGGGCTCGCCACCCCTTCCCGGAATCACCAACGCGAATAACGCAATGGTCACGGCGAGCAAGATCATCGCGCTGACGGCGAGCGACCAGTGGATGCCGATCAGCCCGCCGATGACGCCGACGGTGAC
>JAUYJC010000050.1 GCA_030688735.1 Deltaproteobacteria bacterium
ACTACGTGCTGCGCAAGATAACTCAGCTGCTTATTGATGCGAAAGCGTGGGGCAAGCAACTCCAACGACTACAGGACAATTACTCCATTCGGCAAGCTCTGGTTGGCTGGCTTGATACAACGAAGCGTCTCATCTCGACACGGCAGATGGACAGACGACTAGCCCTGATATCCGAAGCACGCAAGTTGATGAAGAAGTGTGCAGCTGCAGTGCCGGTCTGGATTATGCCCATATCGATAATGGCGGAAAGCTTTGATCCCCCCCCCGTGACCGCGGCCACAGAAAATGATGGACAAATGCTCTTATTTAGCCAAGAAGAGTGGGGGAAAGGGAAAGGAGCCCCCTCGCTTATCTTGGCCGATTCGATGAAGGGGCTCCTGCCTACAACGAAAGGCAGGGGTTATGATATCACCAGAGATTATCCAACGCAAATCACTTTTTATCCTCTTGCACCAAATAGACGTTGATATTGCCGAAAGCGTTCGTTCAAAGCGCTGCCCTACTGTGGGGGGCCTCTGCATTACGCTGCATATCTGCGTAAGCCTCGGGGAGGTCCTCCTGATCTTGATGAGGCTTATGCGATCCGTTTGAGTTTGTGCTGCGGAAAAGAGGGTTGCCGGCGACGGGTGCTGCCGCCATCGGTATTGTTTTGGGGGCGCCGTGTTTATTGGGCGTCGGTGCTGCTGGTGATCACGGCGCTGCGCCAGGGTCGGGATCATGGCTATACGGTTGAGAAACTCAAGGCGCTTTTTGGCATAACGCGTCCAACATTGACCCGTTGGTTGAGCTACTTTCGACAGATATTTCCATGCAGCCAGTCTTGGCGGCGACTGTCGGGCAGGCTGATGCCGCCGGTGGCCGAGGATGAGTTGCCCAGGGAGCTGATCGAACGTTTTGTGCAAGCCCGTGGAGATCCTGAACTGGGCTTGAAGGCCTGTTTGCGAGCGATCGTCTTGGGTCTGTGAGGTCACGGTTTTGAGGGAGCCGTTATCCGGCAGGCTCTCACGCAAAAGATGTGCGGCTGTATAAAAGGAACTGATCAGCTACAAGGATCTGCAATGGGTTCGACGGCCTGATCCTCCATGGTGGAGGAGGAAGAAGCGAATCCGGAGGAGATAATATCCGATGAGTGATCCCAAAATGCCCCGGTGGCAACACTGGGCACAGTTCCGGTTTGCCGTGATTGGCGGACTTTTGTCCAGTCCGAAGGATCGCGGCCAACTGCAGCAGGAGTTACAGGCGCTGGCCGAAAAAAACTACCAGCACCCCCTTGTCCCTGGCAAGCAGATCAGCCCGAGTTTTTCGACCATCGAACGGTGGTACTACCAAGCCAAGGATGCGCCGGATCCAATCACCGCTCTGGGGCAAAAACTGCGGGCCGATGCCGGTCGGCGCTGGGCGATAGGCGAACCACTCAAAACTGCCATCGCGTCCCAGTATCATGACTATCCGCGCTGGACCGTTCAGTTGCACTACGACAACTTGGTCGTCCTGGCTGGGCAGCAGCCAGAGTTGACCCCGCTGCCCAGCTACAAGACCGTGCTGCGCTGCATGAGAGAAAACGGCTGGACGCGCCGTTTGGGGCCCTCACAACCCACCTTGGGCCAGAGCCGGGCACAGAGGCGACGAGAGCAGCGCGAGGTGAGAAGCTACGAGGCATCCCACGTCCATGCGCTCTGGCACCTGGACTTTCATCAGGCCAAGATCAGACTGGTGGATGAAACCGGCAACTGGCATCATCCGATTGCACTGGCCATCCTCGATGATCGCTCAAGACTGTGCTGCCACTTGCAGTTCTACCTGGCCGAGACCGCTGAGTGCCTGGTTCACGGGCTTACCCAGGCGATCATGAAGCGCGGGCTGCCGCGGAGCTTGATGACAGACAACGGGGCGGCCATGTTAGCCGAGGAAACCCGTCAGGGGCTGCTGCGCCTTGGCATTGTACACGAAACCACCTTGCCCTACTCACCATATCAGAATGGCAAGCAGGAGGTCTTCTGGGCGCAACTTGAAGGCCGCCTGATCGCGATGCTGCGCGGAATTGAAAATCTCAAGCTGGCTTTTATCAACCACGCCGCACAGGCCTGGGTCGAGCAGGACTACCACAGAAATCAACATCGGGAAATCGGCGCCACACCCTTGCAGCGGATGCTCGACGGCCCGGATGTAGGACGCCGGGCGCCGGATACCGATACCCTGCGCCTGGCCTTTACCCGCCAGCTCATCCGCACCCCCCGACGCGGCGACGCCACCGTCGTGGTCGAGGGTGTACGCTACGAACTGCCGCCGCGATTCGGTCACCTGCACACGGTGACGCTCCGCTCGCCAGGTTGGGACAAAAGCCAGATGACCCTGGTAGATCCCAAAACCGGCGGACCATTAGCACGCCTGTTGCCTCAGGACAAAGCCAAAAACGCCTCCGGGCTGCGCCGAACCATCGAGACGCAGGAAACCGCTGGCGCCGCCAACAGTAACAGCGATCAGCCGGCCCTGTTAAAAAAATGGCTCGCCGACTATGCCGCCACCGGACTGCCGCCGGCTTATCTGCCAAAGGAGGAATGCAATCATGACTGACGTCAATATCCGCACCATCTACGGACTCAAATACAATCCCTTTCTGCCCAGCCTGCCCGCCTCCGCCCTATGGGTGTTGCCCGAGGCGGAACGATTCGCTCAGCGCATCCAGGCGCTGGCGTCACAAGGCGGCTTTGCCTTGATCACCGGAGACCCCGGACAGGGCAAAAGCAAAACCTTGCAATGGATCGCTCAACACCTCGGTCGAATACCGGATATTAGCGTAGGGGTTATGGAACGACCGCAGAGTAAACCTGCCGATTTCTACCGGGAATTGGGCGAACTGTTCGGGGTCGGCTTGACCCCTTTGAATCGCTATGGCAGCTTCAAAGCTCTGCGCGCACGATGGAAAGCACACTGCCAATCCACACTGGTGCGCCCCGTGCTGCTCATCGACGAAGCACAGGAAGTCTCTTCGCTTTGCCTGACCGAACTGCGATTGCTGCAAAGCGCCAGCTTCGACTCGGAAAGCCTCCTCTTTACCATCCTGTGCGGAGACGGACGTCTGCCAGACAGGTTCCGAACACCAGAGCTGTTACCCTTGGGCAGCCGCATCCGCGCCAGACTTCAGTTGACGCCCCTTACCCCGGAACAGCTCCAGAACTACCTCAACTTCGCCCTGGAAAGGGCAGGATATCAGCAACTGATGACACCAGAACTGATTCAAACCCTGGCCGCGCATTCCTTAAACAACTTGCGTGTCCTCAACCACATGGCCGCAGAAATGCTTGATGCCGCCACCGAACGAAATCTGCCTCGACTCGACGAATCACTTTACTTTGAACTTTTCTCCCCAGCGCCTTCAAAACCTCGCCGCAACAAAGGGGCATAGCCGCCATCATTATGATGAAATCTAAGGTGGACCCATTTGTCAAGACAGTTTTTCATAAAAGTTAAGTTACACCTTGGGGCGGTTTTTCTGTTTTAATTTATGTGCCCATACCCCCTGAGCGGAGGGTTATCCATAGCCAAGTTCTACCCGCCCGCGGCCCTTTCGCGGAGCATGGCGGGCGGGTGGGACTTGGCTGTGGGTAACCCGGTCGAAAGCTATGGAGGAAGTCAACTCGTTCTTTGAAAATAGACTTCCGCCGGCGTTCGATATTTCAGCGCCTGGTGAAGACGGTCATCGTTGTAGAAACCGAAGTAGCAATGGATTCCCTGCCTTCCCTCAGATACCGTCTCATACTGCATGAGGTAGACATTCTCATATTTCAGGGATCGCCACAAGCGCTCCGTAAATATGTTGTCCATGCATCGTCCCCGACCATCCATGCTGATATCAATCCCGTTATCCTTGACCATTTTTACGAAGGCGTTGCTGGTAAACTGGGTTCCCTGATCGGTATTGAATATTTCCGGCTTCCCAAATTTAAGGGCCATTTCCAGCGCTTCCAGACAGAATGCCGCATCCAGCGTCGTGGATGTCTTCCAGGCAAGGACATAGCGGCTCCACCAGTCCATGATCGCCACCAGATACATGAAACCCCTGGCAAGAGGGATATAGGTTATGTCGGCGGCCCAAACCTGATCTTTACGATCAATGGCAACGTTCCTGAGCAGGTAAGGATAAATCGTGTGCCCCGGATGCGGCTCACTTAAGCGGGGCTTCTGATAGATTGCCTCCAAACCCATTTCCCTCATCAGCCGTTGAATACGCTTTCGGTTGACCGCATGCTCATCCCGTCTGAGCTGCTCGGTCATTTTCCGTGAACCGTAAAACGGTGTCAGGGTGTACTGCTTGTCAATCAGACGCTTCAGCAAAAGGTCGTATTCATCCACCACCGGCTTATAGTAAACGCTGGATCGGGATATCCCCAGAAGCTCTGCCTGATGGCTGATGGATATCTTTTTACTGTCTATGTCAAAGAGCAACAACTTCTCTTTATGGCTCAAAGGCCAGCTTTTTTTTAAGCCAATCCAGATCCACTTTCATCTGGCCAATCTGGCGGTAAAGCTCCTCAATCAGCTTCTCCTTGTCCTGATCCTTGCTCCTCCTCTTCTCAGAAAAAAGATCAACAAGGCCCTTGCTAGCGGTTATCTTCCAGTTCCGGATCTGACCTGGGTGAACTATATATTCACTGGCCAGCTCCGCCGATGTCTTCTGCTCCTTGATCGCTTCCAAGGCAACCTTGGCCTTAAACGATGGTGTATGCTTTCTCCTCAAATTTTCCACTTGGTCCTCCTTATTTTTGCTCCCAAGTGTAACTTAACACACTGTCCGAAATTCGGGGTCCACCATAATCGGTCTGATCGGTCCATACTTATTAATCCGCGGGGGCTACCGGAAACTCACTTACATCATGTTCGATCACAAGAGCACCGTCACCGCGGACATGATCCTCAAGGTCAAAAAACTGGAAGGATAGGGAACAAACATACCAGGGGCGAAGATAACAATCTCCTCGCCCCCGGTATCGGAAAAGTCAACAACACAACAATACCTATGGACAGCACATTTTTCAGCAAAATTGAAATCGAGGAAATCGTTGCAATGGTGAGGCTCAACCTCTATAACCGGGGCCGCATGCACGGGGCCAATGCCATACTCCAGTATATGGAATCCATGGGGGTCCGTCCATTGCCTTCCCCAAGAACTATCGCTCGAATCCTTACCCGTCTAAGCTTTACCCACCGCCGTACCGGTCATTATCCATAGCCCCCTTTATTTTTCTTGTCCGGCATTCCATCAATTATCGAGTCCACTCTCAGCCAAAGATCGCCGGTGGCTATTGAAGATCAGAGCAAAGCCGATTACCAGACAGTCGATGTCAACAGCCTGGAGAGTGAACAAATACGCTCGGTTGGTGGAGAAAGCGTTGTTCTGGCCGCTATTCAAGAGCTTGAATTGGACCGCAAGCTGGAAGCATTGGGTTTCAACCGGCCCAATATCGAAGCCGCCATCGGCGTAATTACGGCACGGCTGCTGGCTCCCACATCTGAACGGGCAACACATTTGTGGCTTCAGAGTGAGACGTCCCTTGACGACTTGATGGACACCAGCTTTGAGCCCCTTTCCCAGGATCGAGTGTACAAGGTTTCCGATATGCTTCTCAGCAACAAGGAAGCTATTGAGACCCATCTGCAAAACCGGGAAAGACATCTTTTCAATCTTGAAGAAAAAATCCTGCTTTATGATTTGACGAACACTTTTTTTGAAGGAAGCGGCAAATACAATAAAAAAGCTCACTTCGGGGTTTCCAAAGAGAAGAGAAGCGACTGTCCCCTGATTACGCTTGCCCTTTTGATGGATGCGGACGGCTTTCCGAAAAAGAGCAAGATACTCGAAGGAAACGTTAGCGAACCGGGAACCTTGGAGAAGATAGTGCCGACCATATTCACGACGGCTAAGAAACCGATCATCGTTATGGATGCCGGAATCGGGACGAAGAAGAACATCAAGTGGATGTCCGACAACGAATATTATTATATCGTGGTGTCCCGGAAACGCAATCCCGAGATACCCGCCGACAGGTCGATGACCAAGGTTCGGGAGAACGACCAAAGAGTGATCCGGGCGGCTGTCAGGATCGACACCGCCGGTGAGATGGAAATTTTTTGTCACTCCACTGCCAAAGAGATCAAGGAACAAGGAATCAAGAACCGCTTCGAGAAACGTTTTGAAGAGAAGCTGAAAGAAGTCCGCACTGCTCTTTCCAAGAAGCACGGGACGAAAAAGTACGACAAGGTTTTGGAAAAGATCGGAAGATTGAAGGAGAGGTATAGCCGAGTGGCCCGCCGCTATGAGATCAGCGTTGAAAAAGATGATAAATCGGCAAATGCGATCAGCATCGACTGGCGCATGAGGCAACTTGACGACACCAGCGGATATTACGTGCTTCGATCCAACCTCACCAATAGCAATGAGAAAGAAGTTTTCGATATATTTACCATGCTGCTCGATTTGGAGGATGCATTCCGTTCCATGAAATCCGAACTCGGGTTCAGGCCGGTGTATCATCAGATTGAATATCGATGTGACGGCCATTTGTTTATAACTGTCCTTGCCTATCATGTGCTTCATTCAATCCGTTTGAAGCTTAAAAATTATGGAATAACCCATAGCTGGTCAACGATCCGAAGCAGGCTTGCTACTCACTATCGAGTGACGACTTCAATGAAACGCTCGGATGGCAAAATGATCTACATTCGCAAAACCGCCAGACCCGAAGAATGTCACACTATAATTTATGATGCCCTCGGTCTCCCTCACCGACCTGGCAAAATTAGCAAGGCGCTCCTCTAACGGGCGTTTCATCGCCCCGCTCCACTAAAAATCTGTAGTGCCTAAATTCACCTGGGCCGCCGCGTAACCTGCTGACGTTGCTTGATAAAATTTCTATAACCATGAACTTGGGTTAAACGATGGTGTATGCTTTCTCCTCAAATTTTCCACTTGGTCCTCCTTATT
>JAUYJC010000053.1 GCA_030688735.1 Deltaproteobacteria bacterium
ACTTCCAGCAGCGACAGATGGCGATGGTCGTGGGCTCGTCGAATTCGAGAATATGCGGCCTGATGCTCGTGACCGCGTGGGAGCCGTCGCAGAACGGCAGATTCTTGCTGCGTGTGCAGCGGCAGTAGGCGACGCTCTTGGAAACTTGCTTCACGATCGTCGGTGCGATGAGATCTTCGTAAGAAAGGCCCATGTTGGTCTCCTTCAAGTGTTTCGTTACGGGGGTCGTGAGTAACGAACAGTATTCGTACCGAGGCACGGCTGTCAACCGCCAGAGAGATCCGTGAGTTTTTCTTCCCCCTTGACGGGGGAAGATTAAGATAGGGGCGCGAGCTTGTTCAGGCCGGCAGAGTGCACCCCACTCTAACTCTCCCCCGTCGAGGCGGAGAGGACCGATTCTTAGGAGCGAATTGACCGAGAGTGCGCCTCTCAGCTTCCACTCGTCCTTAAGCTCCGATATCCATTACTCCATTACTCCATCTCCGGATCATTTAATCAAAACCATACAAGACCGCCGGATTGTCGACGAGGATTTTCTTTCTCCCTTCTTCGTCCGGCGCGAAAGCGGCGAGCAGGTCCACTAAATCGCCATCGTTCGGCGTGTGGCCGGGAGCGAAGTTGTTCGAGTGGGGCCAGTCGGTGCCCCAGATAACGCGGTCCGGCGCCGCGGCGATCACCGCCTGGGCGAAGGGGATCACTTCGAAGAACGGAAGCCCGAAGTACGAATGCACATTCGTGTTGCAGATCTTGTCCGCGCCGCTCACCTTTACCCAGACAAGCTTCTCTTTCATGAGATCCAGCAGCAATTGAAAAGCCGGCTGGTCTAAGCCTTCGGGAGGTTTGATGCGCGCGATATGGTCGATGACCACTGGGATTGGCATGGAGCGAATGCGCTTTTCCTCTTCGAGGAGCTTTTTCGTGTCGATGTGCAAGTCCACCGACCAGCCGAACTCGACGATATGTTCCACGCAGCGATCCAGCACATCGAGGCTGACGTTGCCGCGCGGCCGGTCGAGGAGGTTGAAGCGGACGCCGCGCACGCCGCCGTCGTGCAAGCGTTGCAATTCGCTCTTCGGCGTCCGGTCGTCGATGCGCGCCACGCCGCGAAAGCGCCCGCCGGAATTCTTGATTGCGTCGAGCGTAGCCGAGTTGTCGAGGCCGTGAACGCTGGGCTGGACCACGACGGCGCGTTCGACGCCGATAACGGCGATCATTTTTAAGTAATGCTCGAGCGGCGCCGCCGGCGGCGTATACTCATGTGTGGAGACGAAGGGAAATTGCTCCGGTGGCCCGAAGACGTGGAAGTGCGTGTCGCAGGAATTAGGCGGCGGAGTGAAGCGCGGCTTACGCGTATTGGGATCGGGCGGATAGCAGTAGGGCATGGCAGAGTTTCCTTGAAACCAGAAAGGGCAGCGACGAATGTCCTAGGTGAGGTGTTCGCGCTGCGCTTTACAGTCCCATCTGTTTCAACGCCGCCTGTGTCAGCGAACTGCTCGCGTCTAAAAACTGTTCCGGTACCGTGTAATGGTTGGCGCCGGGGACGACGAGGAATTCGACGCTCAGGCCGCGCGCTTTGCAGTAATTGAAATAATCCTCCGACATCTGCTGCCAGCCTTTGGGCTCTGCGCCGCCGACGGCGACAAAAACAGGGCAGTGCACCAGCGGAGGATGAAGAAACGGGTCATTCTCGCGGGCCATCTCCGGCGTCAAGCGCACTTCTTCCTGCACGCTGATGCGCATCACCATGTCGAGATCGTAGACGCCCGACATGACGAGGGCGCCCCTGATGATGTCGCGCGGCAGATCTTGCTTTTCCCAGTCGTTCGCCAGCGCCATCGCCGTCAGGTGGCCGCCCGCCGAAGCGCCGGCAAGGTGAATTCTCTCCGGATCACCGCCGTAGCCTGCGATGTTGCGATAAATCCACGCAATGGCCGAGCGCGTCTCGCCGACAATGTCGCTCACCGTGACCTGCGGGCAGAGATCGTACTCCACGAGCACGACGGTCGCGCCGCGCGCTGTTAACGTCGGCGCAAAATTGCAATTGTCTTCTTTGCTGCCGCCGCGCCAGTAGCCGCCGTGAAGGTAAACAAACACCGAGCCGCCGGGCTTGTCGGCGGCGTAGATGTCCAATTTCTCCCGTGGCGATTTGCCGTAGGGCACGTCGAGCCAGGACTTGGCGCTCTCGCGCACCTTGCGCGCTTGCGCAGCTCTCACCTTGCTCAGCTCGGGAAACTCCGGCACGGAAACCCGCGGATTGAATTGATACTCCAGCTCGTCCTGGTGGAATCCTTTATAGCCGACGTCGTTCATAGGTTGTGATCCTCTGCGCCTTTGAAAATTAGAAATTAACTGTCACCGCGAAGGGCTTAGCGCGGCTACGCCGCAACCCAACGCCGGAAGATCTCCCGCAAAGACGCAAAGGAAGAGCATTGTCATTTCGAACGAAGAGAGAAATCTTTCCTAGATCCCTCGCATTCGCTCGGGATGACAGGCATTGGGTCTGTCGCTTGGCGGCTTGGCGCGACCAATTCCCTCGGTGAACGATCCAAGCTACTGACGTTAAAAGGCATCCTTCAGTTTTCGCATGCGGGCGAAAATCGCGACTGGATCGCTTTTGAGATCGGGTGCGCCGGCCTTCAGGTTTGTTTGAATCTCCTCGCTGTCCCAGCGCAGAAACGGATTGGTTAGTTTTTCTTCTACCAGCGTCGCCGGAACCGTCGGCTGGCCGCGCGCGCGCAATCCTTGCACGCGCTCGAATCTGGACACCAGCTTGTTGTTGTTCGGTTCGATGGTCATGGCGAAGCGCAGATTGTTTTCCGTATACTCGTGGCCGCAGTAGACTTTGGTGTCGTCCGGCAGAGCCATCAGCTTGTTGAGCGACGTGTGCATTTGCTCCGGCGTTCCCTCAAAGATGCGGCCGCAGCCGGCGGTAAACAGCGTGTCGCCGCAAAACAAGTTGTTGCCGAACAGATAGGCGACATGGCCCGTGGTATGGCCGGGGATGAAAAGCACTTTGCCGCGCAGCTCCCCGACGGCGACTTCATCACCGTCATCGACGCCGCGGGTGAGACCGAAGATCCGCCCTTGGTCGCTCTTGTGGCCGCACACTTCCAGTTTTTGACGCGCCAACAATCCTTCGTTGCCGCCGGTGTGGTCGCGGTGATGGTGGGTGTTGAGGATTGTCTGGAGCGTGGTTTTTTCCCGCGCTACGCGAGCTAACACCGGCTCGGCTTCCGACGGATCGACGATCGCGGCGCTGTTGGTTTTTGGGCAAACGATCAAATAGCCGTAATTGTCGCGGAGCAAAGGGATTTGAAAGATATTCATTTTGGGCTCTGGCGAACCGTCATTGCCGCGGAATCCTCTGCCATCCAATATAAGATTTCGTCTCCTTGTTCAATCGAACGGAGGATCCGATGCGCATCGAGGTCGCCGAGTCCTATTGACGCTGACCACCGGTTTAAACTAAAAAGGACGTGGGGAAGCTTTGCCACCGCGCGTTTTGGGTAAGCGCTTTCTCAATCGAGGAGTCGCCCATGATTGTCGATGCAGACGCCCATGTCGTTGAGACCGAGCGCACCTGGGATTATCTGGATGAGTCGGAGAAAAAGTTTCGACCCCAGCTCTTTCAATCGGCGGACAACCCCAGCATGCAATATTGGTTCGTCGAAGGGAAATCCGTCGGCTTCCGTCCGCCGACACTCACCGAGCAGGAATTGATCGCCCTCTCCAAGGAAACCGGGCGCGAGCTCAGGACCGCGCCCGAGGCTCGCGAGCTGCGCGATGTCGAACTGCGCCTAGCGCACATGGACAAGCTCGGCATCGATGTCCAGATTCTTTTCAACACCATGTGGATCGCTCGGGTCGCCGACAAGGCCGAAGCGGAAATCGGGCTTTGCGGCGCGTGGAACCGCTGGATGGCGGATCTCTGGAAACGCGGCAACAACCGCCTGCGCTGGTCATGCGTCGTTCCGGCGATGACTCTAAGCGAAGCCGTGCAGCAGATGCGCCTTGCCAAAGAAAACGGCGCCGTGGCGGTGAGCCTGCGTCCGTTCGAAGACGACAAGCACCTCGTCGATCCCTATTTCTACCCGATCTACGAAGAAGCGACGCGCCTTGACATGGCCGTCGCCGTCCACATTGCCAACGGCAGCCCGCAGCTCTTGGAGCAATTCAAACCCCGCTACGACAAGATGGGCGGCTTTGCGCAGTTCCGTATTCCCACCGTGATCACCTGTCTGTCGTTAATGATGAGCGAGGTGCCCAAACAGTTTCCCAAGCTGCGCTGGGCATTCGTCGAGGCGTCGGCGCAGTGGGTGCCGTGGGTGGTGAAAGAAGCGACGCGCCGGTCGGGAACGAAAGGGTTTCCGAAGCTGCCCTTCAAGGAATTCAAAATCTACGTCACGACGGAAACCAACGACGACTTCGACTATGTGCTGCGTTACGCGGGGGAAGATAACGTGGTGATCGGCACCGACTACGGCCACACCGATGCATCCAGCGAAGTGGACGCCATCGATATTTTCCGCGCCAATGATGCGGTGCCCGATCCGATCAAGAAAAAGATTTTGGACGACAACCCCAGGACGCTGTACGGGTTATAGAGCGACTTGCCAAGCTTGTTTTGCGGGATCTCGCGTTTGTAGGATGGGTTGAGCCCTTCGACTTCGCTCACGACAGGCTCCGCGATACCCATCGGCTCCGCTGCGTTAGAAACGAAGCAGGGAACGATGGGTATCGGCGCTAAGCGCCTCAACCCATCCTACAAAAACTACCTAGCCCTCTCATCAAAAACCGTGTTAACGGTCCATTTGACATGAACGGCGTGCTATTCAATAGTCAGCCGTAGATCAGCTCAAAGGACACCCCCCGACATGCCTAAGGACCTGCGCGGTTTTATCACCGATCTGGAAATCAAAGCACCGGAAGAGATCGCCCGCGTGGCGCAGCCGATCTCACCGCGCTATGAGATCACGGCTCTGCTCACCCAGATGGAAAAGCGGAAACAGTTTCCGCTGCTTTTCTGCGAAAAGGTCCAAGGGAGCGATGCCCCGGTGGTCATCAACGCCCAGGCGAGCCGTCGCTTGATGGCGCTGGCCCTGGAATGCGCCCCGGAAGAGCTCGCGCGACAATTCAGCGAACGGCAGGGAAAACCGATTGCGCCGGTGGAAGTCGCCGGAGGGCCGGTGCAGGAAGTTGTCAAACTCGGAGAGGAAGTGGATTTGACGACCGTGCCGCTGCTGACCCACTACGACGTCAACGCGGCACCTTATATCACCGCGGGGATCGTCGTCGCCGTCGACCCGGACACCGGGGTCCGCAACACGAGCTACAACCGGCTGATGATGGCGGGGACGAGGGAGCTGCGCATCTTTATGGCCATCGGCCGCCATCTGTGGACGCTGCACAACAACCTGGAGCGGCAGGGCCGGCCGCTGCCCATCGCCATCGTGATCGGCGTTCATCCGCTATTTTCGCTGGGCGCCCAAGCGTTTACGCCGGCGACCGAGGATGAGTACGCGGTCATTGGCGGCATGATGGGCGAGCCGCTGCGGCTGGTCAAAGCGAAGACGGTGCCGATACCGGTGCCGGCCGATGCGGAG
>JAUYJC010000054.1 GCA_030688735.1 Deltaproteobacteria bacterium
CAGATGATGTCGAACACTTTTATCCTGAATTGTGTACATGCCAGATGATGTCGAACATTCCGTTCTTGGCTACTAAAGCCGGAAGATCGAACCTTCATGACTCGCCGCGCCACGACGGAAACTGTCCGGTTAAGGATAATAAAATTACACATCCAATAATCATCATAGTTCTTTTCTCTCGGCACTAACGTTCGGGATCATATGGCACTCAGGTGTTCGACATCAGGTGGCAGCTGCCGCGTTAAGGCTAATATACCGATCTCTTAGACCAGTTTGGTCGGCGATATTGCCGATATTTACGCTCGCCAAGTAATTGGCCAAAAGACTCTGCGCTCGATCCCAAACCGATATCTGAGTGCATACCGAGCAATACGGACAATAGTCACCGCGTTTCTCAAGACACTCCATGAGGACGATGGGTCTTTCCACGGTCTCATAAACCTCCTTGATGCTGATCGTCTCTGCCGCTCTAGCAAGACTAAACCCTCCTTTGGAGCCGATGTGAGAATGAACCAATCCACCAACGACAAGATCTTTCATGATCTTCGACAGATAATGCGAAGGTATATCTTGCTTTTTCTCAATTTCCGCCCTGCTGATAGCCTTGCCCGGAGGCTGACCGGCCAGATAAGTAAGGGCACGGACCGCATAGTCAACGCGGCGGCCCGCATTCATCAGGGAGCTTCTTTCCGTTCTCACGTTTGACTTTCTCATAGAATCTAACCCCGCTAAAGATTTAATGTAGTCTCTTTTCTTCCACAGTGGCCTCAACAATTTCCTCATCTCCCAGGGATCTCAAGGCATTGATCTGGTTAGTCTCATCGTGAATAATCCTCTGCAAGGCGACCCCTGCCCCCTCATCCTCCACCACATTTGCCAACTGCAGATAGAACTGAAGCGATTGCTGCTCCTCCCGAATGGCACACTGGAGAGCCTCGGCAGACTCGTTAATTGTCGCTAATCTCCTTACCTTCACCTCTTCTGGAATCGGCATGATGATGTTAGCTTCCTTACACAATTCAGGGTAGACCCGCTCGAACCTGCTAAGCAAGGTAAAAAGGTGAACCAGTTCGTCCCGCGCAATACGGTTGAAAACCTTCTTTACTTTCCTACAGCCTGCCTGCACCGCTGCCCGACTATAAAGCGCAAACGACGCCTTCTCTCTGTTTATGGCCACTTGGATTAATTCTCGCTCACTGAGTGTTGCTTGCATTTCGTCCTCTTCTTCTGTTAATAAATGTAGACCTTAAGAGTCCATATTGTCAACACCCCGAGACCAGGTGAGTTGGTAAGCTGGGACTTCGTCATCACCGGCTGCGCTCGATTTCCTGGCGCAGCTCGGCGGCAAGCGCAGGGTCGAGCGCCTGTAGCGTAGCGGTACGTGCCCGCGCTTCATCGACACTCTGCCCGAAATCGTCGAAGCGGCCGGAGGCAAAGCGGACATCGTCCTCGACGGCGGCGTAACGCGCGGCACCGATATCGTGAAAGCGTTGGCGCTCGGCGCCAAGGCGGTGACCATCGGCAAGCTTCAGGGCTGGGGCTTGGGCGCGGGCGGAGCCGCGGGATTAGTCCGTGTGCTCGAACTCTTGGAAGAGGAGGTCGTGGTCGATATGGCTCTGTTAGGCGTCACCCGGGTCGATCAGATTACCCCGACCTATGTCTGCAAAGCGCCGCCCGTGACTTTCCCCCACGAGATGAGCGCGTTCGTGCACATTCCGGGCGGGCAGTTGCGCTGAGGCAATGCGATTTCATTGAGAGGGTCGTGATAAAGCTGGAGCTACAATAATCGAAAGCTGGCCCAATGGGACGGCGGGCAAGGATCAACGTTAGTCCCGCCGTTACCTTGACAGTAAAATCAAAAGCACTTACGCTGGACACAGTATGATTTACATCCAAATCTCAGAAAAAAGTGATGCGCTGGGGTTCCTCTTGTTGGCGAAAAGTGGCACACCGATTAGCTGCCTACCGAGCAATGTTTACGGCGTAACTCCCGAGCACATTAAACTGCTCAAGCGAAAACAGCTTGCGTTTAAGAAAGTACCGAGCAAAAGCGTGCGCCTACCCAAGTCTCCCCTAGCTGCATGAAAAAGTACGAGATTTACCTGCCGTTGAAATATAACGATGGCAGCGAGATCGAACCGGAAAAATTCAAAGAGATTCGTGAAGACCTGATCGCTACTTTCGGCGCCCTGACAGTTAGTTCCCAATCCGCGCCCTATCAAGGCACCTGGAAATACGGCGGCGTGGATTTTATCGACGATATCATCAAAATCGAAATTATCACCGGCGATGACAGGAAAACGGCGCGATTCATGCGGCGCTTCAAAGAACACCTCAAGCGCGTTTTACAACAGATAGACATATTGATTACCGAGCAGGACATACGGACGATTTAGTTCAAAGCCCACGGGGCGCATATCCGGCGTTCTCCAGTGCTTTTAAAGACGCATCGATATGACGCGCGCAACGTTCGTGAATTTACGTCGCTACTCGGGGGAGCGATGAGTTCCGCGCGGTTTGCAAAATGACAGGACTTTGTTCGGCTAGGAAACAACCTCCACGGGTACTTGAGGATTTTCTGCTCCCGAGCAAACAACTTCCGTGAGATCGAAGACAATAAGTCAATACTCAGGCTCGACCCCAATCAGGCCCCCGACCCCAATCAGACCCCAATCACGATGAGCACCGCCAGGAAGCCTTGGCGTTCATGTACGACTTCCGCGTCCCCTTCGACAACAACCTGGCCGAACGCGACATTCGCATGATGAAAGTGCAGCAAAAGATCTCCGGCATGTTCCGTAGCGAAGCCGGTGCTCACGCCTTCTGCCGCATTCGAAGCTACATCTCCACGGCCCACAAGAACGCCTTGGGAGCAAGGGACGCCATCGCCCGCCTATTCGCCGGCAACCCGTTCGTGCCGATCGCCAACACCACGTAGCCCCATCGGCTGCCCGGCACGCCGCTCAACCATTACCAGCCGCGCACGTCATCCCGGTGCCCCGCTCCGTGGAAATCATGTTGATCCTGTGAATCCTGTCAAGAATCGACCTGAGCAGTTACTCCGTATAAACGTATAGCGTTTTATCCCTCAAAGCTCCACCATGTGATGATCCGAGGGATCGAGGGGCGGCGCATCGTTGATGACGACCAGGATCGAAGCGATTTCGTGCGTCGATTGGGCGAGCTCGCAGCGGCCAGCGGGACACCGATCTACGCCTGGGCCTTGATGAGCAACCACGCCCATATTCTACTCAGCAGCGGCGGGTTGGGATTAGCGCCAAATGCTTCTACGGTTGACTCAGCACGATGACCTTCGACGCAAGCCGATGGCCGCCTTCCAGACCTTACTGGGGATTTCCACCCGGAAAGCGCCGCTTCCCCTACGAAATCTGGTCGTGCTGAGCTAACCGTAGA
>JAUYJC010000056.1 GCA_030688735.1 Deltaproteobacteria bacterium
GATGACATGCCTTGGGCCTGTCACTTGGCGTCTTTGCGCCTTTGCGGGAGGCATATCCGAATCAGAGAGTCTTCGATCATCGGAAAATTTACCCAGGCTGCGCGTTATGACAAACATGTTGGTCTTAGTTTTTGGATAGTAATTTTGGATAGTAATATGAAGCGTATCGAGCCGGTCAAGGAACCATTGCGCGGCGAAGTCACGGTGCCGGGGGATAAATCGATCGCGCACCGGGCGGTCATCCTCGCCAGCATCGCTCAGGGGCGCAGCCGCATTTTTAATTTATCCGGCGGCGACGACAACTCCCGCACGGTCAAGGCATTTCGCCAGATGGGGGTGGATATCCATCGTGACGGAGATGCGCTTTGTGTCGAAGGCAAAGGTTGGCAGGGGATTCGCGCTCCGAAGGAGGCCATCGATTGCGGCAATTCCGGCACGACGATGCGGCTATTATCCGGTCTGTTGGCGGGGCGGCCGTTCCGTAGCGAACTCGACGGCGACTCATCCTTGCGCCAGCGGCCCATGCAGCGCGTGATCGATCCTTTGAGTCTCATGGGCGCGAAGATCCATAGCAAGGGCGGCGCCGGCTTGGCGCCACTCGAAATCGAAGGAGGCGGCCTTCACGGCATCGATTACCGGATGCCCATCGCCAGCGCGCAGGTGAAATCGGCGATCTTGTTGGCGGCGCTCCAGGCGCAGGGGAGGACTTCCTTGGAAGAACCGCTCAAGTCGCGGGATCACACGGAAGTGATGCTGCGCGGCTTCGGCGCCGAGATCACCGTGAATTGCAAGAGCATTATGATGGCGGGAGGCCAAACCCTCGCCGGACAGGACGTGCGTATTCCAGGGGACATTTCATCGGCGGCCTTTTTCCTGGTCGCTGCGGCGATAATTCCCGGCTCCGATGTTACAATCTGCAACGTCGGCTGTAACCCGACGCGGGATGGGGTCATCCATTTGCTGCGCCGGATGGGAGCATCGATTGAAGTTTGCCGTGAACGGGCGGAAGCGGGAGAGCCGGTTGCCGATATCCGCGTCGTCGGTGGAAGGCTCAAGGGCGTGGACGTGGGAGGGGAGTGGGCAGCGCGCACGATCGACGAATATCCGATCCTGGCGGTGGCGGCCGCGCTGGCCGACGGCGAGACCAGGTTTTCCGACGTGAAGGAGCTTCGCTACAAAGAATCCGACCGGATCGCGGCCATGACCGAAGGGCTGCGGACAATCGGCGTTAAAGTCGAGGAGCGCGAAGACGGCATGACGATTCACGGCGGCAATAAGCTACGGGGAACCGGCGTGCGCAGTTTCGGCGACCATCGGGTAGCGATGTCCCTGGCGGTCGCCGGCCTGGCGAGCGACGGCGGGGTGGAGATCGATGATGCCGCTTGCGTGGACATATCGTTCCCGGGCTTCTTTGACCTCTTGGGCAAAATCTGTTTGCATTAGAAGGGGATAGGTAGGATAGTCCCTGGACAAAAGGCGGCATGGTTGATCGTTGCAATTGACGGCCCTTCGGGGGCGGGTAAAAGTACCCTGGCCAGGCGCGTCGCGAGGGAGTTCGGGTTCATGTATTTGGATACGGGGGCGTTGTACCGGGCGCTGGGTTTAAAAGTGTTGCGCCAGGGAGCGGAGGTGGCGGATGATGCCCGTATGGCGCAGCTGGTGGAATCGACCGACATCGACTTGAAGGAGCAGGACGGCAGGCTGGAAGTTTTCCTCGACGGGGAAGAGGTCTCGGCGTTGATCCGAACGCCGGAAGTCAGTCAAATGGCTTCTAAAGTGTCGGCGCTCAAAGCGGTGCGACAAGGGCTGCTGGAGATCCAGCGCGCATTGGGCCGCAGGGGCAGTGTGGTGGCCGAGGGACGCGATATCGGTACGGTGGTTTTTCCCGAGGCGGAAGTAAAGATTTTCCTCGACGCCTCGGTGAAAGAACGGGCGCGGCGCCGGTCTGAAGAATTGCGCGCCGCGGGCCGTCCGGTGGGCCTCGAGGAAACCCAACGAGAGATGGAGGAGCGCGACCGGCGTGACAGCGAGCGGGAGTTGGCGCCGCTGCGCAAGGCGGACGATGCGATGGCGATCGACTCGTCAAGCCTCGGTGCAGAGGCCGTCGCACAGCGGGTGATAAAGGAAATTCGCAGCAGAACGTTAGAAACTTAGAAAGATCGGAGTTCGAGTCCATGGTTGAAGAAGAAACAAAAACCGGCGCGACTGAATTTGAAGCGATGTTCGAGGAAAGCCTGCGCACGGTCAAACCCGGCGGGGTGGTCAAAGGACGCGTCGTCGGCATTACCTCGACGCACGTACTGATCGATGTCGGTTACAAATCGGAGGGGCAGACGCCGATTCAAGAATTCACCGACCATCAAGGGAACGTGCAGGTCAAAGTAGGCGACGATGTGGACGTCTATTTCGACTCTTCGGAAAGCGAGAACGGCGGCATTATTTTATCGCGCCAGCGCGCCGAAGGCATCAAGGTGTGGGAAGATATCGAAAGGTCTTTCAACGAGGGAACCGGCATCCAAGGCCGCATTCTCGGTAAGATCAAGGGAGGCTTCAAGGTAGACGTCGGGGTGATGGGGTTCTTGCCCGGCTCCCATGTCGATATTCGACCCAGTCGCAACCTCGATAAATTCATCGGCACGACGGACCGCTTCGCGGTGCTCAAATTCAACCGCGCCCGTGGCAACGTCGTTCTTTCCCGCCGGGCCTTGCTCGAGAAAGAGCGCGATGGCCTGAAGCAGGATATTCTCAAGATTTTGGAAGAAGGCGTCATTATCGAGGGAACGGTTAAAAATATAACCGGTTACGGAGCGTTCGTCGATTTGGGCGGTATCGACGGCATTCTTCATATCAGCGATATGTCCTGGGGACGTATCAGCCATCCATCCGAGGTTGTTCACGTCGGGGACAAGCTCCAGGTCGTGGTATTGAAGTTCGACGCCGAGAAAGAACGGATTTCCTTGGGCATGAAGCAGTTGACGCCCGATCCCTGGGATACGGTCGCTTCCAAGTATCCGGCGAGTTCCCGGGTGCAGGGCAAGGTGATCAGCATTATGGATTACGGCGCGTTCGTGGAGCTGGAAAGCGGTATCGAAGGACTGATCCATATTTCCGAAATGTCCTGGTCGAGGAAAATCGCGCACCCTTCGAAAATTCTTGAGGTGGGGCAGGAAGTCGAAGTGGTCGTTCTCAACGTCGATCCGGGACACCGCCGCATTTCCCTCGGGCTCAAGCAGGTGATGGCGAATCCCTGGGAGGCCGCCAAGGAGAAATATCCCGTGGGCTCGACTGTCAAGGGCCCCGTGCGCAATATTACCGATTTCGGCATATTCATCGGCATCGAGGAAGGCATCGACGGACTGGCGCATGTTTCAGATCTCCACTGGACCAAGAAGATCAAACATCCCTCTGAGCTTTTTAAGAAAGGCGATATCGTCGAAGCCAGGGTGCTCGGCATCAACGTCGAAAACGAGCGCTTCTCCCTGGGGGTCAAACAGACGACGACCGACCCGTGGAAGATTATTGCCGAACGCTACCCCGTGGGTTCGAAGATCAAGGGACAGGTTACCAGTGTGCCGGATTTCGGAGTGTTCGTGCGCATCGAGGAGGGCGTCGAGGGGTTGGTCCATGTTTCCCAGTTGAGCACCGAGCGCGTCGACAAGGCATCGAGCCTCTATACGGTGGGCGATGAAATCGAGGCCGAGGTGATCAATCTCGACCCTAACGAACGAAAAATCGGTCTGAGCGTCCGCGCGCTGCGCAAATCCGAGGAGCGCCAGGAAATGGAAAACTATTTAAAGCGAGAAAAGGAGGGCGGCCGGTTCTCCTTCGAGAAGCTTTTGAACGACGAACTGCGTCTGGACCGGGATGAAAGCAAACCAAAAGAGTGACCTAAACGCCAGCCGACTTTAGCGCGACAACGCCGCAACCAAAGATGAAAAAGCAAGATTTTACAACGAAGAACACGAAGTTTAGAAGTTTAGAAATATCACTGTCCGAAACCTTCGTGGCCGGAGTCTACCCTGAGTTCAGTCGAAGGGTGTGCGTCGTGGTGAGATAGTATTTTCGGTTCGGCAAATGAGGATGGTAAAGACATACGGTTGAATTCGACGATGGCTATGAAGCATCCGATACTAAAAGGGCTCGGGGTACTATGGGTTTTCATTTTGGTGATGTTCGCCGGAGTTTTTTTCTATGCTTATTTGACCGGCGGCGACTCCAGGGTAATATCGATGTTCTCGGGCGACGGGATCGGCGTATTACAAATTGAAGGCACCATCGACGATTCGCAACCTGTGTTGAGCGAGCTGAAGCGCTTCAAAGAGGCGCCATGGATCAAGGCGATCGTCGTGCGCATCGATACCCCCGGGGGAGCGGTGGCGCCGACCCAGGAAATCTTCGAGGCGATCCAAAAAGCCAGAGTGAAAAAGCCGGTGATCGCTTCCATGGGATCGATGGCGACTTCCGGCGGCTATTACATCGCCAGCGCCTGTGAAAAAATCGTCGCCAACCCCGGCACCCTGACCGGCTCGATCGGCGTGATCATGCAATTCAATAACGTCGAGGAGCTGATGAAAAAGATCGGCGTCAAAGGCTACAATATCAAGAGCGGCGCGAATAAAGATATCGGCTCGCCGTTCCAGCCGCTTTCGCCCGAGGGGCGCCAGATCCTACAATCTCTGGTTGACAACGTGTATGGTCAGTTTGTCAGCGCGGTGGCGAGCGGGCGGGGCATGGACGAAGCCCAGGTGAGAAAGCTCGCCGACGGCCGGGTTTATTCGGGCGCCCAAGCCAAGGAAAACGGTCTGGTGGACGAGCTCGGTACCTTGGAGGATGCCATCGAGTTTGCCGCTAAGGCTGTCGGCATGGAGACGGAACCCGCCGTCTATTATTCCCGGACGGAACAGGAACGCTGGTGGGAGCGGTTTATGTTCGGCGTTTTCGGCCGGCGTTTCCCAAGAGGCGAGGCGGCCTGGTTGCGCTACGAATGGTCTCCGGCGTTGCTCAGATGATCGACCGGCGTATGCCGGCGTCGCGTCGCAAGAACGAATCAGCTTTTTCTGCTTGAAGGGGGAGGTTATGACAAAGAGAGATTTGATCGACGAAGTGAACAAGAGGTTCCCTCATCTGTCCCGCAGGGATTCGGAAGTGATCATCAACGCCATATTCGATTCGATGGTGGATGCTTTGGCGCAGGGCGATCGCATCGAGATCCGCGGTTTCGGCAGCTTCGTGGTGAAACATCGGCGGGCGCGCCAGGGGCGTAATCCCAAAAGCGGCGCCTTGGTCTCGGTGTCGGCCAAGCGCGTGCCTTTCTTCAAGGTGGGCAAAGAGCTACGGCTGCGGGTGGACGGCAAGCCTTTTGACGGCGTGGAGGAAGGAGTTTCCGGGTGAAACAGCTGTGGGCTCCTTGGCGAATGGTCTATATCGACCAGGGCGCGAAGGAGAGCAGCTGTATATTCTGCGATAAACTCTCGTTAGCCGATCCCCGCGAGGCATTGGTGTTGGTCCGAAGCCGACATTCCCTGGTCATGCTCAACAAATATCCTTACAACAACGGGCATGTGCTGATTGCGCCCCAACGCCACGAAAAGCACCTCTCCGGCTTATCCGCCGAAGAATACGGTGATTTGAACGAGGCCTTGCGCGGTTCCGTGGACATCGTGCGCGAGGTGTTGCAGCCGGGCGGAATCAATCTGGGAATGAATCTCGGCAAGTGCGCCGGTGCCGGCATCGAAGACCATTTGCATTGGCATATCGTGCCGCGTTGGGAGGGCGATACCAATTTTATGCCGGTCGTCGGTGAGACCCGTGTTATGCCGCAGCATCTGCTCGATAGTTACGACCGATTGCAGGCCCACTTCCAGCGGCTATCACTTTGAGTCTAAGATCAAGCGACGAGACAATTTCTGGTTTTCTCAGCACCATGGTAGGATAGATTCAGGGTTGGTTTAGGGCTACCGGAAAAATTTACCAAGGGAGGCGGATCCAGTGACCGAAGCAAAGACATTAGGGGAGCTCAAAAAAAGCGGCGTCGCGGTGTTGCCGGTGCGCGATGAAATGCGCAAAAATCTGGTCAACCATCTGGAAAGCGGCGAGCGTATCCTGCCAGGGATCATCGGCTACGACGATACGGTCATACCCGAGATCGAAAACGCGATCCTCTCCGGACACCATATGGTTTTTTTGGGGGAACGCGGCCAGGCCAAATCGCGCGTCATCCGCGGACTGATCAGTTTGTTGGATGAGCGAATACCGATCATCGAGGGCTGCGAGATCAACGACAATCCCAATAACCCGATCTGCCGAGCTTGTCGCAAGAAGTTCGTGGAGTTGGGCGATGCGCTGCCGATCCAGTGGATCGACCGCGAGCATCGCTACGGGGAAAAGCTGGCGACGCCGGATGTCTCCATCGCCGATCTGGTGGGCGAGATCGATCCGATCAAGGTCGCCGAGGGACGTTATTTGGCGGATGAGGAAACCATCCACTACGGTCTGGTGCCGCGCACCAACCGCGGCATTTTCGCCATCAACGAACTGCCCGACCTGACCGAGAAGGTTCAAGTCGGTCTGTTCAATCTGATGGAGGAGAAAGACGTTCAGATCAAGGGTTACAAGATTCGCCTGCCTTTAGACGTCGTCATCGTCGCCAGCGCCAACCCCGAAGACTACACCAGCCGGGGGCGGATCATCACACCGCTTAAGGACCGCTTCGACGTGCAGATCCGCACTCATTATCCCAAGAGCATCGAGGATGAGATCGTCATCATGGAGCAGGAGGCCGCGCCGCTCAGCGGGCGTAGCCGCAAGGTGGAGGTGCCGCGCTTTCTGAAGGAGATCCTCGGCCATCTGACTTTCGAGGCGCGCAATTCCAACGAGATCAACCAGTCCTCGGGCGTGAGCGTGCGGGTGACGATCAACAACTTTGAAAGCATCATCAGCAACGCGGAAAAGCGCGCGCTGCGCTGTAAGGAAAACGACATCGTGCCGAGAATCAGCGATCTGCATTCCGTGCTGGCGTCGACCAACGGCAAGATCGAGATGGAATACGTGGGCGAGGATAAAAAAGAAGGCGACCTGGTGGAAAAACTGCTCAACCGCTCCATCGTCAAGGTCTTCGACCAGTATTTCAGCCTCAACTCCTTGCAAAAGGTTATCGAGTTTTTCAACTCCGGCTGGGGCATGGAGGTTTCCGACCAGATGGCCTCGCAGGACTATCTGGAAGGAATCAAAGAGATTCCCGGCCTCAAGGAAGCGATCCGCACCCTGGGCATTCAGGAGGCCCCCTCTCTGATGGCGTCTGGGACCGAGTTCGTGCTCGAAGGCCTGCATTTGCACCAGAAACTTAACAAGGAAATCGAGGGCGGCCGAGCCACCTACGGCAAGTAGATCGCCGGCTGCCGCCCAGGCGCCGGCCCGTCGAACCTCCGCCTTTTATGGTTCATATCCGCTACAGCCGCTGGGACGCGCGCCGGCGCGATTCCATGGATGCCGACAGCGTCTTCGAGCAGTTAAACGATTACATGAACGACACCGGCGATCTCCAGCAGGCGATGCGCCGGCTGATGCAAAAGGGCATCAAGCAAGGTGAAAAGCAGAACAAGGGCATCGACGATCTGCTCCAGAAGATCGCGCGCGAGATGCGCAAAATGTACGACGAGCACAAGCTCCAGTCCGCCATGGACGAAGTGCAGGAGCAGTTGGAGTCGATCGTCGATCAGGAGCGCCAGACGCTGGAAGAGCTCGACCAGTCCGGCCAGGATACCCAGAGCAAAAAACAATTCCTCAACGACCTGCCGGGCAAGACCAGCGAAGCGGTGGAGAGGCTCACGTCTTACGGCTTCGAGAATGCCGACGCCGAGAAGGAATTCCAACAACTGCTGACGCAACTGGAACAAATCCGCAAGCTGGAAAACTGGCTGCGCCGCGAAGGGAGCTTGTTTCGCGGCCAGACGCCCGTTGATTTTAAGCAGTCCCAGGAACTGATGGAGCGCATGGAAGAGCTGCGCCGCCTCGAGAGCCAGCTATCGAGCATGCAGCTTAAGGACGTCGACAAGGAGTTGTTGGAAAAACTTCTCGGCGGCGATCCGATGCAGGACTTCGAAGGGGTCATGCGCATGCAGTCGCTGCTCGAAGAAGGGGGCTACGTTGTTGAGCAGGGAGAGCGCTTCGAGCTGAGCCCGAAGGGCGTGCGCCGGGTTGGCCAGTTGGCGCTCAGAGACATTTACCAGCAGTTGCGGCGCGACGGCATGGGGCGCCACCAGGCGCGCTACCGCGGCAGCCATGAACTGCTGGTCGAGACGAGCCGTCCCTACGTGCAGGGCGAACCGCTCCATATCAACATGATCCAGACATTGAAGAATGCGCTGCTGCACGGCGGCGGCGTGCCGGTGCGGATCGGGCCGAAGGACTTCGCGGTATACGAATCGGAGCATACGACGCGAGCGGCCACCGTGCTGCTGTTGGACATGAGCTGGTCGATGAGCTGGGAAGGACGCTTCGCCGCGGCGAAAAAAGTCGCCCTGGCGATGGAGAGCCTGGTGCGCTCGCTCCACCCGCGCGACTATTTCGGTATCGTTGGTTTTTTCACCCGCGCCGTCGAGCTCAAAGCCAAAGATCTTCCCCAGGCGACCTGGAACATGGGCGATCCTTTCACCAACCTGCAAGACGGTTTGCACCTGGCTTCGACTATGTTGGAGCGGCGTCCCAGCGCCAACCAACAAATGATCATCATCACCGACGGCCAGCCGACCGCTTATTGCCGCCAGGGAAGGCTTTACTGCGAGTGGCCGCTAAGCTTCGGCGGCATCAGCCAGCGCGCCGCGGAAGAAACTTTAAAAGAAGCCGAGCGCGTCACGCGCAAGGGCATTACGATTAACACCTTCATGCTCGACGACAGCCCGGTCCTGCGCGGTTTCGTCGACGATATGACTCGCATCAACAAAGGCCGCGCCTTCTACACCCGCCCCGACCGCCTCGGCGAATACCTCCTCGTCGATTACCTCTCGCACCAGCGGAAAAAGGTTTAAACGCCATCGGCGGCATCGTTGCGATGTCAGCCGGCCGACGTCAGTTCACGATCACGACTACGTTTGAGGGGTTTTCCCGGCGTCATACAAACACGAGGCACAGTTCGCAGGCGGACTCCTGAGCGACAGATGGCCAGAAAGCAAGCCGCGCGGTCGGAAATTTGTTCAAAACTCCAGCTGCGTTTCTGAGCGAGAACGCAATATTGTTGAGATAGAATGGTTGGCCTTAGTTTCACGGCAGGCGCTTATGTAAGCACTAGAATCGAGATTTAGGCTCGAGCCCAACCACTTTTTATCGTCGTGTCTAGCTTATAACTGCTCCTGAACCCCGAATCGTTTTCCGATTGCCTGTCCCATCGCGACCAGGACAATTAGCAAGACGAATATTAGAACTCCGAAAGCACTGAGCTGCGGAAATGATCCATTTTCCCAAAGGTCGTAAATGATTACGGCAGCCGTACGGTTTTGCGACCGTGCCAGCATCAGGGCGATCGTCAGTTCCCGGTACGCGTGAACCATCACCCAGAACCAACCTGCCATCAGTCCTGGACGGAGCAGTGGGAGATAAATGCGGCGGAAATTTGTTAGCCAGCGCCCCCCCGCAACTGAGGCCGCCTCCTCCAGCTCGGATTGAATTTGCAGCATCGAACTCGAAACGAAGCGCAGCGCCACCGCCATATATCGGGTGACGTAAGCCAGGCCGATGATCTTCAGTGTGCCGATGATTGGCACGGGCACGAGCAGGTAAAACCACAGAAAGGCTGTGCCCAGTACAACGCTCGGCATCGCGATCGGCGCGAATCCCAGAAAGTCGAGCAGCTTTCGTCCCGGCAGACGAGTCTTGTAGACAAAATAGCTTATGGCCGAAACCAGCAGCATAACCGCCGTGGCTGTCCCCAGTCCCACCAATGTGCTGTTCCAGAGGGGGTATAAAGAATATCCCCAGTCGTCTAGGATTTCCCGGTAGTTGCTGAGACTCATGGTTTGAAACGCCTGCAACGACGGCGGCTGGTAGCGAGCGAGAAACGACGCGTAAAGCATGACGAGAAAGGGAATGCCGGTAATCAAAAAAATAAGAAGTAATCCAAGCCCGCAGGTCAGAAATCGCCATCGTCCCAGGTCTAGCCGGCGCGGTCGGAAATCTTTCCCGGTCACCGTCTGATACCGCTCTCCGTGGCGCACGAGACGAAAATAGACCGCCAATAAGCCAGCGGATAGAACCAGAATCGCCATCGAATAAGCTCCGGAGAGACCCCAATCGGTCGGTGTCCGAGCCGTGTTATAAAAGATTTCCGTGGTGTAAACTCTGACGTGAGCGCGTCCGCCGAGCAGGAGCGGCACTTCGAAAGTTTCCGCCGTGTAAATCAACAACAACATGACGGCGGCGCCCACTGCCGGCAGAACCAGGGGAAGCGAGATTCGAATCAATGTCGCCCCGTGCCCAGCGCCCGCCACCGCAGAGGCCTCTTCTAAACGCGGATCCATGGACTGGAGCGCTGCGGACAGCAGTAAATAGGCCAGCGGCGTCATCTCCAGAGAATGAACCCATACCATTCCCCAGAAGGAATAGATGTTAAAGAACTCTCTGACCCCGAGCATCGAGTTCAGTATGCCAATGCTCGGGCTTGCCATGAAAATCCACGCGACCGTGATCAAGATACCAGGGATAATGATGCGTCCCAGAGTCATGATGCCGATCAGCCGGGCAAGAGGCGTGTTGGTACGATACACCAGCCAGGCGAGGAAGGTTCCGAGGCTAAAGGAAAGCAGAGTGGACGTCAGGGCAAAGCGAAGGGTGTTCCAGGTGGCACGCCAAAAATCGCCGCTGCTGAACGCTCGAACGTAGTTCTCCAGAGAAAAACTGAGATCAAAAAATCCAGCCTCGCCCGGCCGCTCGATCTTCAGACTGGTCCAAATGACCATCAACAGCGGAATGACGACCTGGTAAACGAGGATGAGGATGATGAGCGCCAGGGCGACCCTGCCGCCATCCAGCGGAATTCGCCGTCTCATCTGTGACCAGCCGACTTCCAGGTCGATTCCAGCGTCAGCGTAAGGCTGCTACTTTTTCTTTCCGATGTACTGATTCCAGTATTCGTGCAGGCGGTCGACGATCTCGTCGCTTACGTAGCCAAAGGTGACGACATTGACGTCATCTGGCAGGTAAGGGTGCTTGCCGATCAGCGGACCGCGAAATTCGTCGCCAACATATTTTTGACTTTCACCGGAGAGCGTCCAATCACTGAACAAGGCGGAGGCGTAGGGATGTGGAGTGTTCTTGTTGATCACCATGGCACCTGCGTAGGCAAGGATCGGTGCCGAGTACACGATTGCGTAAGGCGTCTTGGGATCTTTCTTTTTGGTTTGCGCGCCGACGTAAAGGAAATTATCCCCCTGAACGGCGTGGTCGCCGGCGAGCATGAGGTTCATCCGCTGGGTATGGCCTCTTTGCATGATGGGCCGATTTTCGCCCATGCACTTGAGCCATCCTTTGAATTTCTCTTCCCCCATCAAGACATAAAGGCCAACCATAAAACGCGTTTCCGGAGGATCGAAAGAAACCTGCCCCTTATACGCGGGATTGCAGAGGTCCTGCCAGTCTTTCGGCGCTTTGTCGGGAGAAATCAGGTTGGTGTTGTACGAGATGCCGTGCTCGCTCCAATACCAGGGAAGCCAGCGGTTTTCCTTGTCGATAAAGCCCTGGAATTTTTTAGGGATCCTTCGCATTGCCGGCGTCGGATAGTTGGCCAGGAGGTCTTGCTTGAGAATGACGGGAAGATCCGGCACTGCCAGGCTCAACACGTCCGTCAGGTGACGCCCTGCGGTTTCTTCGGCAATAAGCCGCTCGGCCGCATCCTGCGAGCCCAGGTCGGTCATTTCTACTTTCACGAACGGATAGCGCTTTTCAAACAACTTGACTTGGTCGCGCGCGAGTTTTCCCCGGAACGTATGAATGAAGTTTAGCTTACCCTCCTTGCGCGCCCCTTCTTCCAATCTCTTGGTCCGCTGCTCGGGCTTGAGCTTCGCTAGCTCGGTAAAGAGCTGCTCCGCCGAAGACGGCGCTGCAGCGGCGTGGAGCAAAACAGACGAATCCATGGTCAAAAGCCCAATGACAGCGACTATCGATCGCAAACATAGCGTGAATGTTTTCATAAGCTGCTCCCTTTTTGCGTCCTCTGATATGGATACCACTGCGCAGGCGCGCACAACGCAGAAGGGCAAATGGAAACAAAAAACTCTGCGTAGTCTGTGCCTCTGCGGTGAATCGCGCGTTTTCTCGGTGAGAGTATCCGACAAGCTAGCGTCATGTCAACTTGACTTTGAGATTGGTTCGTTGGAATTTCTCAAAGGTTCAAGCCATGATAGCC
>JAUYJC010000059.1 GCA_030688735.1 Deltaproteobacteria bacterium
AGCAGTCCGCAATCGATCGTTGCTTATGGGCAAAGGAAAAAGATGTTGCGCTTGGAGTTACGGAAGAGATTTGAACGGATGGACGCTACGCAGGATCGCGATCCGAGGAATTTTACTGGACTTGAGTTTTCCAAGGAGTCTCAGATAGGCAAAGGAGAAAAATCATGAACGGAACATATGGGATAAAGTACAGTGTCCTCGCTGTGGTCGTGGCTGTTGCGCTGGCCGCACCGGTCGGCGCGGCCACGCCGGACGCCTGGATCACCACCAAGACCAAGCTGAGCCTTCTAACCACGGAGGGCGTCAGCGGGACGGCCATCCGCGTGGACACCATCCTCGGCAAGGTTACCTTGCACGGCAAGGTACGTACCGCTGAGGAGAAGGCGAAAGCGGAGAGCATCGCTAAAAAGATCGACGGCGTGCTGGAGGTGCGCAACCTTTTGCAGGTCGTTACTCCACAACGCGAGAAGGCCGTGCAGCTGTCCGATGACGCCCTGAAGCTGCGGGTCGAGAAGGCGTTGCAGGGCGATGCTTCACTTAAGGAGAGCAGCATCTCGGTAAAGTCCGTCAACAAGCGCGTGGTGCTGCTGGACGGCACGGCGAAGACCTTGAGCGCTCACCTGCGCGCCGTCGAGACTGTGGCCTGGGTGCCAGGCGTCGAGCGCGTTGCCAGTGAGATCAAGAGCCCCGACGCGCTGGCCGATGCCGAGATCTGGCGTGACCCCAAGCCGAAATGGTCCAGCAAGGAGTACGGAATTTGGGATGCTGCCAGCGATACATGGATAACGTCGGCAACCAAGATGCTCTTGCTGACCGATAGTCGGACGCCGGCGCTCGACATCAATGTGGAGACGCGGGCTGGGGTGGTGACGCTCTTCGGTATCGTGCACTCTCAGCAGGCGAAGGCTGCGGCCGCCGAGGATGCCCGCAAGGTGAGCGGGGTAAAACGCGTCGTCAACGACTTGCAGGTGATGACAAGAGTGAAAGAAGCGGCGGTGAAGGTGCGCGACGAGGATATCGAGAGCGAAGTGAAGAAGGCCTTTGACAAGGCTGACTTCAGGGACATCAGTGTAGAGGTGAAGAACGGGGTTGTGCGGCTAACGGGGACCGTCCCCACCGGGACGCGGCGCCTGGAGGCAGCCGTGCTTGCGCGCTCGATCCAGGGTGTGCGCGCGGTCAAGGACGAACTGCGCCTCGAAACAGCCAACCGCTAAGGCAACGCGGCACGGAGCCGCACAACCAAACGAAGCGACCGTCCCAGTGCGGTCGCTTCGGTGAAGGAAAGGAGCACGGCAATGAGTGGAAAAACCGACCAGATCAAAGGGCGGATCAAAGAGGCAGCGGGTGTGCTAACGGATAATGACCGCCTGAAGCGAAAGGGAAAGCTAGATCAGGTGGTGGGGAAAGTGAAGGAAACAGCGGAGACGGCGGTGGATAAAATGAAGGACGCTCTGACAAGCAACAGACCCCGTGGCCGGGCCAAGTAGTCATGTCGCGCTCTGCCGCAACTCCGTCGGCCGGATGTTCTGAGGTAAACGCGTCACACAAAACCATAACTAAGGAGTGAACCATGGCCGAGAACAACGCCGTGGTGAGGGTCTATGACCCTTACATCGAGACAGGGCTGACCATCAAAGAGCTGCAGCGGTCGGGGTTCGACATGAACAAACTTTCTATCGTGGGCAAGCACTATCACGCCGAGAAGCAGGTCATCGGCTATTTCAATGCCGGCGACCGGATGAAAGTCTGGGGCGAGATGGCGTCCTTTTGGGACGGCCTATCGGGCTTGCTCTTCGGTTCGGGCTTCTTCTTCATTCCGGGCATCGGTCCCGTCATAGTGTTCGGACCGCTGGTCAGCTGGATTGTCAGGGCGCTGAAAGGTGCCGCCACGGCCGGCGAGCTGAGTGCGTTGGGTGCCGGGCTGTACAGCATTGGCATTCCGAAGAACAGCATCACGGAATACGAAAAGGCGCTCAATTTTGACAAGTTCCTCATCATCGCTCACGGCACGGCCGACGAGATGGCCAAGGCCAAGAGCATCCTCGAGACGACCGGCGCAGGACAAGTCGCCGCACATCGAGGGTGGACGTTGACATCTGTCCACGCTGCTATGGTTGGAATTTGGCTGGGGATACAGGTCATCAGCGGTAAATCTAATCGTAAGCTTCTCCGGTGGGAGGAATCGTGAACCACGGAACCATCGCGGGAACGATTCGTCGAATCGCGATCCTCGGCAATCACTTGCCGCGCCAGTGCGGCATCGCTACGTTCACGACCGATCTGAGCGGCGCGATCGCCGCGGATCTCTCGAATGCCGATTGCTTCGTAGTCGCGATGAACGACGCCGGCCAACGTTATGCGTATCCACCACGGGTCCGCTTCGAGGTGGCAGAGAGCGATATCGCGTCGTACCGACGTGCAGCGGAATTTTTGAACGCAAAAAAGGTTGACGTCGTGTGCGTGCAGCACGAGTACGGCATCTTCGGCGGCAAGGCCGGCAGCCATCTGCTCGCACTACTACGCCATCTGCGCATGCCGATCGTGACCACTCTGCACACCATCCTCGGTGAGCCGAATCCCATGCAGGGTCAAACGATGAATGAGATCGCCCGACTTTCGAGGCGGCTCGTCGTCATGAGCGCCCACGGCGCCGCTCTCCTCCATAATGTTCACGGCGTACCCGAGCACAAAATCGATATCATCCCGCACGGGATTCCGAGCGTGCCGTTCGCCTCAAGCAACAAGAAAGAACTCGGGATCGAAGGCAAGTCGGTGATTTTTACATTCGGACTGCTGTCGCCGGACAAAGGTATCGAGCATGTCATCGACGCGCTGCCGGCGATTCTTACGCGCTACCCCAACACGGTCTACGTCGTGCTCGGAGCGACTCATCCACATATCAAAGAGCGGTACGGCGAGAGCTACCGCGAAAGCCTGGAGCGTCGGGCTCAAGGACTCGGCGTGGAATCCAACATGATTTTTCACAATCGTTTTGTCAGCCGCGACGAGCTCGTCAAGTTTCTCTCCGCCGCCGACATCTACGTAACGCCGTACCTCAACCCGGAGCAAAGCACGTCCGGGACATTGGCGTATGCGGTTGGGTCTGGCAAAGCGGTTATTTCCACGCCTTATCTTTATGCGCGCGAACTCCTCGCCGACGAGCGCGGCATACTGGTGCCGTGGAGAGACTCCCAGACCATCGCACGCGCGGTCGTGGATCTCCTAAGCGATGATGCGAAACGACTCGCGCTCTGCGCACGCGCCGCCGCTCACGGTCGCGGCATGCTCTGGCCCGCGGTCGCGCGCCGCTACCTGCATAGCTTCGACCGGGCATGCAGTCGAGAGCCATCTGCGCCTCGTGCCAGCCAAAAACTCCTCGCCCATGCTCGCTCTCTATGAACAGGAAGCAGACTGGAGAAAAATTTGAACCTTTCAATGGATTCTGAGACAGGACATTGGCTCGACCGACTAAGACGACAAAGGAGTTCTACTTTTATGGACAAGCTTTCTCTCTATCAAACTGCTTATACGAAATATCCGTATACTCTGCCGCCGCTCGCTTATGCGTATGACGCGCTCGAGCCGCACATCGTCGATAACGGCGTGCATCAGGTGAGGCTCTAATTCAAATACGGTTAAGCGAGGAGATCAAGATGCAACTCGGCATGATTGGGTTAGGGCGTATGGGAGCGAGTCTAGTGCAACGCCTGACGAAGGATGGCCACGATTGCGTCGTCTACGACGTGAACCCTGCCGCCGTTAAGAAGATCGTAGACAGGGGCGTTCAGGGCGCCGCATCGCTTGACGAGTTGGTCGCGAAGCTGGCCAAGCCGCGCGCGGCCTGGGTGATGGTTCCCGCCGGCGTGGCGGGCAAGGCTGTAGAGGAACTAGCCTCGCGCATGGAGGCCGGCGACATCATCATTGATGGCGGCAACAGCTACTACCGCGACGATCTTCAGCGCGCGAAAGCGTTCAAGGGCAAAGGCATCCACTACGTCGATTGCGGCACTAGCGGCGGGGTGTTCGGGTTGGAGCGCGGCTTCTGTCTGATGATCGGCGGAGAGGACGAGGTCGTCAAGCACTTGGACCCGATCTTCAAGAGCATCGCGCCCGGTGTCAAGGCGGCGCCACGCACCCCAGGCAGGAATGGCGCCCCCGGTTCCGCCGAGCATGGATATTTGCACTGTGGCCCGACCGGCGCGGGCCACTTCGTGAAGATGGTCCACAACGGCATCGAGTACGGAATGATGGCGGCCTACGCTGAAGGCCTCAACATCCTTAAGAACGCCGATGCCGGCTTACACCAACGGGCGCAGGACGCCGAGACCACCCCACTGCGCGACCCGGACGCCTACCAATACCAGATCGATATCGGCCAGGTAGCCGAGGTATGGCGCCGGGGCAGTGTGGTGGCGTCTTGGTTACTCGATTTAACGGCAGGGGCGCTCGCCACGGATTCGGATCTCACGGAATTCACTGGACGCGTTTCGGACTCGGGAGAGGGACGCTGGACGATCGCGGCTGCTATCGACGAAGCCGTGCCAGTCCCGATTTTGAGCGCCGCGCTCTACGAACGCTTCAGCTCGCGTGGTGAATCGGATTTCGCCAATCGTGTGCTGTCTGCAATGCGCAAGCAGTTTGGCGGGCATGAGGAGAAGAAGAAAGGCGGGAGTTGAGTTGGGTAAAACCAACGGTGGCGCGACGCGGTCCGACGCCCTAGTGCTCTTCGGTGTGACAGGGGATCTCGCCCACAAGATGATCTTCCCCGCGCTCTACGCGATGGCGAAGCGCGGTGTCCTCAACGTCCCGGTGGTTGGCGTCGCCGCCCCGAAATGGAGTCTGGCGCAACTGCGAAACCGCGTGAAGGACAGCATCGAGCGATCGGGCGGGATCGATAACCAACGCGCCTTCGATCATCTTCTGTCGATCTTCCGGTACGTGAACGGCGATTACAAAGCCCTGGGTACGTTCAAGACGCTCAAGAAGGCGCTGAACAATGCCCGGAGACCGGCGCACTATCTCGCCATCCCGCCTGCGCTATTTGCAACGGTAATCAAAGGGCTCGGTGCTACGGGGTTGGCCGACCACGCGCGCGTTATCGTCGAAAAGCCGTTCGGACGCGACCTGGCCTCAGCGCGGGAACTCAATGGCATCGCAAAGTCGGTGTTTCCGGAAGATTCGATTTTCCGCATCGATCACTTCCTTGGCAAAGAGGCGATCATGAACATCCTCTATTTCCGCTTCGCCAATTCTTTTCTGGAACCGATTTGGAATCGCAACTATGTGGCGAGTGTGCAGATCACTTTGTCCGAGGATTTCGGTGTGGAGGGCCGCGGCGCGTTTTACGAAACCGCCGGCTGTTTGCGCGACGTGATCCAGAACCATCTTTTCCAGATCGTCGCGCTGCTGGCCATGGAGCCGCCGACCTACAGAGGCTTTGGCGCGGTGCACAGCGAGAAGGCCAATGTCTTTCTCGCCATGCGTCCTCTGAAGCCCAACGACATGGTGCGCGGCCAATATGCTGGCTACCGGAAGGAGTCGGACGTGGCGAAGAACAGCGACCTCGAGACTTTCTGCGCGCTGCGGCTTTTCATCGACTCATGGCGTTGGGCGGGAGTGCCATGGTACCTGCGCTCGGGTAAATTTTTGGCCGCGACCGCCGCCGAAGTTCTGGTTCAGTTGAAGCCGCCGCCGCAGCGGCTCTTCGCCGATTCAGTACGGCGGAACGGCCGGGACAACTACCTGCGCTTCCGACTCTCGCCCAGCTCCGCCGTCGCTCTCGCCGCTCGCGTCAAGAGCGCGGGAAAGGAGTTCGTCGGCGACCAGCAAGAGCTCTACCTGGTCGAAGAGGAACCGGGAGAAGAGACGCCCTATGAACGACTCTTGGACGACGCCATGGCCGGCGACGGAGCGCTCTTCACCCGTGAGGACGCGGTTGAGGCCGCTTGGGCGGTGGTCGACCCCGTCCTCAAAACGCACCACCGGGCGCATAGCTATAAGCGGGGCAGTTGGGGTCCGAAAGCGGCTGACGCGCTCATTGCCGGAGACGGCCATTGGCTCAACCCCGTGCCCAAGCAGGTTAGCACATGACGGCGCCGGCCGACGTGGTATTCCTGCTTGACGTGGACAACACGTTGCCCGACAACGACCGGGTCATTGCCGACATGGAATGCCACCTCGGTCGCGATGTGGGCGCCGAGCGCGCGCAGCATTATTGGCGCATCTTCGAGCAGCTGCGAACCGAGCTTGGCAATGCGGATTACCTGGGCGCCTTGCAACGCTATCGCGGCGAGTATCCACGCGATCCGGGTATTCTCACGATCTCCCGCTTTTTGCTCAACTATCCATTTGCCGACAGCCTCTTTCGCCGCCCGCTTGAGGTCATCGAGCACGTCAAGCAATGGGGGGCGGCGGCCCTCCTCACCGACGGTGATGTGGTCTTCCAGCCGCGCAAAGTGGATCGCTCCGGACTGTTTGAAGCGGTAGCCGGTCAGGTCTTTATTTATCTCCATAAAGAACAGGAGCTCGCTGATGTCGCGCAACGCTGCCCCGCCCAACATTACGTGCTTGTGGAAGACAAACTGCGCATCCTCACCGCCGTCAAAAAAGTTGGGGCTCGCGCGTCACCACCGTGTTTGTGCACCAAGGCCATTACGCCCGCGACCCAAAGATTGTCGCGGACTTTCCGGCCGCGGACATTAGCCTCGATTGCATTGGTGGTTTGTTGAATCACGATCTCGTTAACTTCACACTACGAGCTGTAACGGTTACCTCCTACAGCCCGATATCTTGATATGAGTCCATCTCCGAACTCCGGCGCATTCGGTGCCGCCGGCATCTGGACGCCGCAGCACGCGGCTTGCGCGGCTTGAAATATGTCTGCCAGAAAAGAACAAAACAGTTCGTTCAGTCTCGGCATGTTGCAGCCGCTCGATTGGTTGCTGCTGGCGGTGCCGGCGGCTTTCGCCATCCGTTATGTTCCGGCCTGGAAGAACGAAACACTGCTTTTTATCATCACGGGCATCGC
>JAUYJC010000068.1 GCA_030688735.1 Deltaproteobacteria bacterium
AGGTGAGGGTGGGCTAGAGAGCCACAACCCTTACCCCTACTCCCGCTCCTAAGCCTACATCCCGCATTTGTGCCTAGAAACTATATCAGACACGAACGTGTGATTTCCGTGAGATCGACCCCTTGACTCGGCCCCCGGCCAAGGCCGGGGGCCACTTGCTCGGGATTCTGCCTGAAAATCGACGGGTCGTCCTGAGCGAGCGAAGCGAGTCGAAGGGCGACGAAAGTGGTGCCCCGGTCTCGCCCGGGAATCTCCACAAAAGAACGGGCTTGACCCCGCATGATGGTGTTCTGCTAGAATGCAAGAATCGCGGGACAAAGGGTTACTGGCCTTATAGACAGCATAACCTATGTGGGCTTGATCAATCGCCCTACGGGCCATCGCGCACGGATAGCGCCCCACTGCTGCATCACAAAAATCTGGCAGCTAACAAAGCTCAGCCCGCAACGCCAGAGAGATGGTACTGCGTAAACCCTAAACGACTGAACACGCCGGGTCCCGCCTGGAACCGCGGTGCCGACATTGAAAATGAAAAACCAAAGATGGGCGACGCTTCTCGTATCGGCAGCCTTTGTTGCCATCGCTGGCGGGTTCGGGGTTTGGTGGTGGAGATCCGCGGCATACGTCTCCACCGATGACGCCCGCATCAAAGCCGAGATCGTGGCCGTGAGCGCGGAGATGGCCGCCAAACTCGATTCACTACGAAAAGAGGAAGGAGATGGGGTGGCCCGGCACGAGGTGCTCGCGACGCTTGATCGTCGGGAGCTGGAGATTCACTTGCAACAAGCCGAAGCGGAAGTGGATCGCTTGCGTAGCAAGGCGCAGCAAGGGGCAAAGGAGATCGAATTGCACGTAGTGAGGCAGAAGGAGGAGGTGGCGAAAGCCGAAGCCGCGCTCAGAGCATTGCGCTACCATCTCGACGATGCTCGCGCCCATGCAGCGCAGGCGAAAGATGACTGGCGAAGGAATCAGAAGCTCTTTGAAAGAGAACTGGTAGCGGAGCAGGAATTGGACCGTGCAAAGACTAGCCTACACCAAGCGGAGGCGCAGATGTCCGCCACACAGGAGAAAATCAAAGAAGGAGAGTCCACGTTGGATTTGACTCGGATAAAGTCCAGAGAAACGGATGTTATGGAGGCGGATCTCCAGGCCCGCAGAGCAGATGCCCGGCGAGCCGAAGGTGCGCTGGCCGACCTACATCGCAAGCTGCAACTGACAACGATTCGCAGTCCCGTTGACGGTGTGGTGGTGAAGAAAAATGCTCGCCCGGGGGAAGTGATTCAAGTCGGGCAGCCGATTTTCATGGTGGTCGATTCCAGCCGCTACTGGGTCGAAGCCAATGTCGAAGAAACCGAGATTCGCTTTATTCAGCCCGGCAGCCCAGTGACCATCAACGTGGATTCCTATCCAGATCAGACATTTGAAGGCAAAGTGATAGAAGTGGGCAGTGCCACGGTTTCGGAGTTTTCCTTGTTTACACCGCAGAAGCTGACAGGGCAGTTTATCAAGTCGACACAAAGGCTTCCGGTTAAGATATCGGTCGCAAACAAAAACGGGTTGCTGAAAGTAGGAATGTTGGCGGTGGTGCGGATCAAAAAGAATTCCCATTGAGGCAAGCCCGATGGAGCCTGCTCAGATTCCTTCGCAAAGTCCCGACGATTTTCGCAAGTGGTGGATCGCCATTACCCTCTTTCTGGGAACGTTATCGGTAGGCTTGAGCGTGACGGCAGTGAATATCGCTATCCCAACCATGATGTCATCGTTCGGGACTTCTTTGAATCGCATCCAGTGGGTTTTGACCGGCTTCATGATTACCCGGACGGTGCTCATCCCCTCCGTCGGTTGGTTGGGGGATCGAATAGGAGATCGCAATGTCTTCATTTTAAGCACGACAGTGTTCACGGTAGCGTCGTTACTCTGCTCTATTTCCTGGAATGTGGAGTCGTTGATCTTCTTTCGCATCATCCAAGGGGTAGGCGCGGGACCGCTTCTGGGCGTTGCCATGGCCATCATGTTCGAGGCTTTTCCGCGTCACGAACGAGGTTTAGCGATGGGGCTCTTCATGACCGGTTGGTCCTTGGGCCCTTTCTTGGGGCCTCTCCTAGGCGGCTATTTGGCGGAACACGTCCATTGGCGGGCCATCTTTTACATAAATCTCCCTACGGGTTTGCTGAGCATTCTCGCCGGCTATTACATTCTCCCAGGTAACAAATCCAAAGCGGTAGCGGCGCCTCTCGATGGGTTCGGCCTTCTCACGATGACAGGGGCGACTATCGCGCTGCTTCTAGCTCTGAGCCTGGGGCAGGAAGAAGGCTGGGGAAGCCGGTTCATCGTCGGCCTTTTTACTTCATCTCTGATCCTATTCGTTCTTTTTCTTGTAACGGAACTCAGAATGAAACAGCCGTTTTTAGAAGTGCGCTACTTTCGCGACTTAAACTTCAGTTTGGCGAATCTTTTGATTTTCTTTCGCGTCTTCGGGTTTCGCGGCGCTAATTTTCTTGTTTCGCTCTTCCTTCAACGATCCCTCAACTACAGCCCCACACAGGCCGGCATCTTTCTTCTCCCCGGAGCTCTCATCACAGGTCTCTGGTCTCCATTGGCCGGAAGCTTTACCGACCGGCTGGGTCCGCGCCTTCCTATCGTTGCGGGTTTCTTAATTCTCGTCGTCGCGATCTATGGCTTGTCCACGATGACGCTATGGAGCAGCGTGGCATTCATCTTCTTTTTCTTGTGCCTCAAGAGCGTGGGGCAGTCGACTTTGAACGCGCCTCTCAATACGGTCGCGTTAGCGGCTTTGCCGGAGGGTAGAGCCCGCATGGGAAGCGGAATTATTGGCATGACTCGGGGACTTGGGGAGGCTTTTAGCGTCGGCGTCATGAGTTTTCTTCTCGAGAGGTTCGCTTATTTCAACCTTGAATCCATCCCTCCCCTCCAAGGGGCTGCGTTTACCATTAGCGAGCGCTTTCAGGCGCTCTCTCAGATCCGCGGCCTCCTCATCCAGACCGGTCAGTTCGGCCTCGCCGTGGAAGCGCGGGCCCAGTCCCTGCTGGCCCACGCGCTCGTCAGCCAAGCATTGACACGCGCTTATCAAGACCTGTTCTTCCTAATCGCGGTTCTTCATGTGGGGCTGATTGTAATCGCATTTTTTCTGCGGTCCGATAGGCGGGAGTGAACAGGAGACACATGGCGTGGCAGACCGCGCGGGCCCGAAACTCCAACCGCTGGACTACGTCCAGCGCCAATGTTGGGGCTCGATCGAATGCGACGAGGTGGTGGCGAAAAATCTTCTCGACTTCGGCCTGGAAGACAATATCGTCTTCTCGGCCGACTACCCCATCTCAATTTTCCCCCGTCCGAAAAGAAGTAGGCTCGCTAAACCCACGGCGTTTCACACTCCGAGCCGAGGAAGAACTTGAGCCTAAATCCTTCGCCTCCATCTCAGCTATCTTCATGACGCACTCCGCGCTCTCAAGGCCCTATACACCTTCTCCGACGTTACCGGCAGATCGGTGATGCGCACACCGCAGGCATCCGCCACCGCGTTGGCCACCGCCGCCGCCGTCGGCACGTTAGCCACTTCCCCGATCGCCAGGCTGTTGTACGGCCCCGGTCCCGCCGGCACGTTCTCCATGACCGCGGTTTTGAGCGGCGGTATGTCCGTAATGTTGGGAATCTTGAACTCGCCGAAATTCGTCGTGGTAATTTTGCCGCCATCGAACATCACTTCTTCCGTCAATGCGAAGCCCAGGCCCATCACCACGCCGCCTTCGACCTGGCCCTGGTGCATCAGGGGATTGATGACCTTGCCGGTCGAGTGCGCCGAGACCATATTGCGCAGCGTGACCTGGCCCGTCTCAGGGTCGACATGCACTTCCGCGATCTGCGCCGACACCGAGGCGTCGTGGGACTTCTCCGAGCTCTTGTAGTATCCCTTCGCGCTGATGGGCGAACCGTTGATCCTGACGACTTCCGCAAAACTCAATTTGCGTCTCGACTTCTTGTGCACGACGGAGCTGTTTGCCAATTCCAGCTCCTTCACCTCTACGCCCAACTTGCGCGCGGCCACCGCAAAGAGTTCCGCGCGCGCCTTGCTGCCGGCATCGCAAGAAGCGTTTCCGTAGACCCGCGTCGCCCGGCTGCCGCCGACGCCGCCGTCGCTCGGCACCATCGTGCTGTCAAGCTGGGTCAACTCGATCCGGTCCGCCGCAACCTTAAGTTCTTCGCCGACACACTCCACGATAACCGTGAAGACGCCGGCGCCCTGGTCCACTACGGGCGACGACACTTTGACGTCCCCCGCTTTATCGATGATCACGAACACGTTGCCTTCGCCGCCGTTCGGGCTCCACTCGGAGAACGACAGGCCGCGCCCGACGTGTTTCGGCTTCGGCTTGCCGTAACCGGACAACTGGATCGCTTTGTCCAACGCCGCGGCGCCGCGGATATGCGAGATGTGGAGGCCGATGGGCGTCTCGTCGCCGTCGCGCAGCATGTTCTTGCGCTTGAACTCCGCCGGGTCCATGCCGAGCTTGCGCGCTACAATATCGAGCTGGCTCTCGTTGGCAAAAAAACCCTGGGGATCGCCCGGCGCGCGCATGTGGCCGCACGGAATCTTGTTGGTGTAGACCATGCGCTCTTCGATCAAGCAGTTGGCGATCCGGTACGGCCCGGCGCAGGTGGACGCGCCGATCAGATAGCCGCCCGGCTTCATCGATCCGTAGGCGCCGCTGTCGAAAATAAAATCCAGATGGTGCGCGACGATGGCGCCGTTTTTCTTGACGCCGGTTTTGATTTTGATGATCGAGGCGTGACGCGGATTGCCCGCGGTCAATTCCTCGGTGTAGTCCATGATCATCTTCACCGGTTGCCCGCTTTTCAGCGACAAGAAATACGCCGCCGGCACGTCCATGAAGCCGCCCTTGCCGCCGAAGTCGCCGCCGACGTGCATAGGATAAAAAACCAGTTTCTCCCTGGCGATGCCGATGCAGTTGGAAAGCTGCGTGCGCACCGCGAAGGGAGTTTTGCTGCACGACCACACTTCCGCTCCTCCCGACGGGTCCGCTTTCACCACGCAGGCATGGGGCTCCAAGTACGATTGGTGCGTCACCTGCGTCGTGTAAGTATTCTCGACGATGAGATCGGCTTCCCTAAAACCCGCTTCGATGTCGCCCTTGCCCCACTTGATAGAGGAAAAAATGTTGCCCAATCGTTCCACCGGCACCGGCAGCCCGCGGTAGGAAAGTAGATCGGGATGAAGAATCGGCGCGCCGGGCTTGATTGCCTCCAGCGGGTCGAGCAGCGGCTCCAGCTCCTCATACTCGACCTCGATTAGATCGAGCGCCTGCTCCGCAGCCAACTTCGTCTCGGCCGCCACCGCGGCGACTTTTTCGCCGATAAATCGTACCACGCCGTCCGCGACCACCGGCGTGTCGCAAATGCGGCGGCCGATCCTCAAACCCGGCACGTCCTTGCCGGTAATCACCGCCTTCACGCCCGGCGCCCGGAGCGCTTTGCTAATGTCGATGCTTTTAATCCGTCCGGACGAAATCGGACTGCGCAGGCACCTGCCCCACAACATGTTCGGCAGCTTCAAATCAGCGCTGTATTGCGCCTTTCCGGTAACCTTGAGTTCGCCCTCCACCCTCGGTGTTGGCTTTCCGACAACCTGCATCATCTACTTACCTCCAATAAATTAGATTATAACGGTCTTGCTGCGGCTCGCTCCTCTTTTCTAAACCGGAACGTGCCGCGTTGTCCAGCGATTCGAAAAATTCGAACATCCGACTTGGCGGACCAGATCAATTTGGATAAGATTTTTCTTAACCGTGCGCCCCACTTAAAAAACAAGGAGAACTCGATGGCTGAACCTACGGTTGTTTGCCCGCAATGTAAATTCGAAATCAAACTGACCGAGTCCCTCGCCGCGCCGCTGCTCGAAACCGTCCGCCGCGACTACGAGCGGCGCCTCGTGCAAAAGGACGCTGACATGGCGAACCGCGAACAGGCTCTCACCGAAGGCGCCCAATCCCTCGAAAAGGCGAAAGCGGCATTCGACCAGCAAGTCGCCGAGAAACTCCAACAAGAGCGCGGCCGCATCGCCGCCGATGAGGCGAAGAAGGCCAAACTCCTCCTCGGCAACGACCTCGACCAGAAAGTCAAAGAAATCAACACCCTTCAGGAGATTCTGAAACAGAGGGATGCAAAGCTTGCCGCGGCTCAGCAGGCTCAAGCCGAGCTAATCCGCAAGGAGCGCGAGCTAGACGACGCTAAGCGCGAGTTGGAGCTGACTATCGCCAAGCGGGTGCAAGCCGATCTCAGCGCCGAGCGAGACAAAGCCAAAAAAGAAGCGGAAGAGGAACTGAAGTTGAAAGTGATGGAAAAGGACCAGACCATAACCGCCATGCAAAGGCAGATCGAAGACTTAAAACGCCGCGCCGAGCAGGGCTCGCAGCAACTTCAAGGAGAGGTTCAGGAACTGGAGCTGGAAGCGCTGCTTACGGTGAAGTTTCCACGCGACACGATCCAGCCCGTGCCCAAGGGCGAGTTCGGTGGCGACGTGCTACAGCGAGTCATCGGCCCCCTCGGCCAGCAGTGTGGCACGATCCTCTGGGAATCCAAGCGCACCAAGAACTGGAGCGACGGCTGGCTGCCCAAGCTGCGCGAAGATCAGCGGACGGCCAAAGCGGAAATAGCTGTTATCATCAGCCAAGCCCTGCCCAAAGATGTAGAAACATTCGGCTTCGTCGATGGCGTCTGGGTTGCCGATCCGAAAGTAGCCCTCCCCGTCGCCATGTCGCTGCGTCAATCCTTAATCGAAGTCGCCACGGCGCGCCAGGCGTCCGAAGGCCAACAAACCAAGATGGAGATGGTTTACGGTTATCTCACCGGGCCGCGCTTCCGCCACAGAGTTCAAGCGATCGTTGAAGCCTTCTCTTCCATGAAGAAGGACTTGGACGCGGAAAAAAAAGCGATCACGCGCCAATGGGCCAAGCGCGATGAGCAAATCGACCGCGTCATGCAAGCCACCGTCGGTATGTACGGCGATCTCCAGGGCATCGCCGGAAAGACTCTCCAGGAGATCGAAGGGCTGGAGTTTCAGGGGATGCTGGATTTCAAGCCGGAGGAATGATTTTCTGGCTCCCCAGCGAAATCTATGGGTAAACAAGGGGGGAACCAGTCGTGCCTCGGCCATCGCGCTGTGGGTTAGCTGTGCGCCCGGGGGTTCGATGCAGCGACGAACTTGAGTAGCTTTCGCGCCGTGGCATCGAGGGCAG
>JAUYJC010000073.1 GCA_030688735.1 Deltaproteobacteria bacterium
GTACAACAAGAAACGATTGCATTCGGCCCTGGGGTATCTACCTCCGGAGGAATACGAGATGACGATTCAACAACCCAACACCGCCGATCGCCCCCACCTCAAATCTCGGTGAAAACTCTCCAGTTGGAGGGGCGCAGTCCAGACCTCTCTTCGTCGAAAGCCTGAAAGGGGATCTCATTTCCAAGACGTTCCTCTTCTTGGGCTTCAGCTTCACCGATCCAAACATAGACTACATACTTAGCCGAGTCCGTGTCCTGCTGGGCACCAATGTTCGCGAACACTTTTGCATCATGCGATCGCCACCACGACCCAGCCGGTTGGTGGGGCGGCAGAAAGCCGAGTACGAGTATGAACGGCGGCGGATCACCCTTCGACAGGCTGACCTCTTGCGGTTTGGAATCGATACGGTCTGGGTCGAGGACTTCACGCACGTGACGCCGCTTCTGGATGCCCTATCATTTTTTGTTCACCGAAAATCGGTTTTCATCTCAGGTGCCGCTCGCGACCTGGACCCGTTTGGTCGTGATCGTCTTGATGAGCTCGCCCGCGAAGTCAGAGCGGGCTTAATTCGCAAGGGCTACAACTTGGTCTCCGGCTTCGGGCTTGGCCTAGGCGAGCAGTGCGTGATTGGGGCTCTCCGAGCGCTGTATGGAATTCCGAAGGGCGCGGAACTCGAGCGCCTTGTCGTTCGGCCCTTTCCCAGGGCTGAAAAGGCGGAACAGAAGGCACACAATACCCGCCACCGCGAGGAACTTATCGCGCGGTCCGGCGTGGTCGTCGTGATCGCTGGTAACCGCGCCAAGGGGGGCGGTACGGAGACGTCGCCTGGAGTTCTCGAAGAGGTTGCAATCGCATGCCGAGAAGGGAAATGCGTCATTCCAATTGGAGCGACTGGTCACGCCGCCCGGATGGTATGGGAGAAGGCTCGGGCGAACCCAGATCGTTTTCTTCCGGGAATCAAGGCGAGTGGCGAACTTGCCGTTCTCGGGAGCGTCAGTGCAACGAACGGGCAACTGATAAGTGCCCTGTTCAGACTCTTGGCAAAGGCCGAAAAGGCCGTAACGGTATAAGCTTGCAGGGACAATGGGAGCCGGGGGTTACGCAGGGGTTCATCGTGGATCTAACGGCCGCCCAACAAGGCGCTGCAGCTGGCGGGCTGCGCCCGCAGCTGAGTGCCAACGTTCGGCGTGCAAACGAACTAAGGAGGTTTCATGGCTAATAAGCGCGTTTTTGTCAGCTTTGACTTTGATAACGACAAGGTATTGAAGGAATTCATCATTGGCCAATCTCGCCTCGCGGACTCTCCCTTCGAGGTAATTGATACCTCGCTAAAAGAGGCGGCGCCGATGAAGACCTGGGAAGACAAAGCCCGGCTGGCGATAAAGCGGTCAGATATCGTAGTCGTAATGGTTGGCCCCAAGACGCACAGCGCACCAGGTGTCTTGAAGGAGGTCGCCATGGCGCGCGAAGCAGAAATTCCTATCGTTCAGGTAATTGGGTACAAAGACGGGAACTACACGGCTGTACCGAACGCGGGCCGACTCTACGCCTGGGATTGGCCCAACCTGAAGAAACTCTTGGGATAAGTGCTCATGGATAAGGTCAACTTCGACTCGCCTTCTGTACAAAGCTATCTGACAATCTTGCAGTCGGTGATCAGTCGAATGGCCACGAATAGCTCAAGCTGTAAGACGTGCTGCGTCACTCTGGTTTCGGCAATCGTCGTGATCATTGCTGACAAAGGCAAACCCGATTACGTTTGGATCTCCATTGTCCCGATCGCGCTCTTTCTTCTGTTGGACGCCTACTACCGATCGCTTGAGCGCCAATTTCGCACCGTCTACAACGACTTTATCCGAAAGCTTCACTTTGGCACCGCCACAGTAGAAGATGTGTTCTACGTTGCGTCACGCACCGGGGTGTTAGCCACTTCAATACACATTCTAACCGGTCGGTGTCAGGCTTGAGTTGTTGACTTTTGGCCTAACCAGTCGCTTCAGACCGATCGCAAGAGCGCCGGCTGAGGTTCACGTTAGACACGAGTAATTCTAATCGGACCCCACTGCGCAACTTTTCTCCGCCTCACTCGTCGCTTCTCCGATTTCCGACCTGACGTGAGCATCTTTTTCACTACCCAGCCGTCGGCGTAACGCGTCAACCGCTTCGGCGGTGCCAATCCGCCCAAGCGCCCAGGCGGCGTGGCCTCGGACCAGCGGTTCTTCCTCGTTAAAAGCGTGGATCAGAGCTGGAATCGCCTCGACGCTGCCGATGTTGCCCAGCGCCACGGCGACGTTGCGGAGAAAGCCACGGCGCTTCGCTCGAAGGATTGGGCTGCCGCGGAAGCGGGAGCGAAATTCCTGCTCGGTGAGCGCGAGCAGCGGGATCAAATCGGGCGCATAGAGGCCCGCGCGCGGCGCGTAGGCCGGCTCCGAGGTCGGGAGCGCTTTCACGTTATAAGGACAAACCTCCTGGCAGATATCGCAGCCGAAAATGTGATTGCCCACTAGCGGCCGGAGGTGGCGCGGCATCCAACCCTTAAGCTCGATGGTCAGATAGGAGATGCAGCGGCGCGCATCCAGTATATAAGGACCGACGAAGGCGCTCGTGGGACAGGCTTTGAGGCAGAGATCGCATTTGCCGCAGCGGTCGCGGATCGGGCGGTCGTAATCCAACTCGATGCTGAGAAACAATTCGCCGAGGAAAAACCACGAGCCTTTTTTCGGCGAGATGAGATGCGTGTTCTTGCCGATCCAACCGAGACCGGCAACGCCGGCAAAATCTCGCTCCAATACGGGCCCGAAATCGACAAACGCTCTTCCATCGATGGGACCGTCGCGCATGGCCCGAATCGCTTCAAGCAGCGCTTCGAGCCGCTGCTTCATCAGGTCGTGATAATCGTCGCCCCAGGCGTAACGAGAAATCCAACCCGTCTCGTTCTTCGTCATTTCGGGTCGAAGATGAGGCGTGAAATAGTTCATGCCTACCGAGACAATCGAGACGGCCCAGGGAACGAGCGCGCCGGGATCGCGACGCAGCTCCGCGGTTCGTTCCATGTAGCCCAACTCACCGGCAAATCCTTGGCGCAGCCAAGCGGCGAAGGACTCTTCGTGAGGCGGGAGTCTCGCCGGCGAGATGCCGACCAGCTCGAATCCCAGCCGCTGCGCTTCCTCTTTGATGCGCGCGGACAATGCGGTGCGCTTTCGCGGCAGCGTAGATTTCATGGAGTTCGCGCGGAAATCCGGTGAGCGACGCGAGTGAGGAGGAGCGTAGCAACCGTCGGCCGGTCCGAACGGCACCGGCGTCATTTAACCCGGATTCCGCATTTGAAAGTTAAGGCACTGAGCGAGGTGCGAGCCTTCCGTAGCGAAGGCTTAGCCTGAGGCTGATCCGCCTTTGGCGGAAATGGACCTCTGCCTCTAACAAGTTTGAGTTCACCGGTGCCCTAAGCGACGTCCGTAACTCGCTGACAACAGATTGCAAAGCACGAAAAACGACTTTGATACAGCGGAGTTCGGTGCCTTCGCCACTCCAGTCTCACGCCTCGCTCAGTCGAGATTGTAACTTCAACTGCCGAATCGAGGTTTAATGAACCGAAGTGTTGCCTTCAGGATCCGTGTCGCCGATCTCGAGCAGCGTCCGGCGGCCGGCGAAGCCGTCTTCGATGCGGTGCCAATGGTTGACGCCCGGCTCGCCGTACTGCCAGCAAAGAAAGACCACTTCGGCGCCTAGCACGCAGGGAAAATCGATGAGCCCCTGTTCGATGCCTTTGCACACGCAACCATGACCTTGGATCTCCTCGACCCAGCCCTTGATTTGTCCGACGAGCCGGGCGATCTCTTCGTCCCGGCGCAGCCGCTTCATGAGGTCCGGCGCCTCGGGGTCGAGTTGCTCGCTGCGAATGACGGTCTCGCTCTTGCTCTTGAGCCGGCGCAGATTTTCGAGAATGTTCTCGATCAACGGACGCACTTCCGGCAGCAAACCGTTCGCTTCTTCGACGGTAAATAAGCGCGGGAATTTAGCGGCGGATTCCATTGGCGCTAGCAGGCTGCTGAAAAAGCCTCATATGCTTCGTTGCGCTCATTCGCCTCGCTCCAACGTACCGCATAAGTACGCCTCCGCTCGTCGATGTTTCGCGCGCCTCGCCTCTGAGATCTTTTTGAGCAGCCTGCAAACATAGATGTTAACAATCTGTTGCCCTCTAAGGAATTCCGGCCACAGAAAATTTCGATGCCGGCGATGTATTCGGAGCCCCCCCCCGCGTCATAGATGAAGCCCCGCACGCAGCTTGCGCAACAATGCGATGTTGTCGGAGTGGCCCGTCATATGCGCCGTGATCGCGCCACGGACCGGTCTGCCGAGCAAATAAAAGTCGCCGATGATGTCGAGGATCTTGTGGCGCGCGAACTCGTCGGGAAAACGCAGCTCGGTGTTGATGATCTTCTCATCATCGATCAGAATGAAATTGCTCAATCGGCCGCCCGCCGCAAGGCCCATTTTTTCAAGCTTGGCGATGTCTCTGAGAAAGCCGAACGTCCGCGCCGGCGCGATCTCCTCCTTGAAACTTCCAGGCCCCTGATCGGTGTAGCCATATTCCTGATGGCCCACGGGTTTCGGATAATTCATGATGTAGCGCACCGAAAAACTCTCCGCCGGCTCGATGCTGATCCACTCTCCACTCTCCTTGGCGCCGACCTGGTAGGCCCGGTCCACGACGATTTCCGACCACGGTTCGTCGGTTTCATCAATACCCGCTTCCTCGATCAGGCGGCAAAACTCGACCGCTGACCCGTCCAGGATCGGTACCTCGCTCTGCACTTTCACGAGCAGATTGGTAATACCGTAACTGTGAAGCGTAGCCAGAAGATGCTCCACGGTGGCCACCGCCATCCCGTTGTTGCGCAGCGAGGTCGCGTATCCCGTCGATGCCACGAAGTCGAGGTGGGCGCGCACGCTCGTGTCCGCCGAGATCCCGGTAAAGACAATCCCGCTGTTGGGCGGTAGCGGATGGAGCACCAGGCCCGTTTTAACGCCCGAATGAAGCCCCTGGCCCGATGTGACGACGCTTTTTTTGAGCGTCTTTTGGTGCAGCTTCGCGCGGCCGCGCGCGCGGGCGACCGCCGGCCGCTTGCGTGCCCGGGTTTTTTTGCTGCCGTCCGCTGCGTCCGCGTCAAGTAGCGCCGGCGCTTCGCCAAAGGCGCGGCGCACCGTCAACAGCAGGCCGTCCAGGGACAGCGGCTTTTCGATAAAATCGAAGGCGCCGGCCTTGGTCGCAGTGACCGCCGTGTGGATGTTGCCGTGGCCGGAAATCATGACCACGTTGATGTCCGGCTCTTTGTTCTTGATCTCCTTCAAGAGCTCGATGCCATCCGTCTGCGGCATCCAGATATCGAGCAGAACCAGACCGGGTTTTTCCTCCTCGATCATGCGCAGCACCCTCGTGCCGTCGCCGGTGTCCACGACCCGGTAGCCCTCGTCATTCAACACCTCGCGCACCGATTCCCTGACGGCGTCTTCGTCATCGACGATGAGAATCGTTTTTTCCGCAAGATTTTCGTTCACCCTGTCCCCTCTTCCATCTTTAAAACCCGGCGGCGCTCCGGCAAGATTCAAGCGGCAATCTGCTCCCGCGCCGGCAACTCGATGATGAATTTGGTGCCCCTCGGCTCATTGGGTCGAACGCGAATGTAGCCGTGATGATCCTCGACGATCGCGTTGACGATAGACAACCCCAGCCCCGTGCCATCCTTTTTGGTCGAAAAGTAGGGCTCGAAGACCCGCGCCCGCACCTCTGGCGACAGGCCGCGGCCGTTGTCGGCCACTTCCAGGCTGACGACGGCGAGGGAACGATCATAATGTGTCGCGATTTTGACCTCCCCATCGCCGTCCACCGCGGCCACCGCGTTATCCAGGAGATTCATCAAGGCGCGTTTCATCTGATTGCGGTCCAGCTCCAGGGGCGGAATGGCACTGGGGCAAAACTGAAAACCGACTTCCTTATGCCCTTCCTGAAACAAAAACAGCGCCTCGCGCACGATTTCGTTGAGATCGTTCGTAGCCAGCTCCACGGCGGGTAGCCGTGCGAATTGGGCGAACTCGTTGACGAGGTTTTTAAGCTCCTCAACCTGTCGAATGATCGTCGTCGTACACTTGTCGAGAACCGCGCCGTCGCCCGCCAGCAGTTTGGCGTAACGTTTGCGCAAGCGCTCGGCCGAGAG
>JAUYJC010000376.1 GCA_030688735.1 Deltaproteobacteria bacterium
TTTTTGTTCGACGTTCAAGCTCCCTGGCGACTTCATTGAAAGAGCGTCCGGTTTCGGCGCGCGGCCAAAACTCTCGTGCAAACAACTCCGCGCGCTTTTCGTCAATCGATTCCAAAACCTCAGGATAAGCCAGATGCGCGCTTTCATGCGCGACGGTCTTGATTAGTTGATCGAAACCGAGGTCGGCCCGGATGAAAATCGTCTTCGTGTGACGAACAGCAAACCCGTTGATCGAATAGGGTTTCTTAAAATAGCCATCTCGGCTTTCTTGAAAAAATCGGACTTCAGGCTTTGCTATCGCAAGCCATTGCGACGCAAGTTCGACGGCCGTGTTTACAATCGAGCTGGTTTCGGTTCCAGCTTCACAGGTCTCGTAATTTGGCATTGTATTTTCTCCTTTTTTGACTCAAATCATTGCTCACTGCGCGTTTGGGTGTAGGGGGTCACGGTTCCACCCCCGCTAATAAAACCGTGACGGTCACGGTTTTTAGGTGTAAAACCGGCTTTTGGCGGGATATTGTGGGATGCAAAATAGCGGGTGAAAATTGCATGATTCATCAATTTCCTCCGCTACTTCCAGGCTTTTTCTTATGTGTGGCATTTTGCTGAAAGGGAGTGTTCAAATCCAGGTGGGCCCATCTTAATCCCTTCTCGTCTAAGGCTGGACTCGCCTTGCCTGGCCACTCGCCAAAAAGTTAAGGCCATGAGCGAGGTGCGAGCCTTCCGTAGCGAAGACTCAGCCTGAGGCTGATCCGCCTTTGGCGGAAATGGGTCTTTGCCTCTAAGAGTTTTGAGATCACCGGCGCCCTAAATGGCGTTCGTAACCCGCTGACAACAGATTCCCAAGCACGTAAAACGACTTTGATACTGCGGACCTCGGTGCCTTCGCCACTCCAGTCTCACACCTCAGTCAGTAGAGATTGTAACTTCAACTGCGCCATCCGGGATTAGTACGCCAACCGACGCGTCGACGATTCAACTCGAAAATCGGCTTAACTAATCTCTGATATACGAAGAAGTCTTGGTTCTTTCCTTGGATTCCTTTTCAGGCAAAAATATGCGGTTTGACTTCCTCAGATGGATAATCGGGCATTCGCATACCGGCCATCTCGGCGACCCGATGCATTGCCTGACTAAATTGGGAACGATTACGTCCAAGTCTTGCTGTTTTGGCCTGGTACAGGCGTTGCTTATTTAGAGCTGCCGATGACCGAAACAACCAAAAGAGCGTTGCCCCCCGGATTCAGCGTTCCCAAGCAGGAGACCGAAAGACTGCTGATCGAACGTCTACAGAATAGTAAGAACGACGAAGACTACTTCCGTTGGCTATTGTTCGTCGTCGCATTTTACCGCGGCATTGAAAAGGTCGATTCCGCGCGAGCATTGCTTCAGATGTTTTTCGATGCCAACCCTGACAACGACAAAAAGGCCCACTGCCACCTCGCTTTGGGCCAAATCGCGACCGACGAGCAGCGCTTTGAAACCGCGCTGCATCACTTTCTGACGGCGCTCAAGCTCAGTCCCTCCAAGGGTAACGTTTCCTACGTGCTGCACAATAATACCGGTTATTGCCTCAATCAGTTAGCGCGCCACCAAGAGGCGGAACAGCACTGCCGGCTCGCGCTTGCCATCGACTCGGTCCGTCCCAGTGCCTACCGGAACCTCGGCATAAGTCTACAAGGACAAGGAGATCAGAAGAGCGCGGCCTGGGCATTCGTCGAGTCGGCAAAAGCCGATTCCTCGGATCAGAGAGCCTACCATTTACTCTCTAGTCTTATGGATAAACACCCAGAGCTGCGGATCCAATGTCCTTGGGTCGAAAGTGCGATTACCCCTTCCAACAACGCTGTGCAGGACATTTATCTTATATGAGAAATCGTCTGCGGCGCGGAATGAAGGGAATCTCGGCAGTGGCTGGTCCACCGGAGCGACCGTCCGCGGAGAGTTTCCAGGTGGCCTGCCAAGAAATAGGTCCGGTCCGGCTTTACTGTGAAGGAGTCTTCACCACAGAGACACCGAGGTCGCAGACAGCGAGTCTCGATTCTGCTGAAAAACCCTCCGTTCATCCTTCGAGAGCCTCAGAGCCCGTCCTGAGCCTGACGAAGGAACGAACGGAGGAGCTTCTGAAATCATTGGAGATTTTCCGTTCATGCTGAGCCTCGTCGAAGCATTCATAGGGTTTTTCAGCAGAATCGAGGCTTGAGTTCAAACCCGAGACGCGAGACCCAAAACATCGCCGCCCCCGCAGTCAGCCACAGGGAAGTCTGAGGACTCAGAACTAGTGCAAATAACTGATCGATAAGGACCGTTGCCATGAAGCCAATGATCGCCATGAAACCAGCCTATTCCATAACTCTTAGTGGATCTCACGCAAGCGTGACGGCACCGCCACGGGAGAACCTTTCGTATGCTGACGAGCTTCGCGCGTTAGGGCAAGCGCTGGAAAACCAGGGCTTGTGGAGCTTTGAATTGCAAGCCAAAGGCGGTGATTATCTTGTGCGGGGATTAGCCCCGCAGCCCCAGGAAGCGAAACCTTATTTCTTGGCTTGTATGGCGGCAATGGTCGCATCAGCGCTCCGGAGAAAAAGCGTCCCGTTGACGCAGGACAAAGAAGTTGTCTTTCAGTTCCCGCCGGAACGAATCTCGCAGCTCCACCGCGACGGACGCAAGAAGAGAGTGGACGGGAAGCAAACACCAGACCCCTACCGATTGTCCCAGCTATTGCGCAGCACCGGTTGCTATCTAGACCGAAAGTTAGGAGTCTCCCTCTCGGAAATCGCCGTTAAAGATCGCTGGGTCACCGTTAGCTACGTAACCGCAGCGGGCCGCATCGAGAGAACCAAAGCGGCTCTGGATTTCTTCTACGATTATTGGATCAAGATGTATTTACGGCGCCGCGATCTGCCCGACTCACAGTTGAAGGACGGCCACTCGCCGATGATTGCGCTAAATTGAAGTAAGGTCCGGCGGGTTTCCAAACTCGCCGTGGAGCGCCACGGCCTTAGCCTACTTCGCCGAAGTAGCTACGGCTACGCAGGCGGGGCGGCCGTGGCACATCTTCACACCTCGCATTCATCCACGGGTTTACACCTGTGATTTTTTGCGATGGAGGGGAAAGCGGCGCAGCCCTCCCCTCCTTCTCGGATGGTGTCATCTGTCCCTGAGCTTGCTGGATTACTTAACCCACAAATCGTTCAAATTGCCGATGTTGGGCAACAGCCCGAGTGAAATTCCGGATTGCAAAATTTTGTTCTGCGATTGGAAGAACGCGTCGCCCCAGATGTCCGCGTAGTTCAAGCGGTTTTGCTTTATGCCGGCGGCAATCTCCTCCGGCGTGCTTAGATTAAACAACTCCTTCGACTTTGTCTTGAAGTAGTCTTCGTCCTGGCCCGCCTTGATCACCTTGATGGCGTCGACGTAAGCGCCGCGGATGGCCTTTACCAGTGCGGGTTGCTTTTCTACGGTCTCTTTGAGCATACCGACGGTCGATTTGAGCGGCGGCGCGCGGAAGATCTGTTTGAGCTCGATATCGAAGTCGAGCAACACGCGATATCTTCCCGATAATACTAGTATATCGTTTCATTGAACCATATCTATTAGCTATGCCGTGTGTTATGCTGCCGGCATGGCTAGAAAATCGACTCGTTCCAAATTGGTGCTGACGCCAGAGGAAGTCACAATGCTTGATCAACTGCGCAGATCCC
>JAUYJC010000085.1 GCA_030688735.1 Deltaproteobacteria bacterium
TCAACTCCACCAAGTTTTGGCCGTCCTGCTGGAACTTGCGCAGGACATTGCCCTTCACCACCACAGTATCGCCTGCGAAGTTGAAGATCCTCATGCGGAAGGGTCCGATCTTGCGAATGATGCCGCGCAGGCCGATGTATTCTCGGACCGTCCGCTCCCACATGCCCTGGAGAAAAAAGTTGTTGCAGAACATTTCTGGCGCGCCGTGGAGTTGGGCGATCTCCCGATTATGGTGAATGCCGTTGAAGTCCCGATTGGCGCCGGCCTCCATGATCAGGCGCTGGATAGTGATGGGAAAGGCCACCTGCGGGACATCATCCCCCTCCTTCACATCTTCAAAAAAGATCTGGGTGCTCCAGTCACTTCGGGGATCAGTACCTCGTTCGGGGAGATGCGTCCCGCCACCAGAGATGGAAGCCCTTCCAAGGCTTCCCTGTTCCTCGCTGACCCTCTCTCCCTCACGCCGGGGGTGAGGCACGTAAACGTACGAACTCGTGCGGGCCACGCCCACGAGGTCGCCGTGCTGGTTACAGAAGCGGCTTTCCCAGGTGAGAAAAGCGCCCTCCCCAACACGTGTGCGCTTCGGATTGACGTTCACCAGCCGGCGCTCTCGCACCGCAACCGTATCCCCCAGATAGAGAGGTTGAAAGTGCTCGATTCCAACGTCGGTCACGAAGCTACAGTTCCCGGGCAGAGGAATATCGCCCTGCTTCACCGGGGATCTCAAGGTGAAGTTGGGATGGTTGCTGTGCCATAAAGTGGGTTGTCCAGGCTGCCAGTTTGCTGGGCTGCTGTAAGTCTGAAGCATGGTATAGGGGGCAAAGAGACCTTTATAACCTGCCTCTTTGGCCGCGTTTTCGTCGTAGTGCAGGGGGCAGCTAAACTCCAGCACCTCCAGCCAGGGGCGGATCGTGCTCGCCTCCACCGCGTCACGCCCCCCTCCCTCATAGACGCTCAGGGGGCGGTCTATCCAAGCCTTGGTATGTTCCCAGGTCATAGTCGTTTCGGCACTATCAAACATATCTTTTCTTCTCCTCTTCGGACGCAGTCCGCGATGCGAGAAATTCCTTCGCGGAAGCTCAAATTCTATCCACGCTCTTCATGCCTAAGCATGAGCTACCGCGGCCATCAGTGATTTAATCGGAGGTAAACCTGCCACCGTCAGTGGCGGACTCCCAGAGCTTGTTATTTGCAGCGGTAAAAAGAAAGCCTCCAGACTGTGAACCGCTCGGGCTCAACGGAGAGGAGGCTCACTTAACAATCTTATCTTTTAATACATAAAAGATGGAAAAGCAAGGTTTTGGGTGGCGTTCAACTGATAGGAATTTCCTTTTTGAGATTCGCCCACATAGCGGAAATCAGGCTCACCCATTAGCAGGCAGGTCAAGAAGCACAGACATTTCCCGTGAAAAAGAATTTCGGATCTTCTCCTTTTCGAGTGGGTAAAAGTAGCATGAAAAAGGGCCTGACTACTAAGGACATGCCAGATCCGAAAGCCACGGCGCAAAAAGCGTTGCCCTGGCCACTCCCACAGATGTCGCGCTGTTCCGTGACACACCGGGCGGCGCATCGTTAGAAGAGGTCGTGGCGGCCTTGCATGGAACCGATATCGTCCTCGCCGAGGGCTTTCATCGAGCGCCCGGTCTCGAGGTAAGCTTCTTCTGGGTTTCCTGTGAAGAAATATTCACAGCAGAGACACAGAGTTCACAGAGGGTTTGTTCAAGTTGCTATTCTTAGTCGATTTTCTTTGCGCCCTCTGTGGTTTGGCGGTGCAAACTCCGATCCCTGCTTCACACAAAAGCCTTCGCCAATCTTAAATAAGAACAGCTCGCACTGAAATCCCGAATCAGATCGCGGTATCCTCTTTCAAAAGCTGCTGGGGGAAGCGCGTAGCGACGGTTCGCAAAATTGGGAAATCCTTGCTAATAGTTTCCAGAGGTTGAGAAAAGCGGCGTCGGTTTTACCAGTAAGTAGGCGAAAAATCACTGGCACTCATATTGCGAAACTCTAAGGCCAAATTGATTGGCATGGATGAATTATGATGAATCTTGAGGAACTTGTTTCTCAATATCGCGAACCTCTGGAAAACGCGCCCCTCGACATAGCTCGGGAGTGGAAGAAGAGTCATCCCGAAAGTAAATGGGTTGGCTGCTATCCGGTCTATACTCCCGTCGAGCTTATTCACGCCGGCGGCATGATTCCGGTCGGCGTCATCGGCGGCGGCAACCGGTTGGAAATCGCCCATGCCGATTCCCGCTTTCAGTCTTTCATCTGTTCGATCGTCAAAAGCACCCTTGAGCTGGGACTCACAGGACTGCTCGATTTTCTCGACGGCATCGTTTTTCACTCGATTTGCGATCCGGCGCGCAATCTCGGCAGCGTTTTTAAACGTAACTTTCCGAACCTGATGGTGGAATACATCCACTTCCCGCAGAACATGACTTCGCCGCACACGGTAAATTACCTGACCGCCGAATACCGCAGGCTGAAAGCCGTCTACGAGGAAGTGGCCGGGAGAGCCATTACCGACGACGACCTGCACCGCAGTCTGCAAATCTACAACGAACAACGCCGGCTGCTGCGCGAGCTGTACGCGATCCGCGCGGAAAAGCCGCAGAATGTCACGGCGGTGGAAAGTTATATCGTCACGCGGCTGGCCACGCTGATGCCGCCGGAAGAATATATCGGGATACTGAAAGACGCGCTGGCGACGGTGCGGCGCCGCGACGAAAAGCCCAAGGACCGCATCAAAGTCGTGCTCGAGGGCTCGTTTTGCGAACAGCCGCCGATTGAGCTCATCGACGGTCTCGAATCTGCGGGTTGCTACCTGATGGAAGACGACTTCCTCACCGGTTGGCGTTTTTTTGTTGAAGACATCCCGGTGGAGGGAGACCCGGTCTATAATCTCGCGGAGGCATATCTCCGTCGTAGCGTCTATTCCGGAGTCAAGCACGACACCCGGGAGCGCAAAGCAAAGCATCTGATCGACCGGGTCAGGGAAACCGGTTCGGCGGCGGCGTTGATTCTCTCCGCCAAGTTCTGCGAGCCGGCGTTGTTTGATTACGCCTTGTATCGACAGGCTCTGGAGAAAGAAGGGATCCCGCACCTCTTCCTCGAATTCGAAGAGAAGATGTGGATCTTCGACAAGGCGAGGAGCGAAGTGGAAACCTTCGTCGAGTCGATGCTTTTCGACTGAGATCGCGACTCGTGATCGTCGCTCGTGACGAGGGGATGACGAGCACGAACCACGAACACGAACACGAGGTAAATATGGCAGAAGCAACTAAAACCGAGAAGACAAGCTACCAGGGCCAGATGCATCTCCTGCAGAAGGATATCATGGGCCGTTATTTCGAACAGCTTACGCGCGCAGCGGAGCAAGGAGAGGGGAAGGCCGCGTACATGCTGATCAGCGGCAATCCAGTCGAAATCGTCCACGCCTTCGACATGATTCCCGTTTATCCGGAAATCAACGCCTTGCAACTGGCAGTCAAAAAGACGGCTCTGCCCTTTATTCTGAAGGCCGAAGAGCTCGGCTACTCGATGGACAACTGCGCCTATGTCAAAGCGGACATCGGTCTCTTTCTGGGCGACCGCAAAACCGCCTTTGCGACCATCCCCCTCCCCGCGCTGATTCTTTGCAACTACGTCGGCTGCAACGTTTACTTGCAGTGGTTCGAGCACCTTGCCGAATATTGCGACGGCGAGATTTACAACCTGGACGTACCCTTTTTGCGCGACCCCTCGGGCGTCCCTTCTAAAGAAGACGTGGAATACGTGGTGCGACAGCTAGAGGAGGTCATCGAAGTCTGCGAGCGCCTGACGGGGAAAAAGCTCGACTGGGCCAAGCTCAAAAGAATCGTCGCGATTTCCGGCGAGACCGGCGAGATGTGGTCGAAAATCAAAGCGCTGACCAAACATGTCCCTTCCCCGTTCGATAACTACTTCGACTCGGTCACCATGATGGCGCCGCTCTATTGCTTGCGCGGCACCGAAGACGGGCTGAGGTTCTTCGAAACGGCTCTCAAAGAAATGGAAGAAAAGGTTCGCCTGGGAACGGGGCCGCTCCCCGAAGAACGCTACCGGTTCGTCATCGAGGGCCCGCCGCCTTGGCCGCACTTGCGCACGTTCCGCGATATGTTCGCCAAATGGGGCGCCGTCGCCGTGGCTTCCACCTATTCAACGGTCGGCGGCATCTGGGAATTCGGCTTCAAGCATGATCCCAATCATCCGCTGGAGTCCATTGCCCAGCATATGCTTCAGTGGAACGTCACCAATCGCAACTTTCTCCAGCGCTACGACCAGATCGCCCGCTACATTAAAGAATGGTCCGCCGACGCGCTGGTGATCCATTCGGTGAAAAGCTGCCGGCTCTTTTCCGCCGGCCAGGGCGACATGCGCGAATATTTCACCAAAGAGCTCGGCGTGCCGACGCTGCTCATCGAATCGGACATCGAAGACCCAAGATATTTCTCCGAGGCGCAGCTTAAAAACCGAATCGACGCCTTCTTCGAATCCCTGGAACACAGAAAATTAGTGCGCGACAAGCAGGCTGCGGGAGGAAACGCATGATTTACGCTGCGGGCATCGACGTCGGCTCGACCCAGACCAAAGGCATCATCATCGATCAAGACCAGCGCATTATAGCACGTGCGTTAGGCATGACCGGCGCGAACGTCACCCGCGCCGGCGCGAATTGCTTCAACGAAGCATTGAAGCTAGCCAACGTAAAGCGTGAAGACGTGCGCTACGTCATCGGCACCGGCTACGGGCGCTACAAAGTGACTTTCGGCGATGCGCAGATCACCGAAATCAGTTGTCACGCCCGCGGCGCCTTTTATCTTTTCCCCAACACCAAGACCGTCATCGACATGGGCGGCCAGGACGCCAAGGGTATCAAAGTCGGCGAAGGCGGCGAAGTCAAAGACTTCGTCATGAACGACAAATGCGCGGCGGGCACCGGCCGGTTCCTCGGCAGCGCCGCCGAGGCGCTGATGCTCAGCCTGGATGACATCGGCGAAATTTCGCTTAAGGCGAAAAATCCGGTGCGCCTCACCACTGTCTGCACCGTGTTCGTCGAGTCCGACATCATGTCCTATCTCGCGCAAAACAAAAAGGTCGAGGACATCCTCGGCGGCGTTCACAGCGCCATCGCCGCGCGGACGATCTCCCTGGTGCGGCGCGTCGGCATCGAGCCGGAGGTGACTTTTACCGGCGGTGTGTCGCTCAATATCGGCATGGTGCGCGCGCTGGAAGAGAAATTGGGATTGAAGCTCAACGTGAGCCCGGACTCGCATTACGTCGGCGCCTTGGGCGCGAGCCTTTTTGCCCTGGAACGTGCCCTGGCGGGAGCCAGCAGCGGGACGCACGAAGCGACTGGGGCCAGCGCGGGGCCTGCCGTCTAATGCCTGTTGACTATTGCCTGTTCTAAGGAGGATTCATGGTTTTTGTCGCCGGAATCGACATGGGAGCAAAATCGACCAAGGCGGTCATCTTGGATGACCAGCGGCGGATTCGCGGGCAAAGCTTCATCAGGACTCGTCCCGACTTCGCCGCCATCGCCAGGGAAGTGCTCGATCTTGCCCTCAAGAATGCTGGCATCAAAGAAAGCGATCTTAACTATATCGCCACCACCGGCTTCGGCCGCTACAACGTCCCCTTTCGCGATATTCAGATCACCGACATCACCTGCGTCGGGACGGGCGCGGTGTTTCTCTTTCCGAAGACGCGAACCGTGCTCGACATCGGCGCGCAAAGCACCCGGGCGCTCCGCGTCTCCGAAACCGGCAAGGTCAAAGAGTTCCGCACCAACGACAAATGCGCCGCCGGCGCCGGGGGGTTCATCGAGCGGGCAGCCAAATACTTGGAAATCGAGATCGAGGACGTCGGGCGGCTTTCTTTGGACGCCACCAAGCCGCAGACCATTAGCAGCGTCTGCGCCGTCTTGGCCGAATCCGAGATCATCAATCATGTCTCCGCCGGCGAGGGGGTGGAAAACATTTTGCGCGGCGTTCACAACTCCCTCGCTTCGAGGGCGCTGGCGTTGATGAAGCGGGCGGGAATGGAAGACGAAGTCACTTTCGTCGGCGGCGTGGCGCGGCAAAAAGGCATGATCAAGGCGCTCGAAGAGACGGTCAAACGGAAGGTCAATGTCAACGATGAGCCGCATATGGTCGGTGCCCTGGGCGCGGCGCTGCTCGCCTTGCGCCGGCTCGAAAAACTGCGCGCCGACAAACAGAATACTACAGAGGAAGCGAGGGTCGCATAATGGAGCTTAAAGGAAAATCTGCACTGATTTCCGGCGGCGGCGGCGGCATCGGCCGGGCAGTTGCGCTGGCACTGGCACGGGCAGGGGC
>JAUYJC010000097.1 GCA_030688735.1 Deltaproteobacteria bacterium
ACTACCGCACCTTCTCCGTAGGCAAAACCCCCGAGCGTAAAGTCCAGGATTGGTACAAGGCGCTGATCGAGCGCATGGACGCCATCATCGACGCCATCAAGCCCGGCGCGACGACTGCCGACGCGGCTAAGCATTTTCCGCCGGCGGGCAAATGGGGCTACAAAGATGAAGCCGAGTTGCTGACGATGGAGATCGGCCACGGCATCGGCATGTACCACTACGGTTATCCAATCATCAACCGCCAGTGGTCGCTTGAGCATCCTCAGGTTTTCGAACCGGGAATGACCATCGCCATCGAAGGGCGGGAGGGCGAGCCCGGCTACGGCGTGCGCATCGAAGACTCAGTCGTTGTGACCGAGAATGGCGCCGAGCTGATCGATCATTGGCCGCGGGATGAAATTCTCGTGGCGCCGCGGTAGTGAAGACGCGCTCAAACGGCGCCACTGATCGACGGTACGCGCGCGGCGGCCGCGCGGCGCGCCTTCCATTCGATGGCGATAATGATAACGCCCAAGGCGCCGCCGCCGATGTTCAATGCTTCGCTGTAGTGGATGGGACCGATCGGCGGAATGATTAGCGCCACTCCCGCGATCGTTAAAACCAACCGCCACACCAACCCTACCGGTCGAAAAAGAAAACCCGTCAACGCGACGGCCAGTAGCGCCGTGCCGGCAAGAGCGGTGGTCACGGCGAGCGTGACCTCGAGGAATGAGCCGATCAGCAGCAAGGACGGGGAGTAAACGAAAATAAAAGGGACGATGTACGCCACGGCGCCCAGGCGCATCGCCTCGAAGCCCGTTCTCATGGGAGAAGCTCCGGCGATGGCGGCGGCGGCGAAGGCGGCCACGCAAATCGGCGGCGTCAGGAGCGACAGCATGGCAAAGTAGAAAAGGAAAAGATGCGCCGCAATGGGCAGAATGCCGAGCTGCGTCACCGCCGGACCCAGCAACGTGGCGACGATGACATAGACTGCGACGGTTCCCATCCCCATGCCGAGCACGATGCAGACCAGCGCGACCATGAGCAGCAAAGGAAAAAGCTGGCCGCCGATCATCTGGGTCATCGCCAGGGACAAGAGAAACCCCAGACCGCTCACCATAATGAGACCGACCACGATCCCCGCCGCAGCCGCGGTGACCAGGACTTCGAGGAGAACTTCGCCGGTTTCTTCCAGGATCAGATGAAAACGGCGCAGCGCCGCCCGCCCCTCGGCGCGGGTTAACGCCACGGCGATGACCGCAAGCGACCCCACCAGGCCGCACTTGCTCGGATCGAGATTCAACCAGAATAGACCGTAGATCACCACCAGCAGGGGAATAATATAAATATGCGCCAGAGCCAAAATCGGCTTGAGCGGCGGCAGTTGCTCCCGCGCCAGACCTTTGAGCCCGTGCTTGGCCGCCTCCAAATCGATCTGTATATAGAGGATTACGTAATAAAGCAGCGCGGGAACGAGCGCTGCCATAGCGATCTCCCGATAGGGCTTCGCCAGAAACTCGGCCATGACGAAAGCCGCCGCGCCCATGAGCGGCGGCATGATCTGGCCGCCGTTTGACGCCACCGCTTCGATGGCGGCGGCGACATGCGGCCTATAGCCCACTCCCTTCATCATCGGAATCGTGATTGGACCATCCACCGCGACGTTGGCAACGGCGCTTCCTGAAATCGTGCCGAAGAGGCTCGAGGCGACCACGGCCAGTTTGGCCGGCCCGCCGCGAATGCGCCCGAAGGCGCGGGTGCAAAATTGCGTTAAAAACGTGGCGCCACCAGTGCTGAGAAGCCCCTGCCCAAAAAGCACGAAAGCGAGCACTACCGTGCCGATGGCGTCCAGCGGAATTCCGAGAAGAGCATCGGTGGAAATATAAAGACTGGGGAAAAGACGTTCCCAGCTGATGGGCTTCGATTGCAGGAATCCAGGCGCGAGGTCGGCGTAGCGGGCATATAATAAAAACACGCCGATCAAGATCACCATGGACCAGCCGAGAATGCGGCGCGCCGCCTCCACAACCAAGAGAACCGCCACCACGCCGAGCACAACCCGCTCGACGCGGCGCTCGCCCAGCGTGTAGATCAGCTCGGGATAAAAAATCACCAGATAAGCCCCGACGGCCAGGCCGAGCAGCGAACAAACAAGATCGTACCAGGGAAGCGCACCGCTCGCCCGGTTACGCACGGCCGGGATCGAAAGGAAAACGGCGCCGAGCGTGAGCGTCAGCAGAAAGGCGAGGTACTGTTGGCGCAGGATGACCACGCCGAAAAATAAATGGACGTCGAGAAGGTAGAAGGCGCCGCTCGCCGGCAGCGCGCGCAAGAAAAACCGCTGCGCCACGCCCGCCGGGCCGCGCAAACGCCGGAACCTGGTGCCGCCTTCGTCCACGCCGCTTCGGTCTTAGCGCTTCTCCAGCTCGCGCTGGAGTTTTTCCATGTCGGGAGACCAGACTCCCTTGTCGCGGAAGAACTTGATCGCCCCGGCGTGAAAAGGAACGGCGGCGTCGGTGGAAATCATCCGCTGCCGGCTCCAGGATCGCATTCGCGGCGTCACTTTGCGCAGCTCGTCGTTATGTTCCCAAAGCACATTCAAGACCGCGTGGACAACTTCGTCAGGCAAGTGCGCGGCAACGACGATGCAGATATCCTCGCTCTGCACGGGCACGTCCTCCACGACTCCCACCGCCGCGCCTTTCTTCACGACCATCATATAGGTGCCGGGATTGAAAGCGGTCATTTGCTTGAGGCTCTCCGGCGTGTTGCGGATCGGCACCAGCCGGACACCGCCGCGGATACGGGCATTGGCTTCCTGCACCGCCGGCGCGCCCACCGAGTGCCAAAGCACATCGGTGCGCCCTTCGAGAAAGATGCGCTGGTTTTCGTTTAACTCAGCCACCGGCACCTTGACGACATCGTCCCAGCTAAGGCCGCCGTTCGCCAGGTTGGCCCCGGCGGTGTAATGGATGATCGGCAGGCCGGCCCAGCCGCTGGGGACGCGCTTTCCCTTGAGGTCGGCAGTCGTTTTAATCGGAGAATCCAGCGGCGCCCAGAACGCCAAATGCATCGGCGCGCCGATCACCAACAGCCGCATGTTGGGATAGGCCCGGCGGTGCGAACCGATGCCGCGAAAGGCGGTGGCGCCGTCGCTGCCGACGATCACTCCGAACTCCATTTCACCGTCGTTCATGGCCGGCAGCCAGGCGGGCGGCCCGGGATGCGGCCGGACGATCATGGTCATGGGAGATTTTTCTGAAACCACTTTTGCCACGGCGCTGCCGTCCGCGTGAAAACCGCTGCCGGTGGCATGGGTGGCGATCACGACGGTCTTGGGCAGAGGTTTGGCCTCAGCGGCGCAGGCGTCGCTCGGACGAAGCGCGCCGGCGAGTAACACGATCAGCACCAGCACCGCCAGTTGAGTCAAGGCGTACGGCCAACGTTTGTGGTTGTTCATTTCATCACCTCAAAGAGTAATTCTCGGATGCGGCTCAGAAACCCTGGAACGGCCTCTACGGATCGGCATATTACCTGAGGAACTCCTTTGTCAAGCCAAAAGATGTGCCGGCTCATTTTCCCTAGACCGGTGGGTGCAGTCGCATGCTAACATCGGCGCCGGCCCGGTGGCTATTTGTTCTCGCTTACGCTATGAAAATCCAAGTTAGATACTTAAAACACCTATGACTCAAGTTCGTTTCGTCGATACCACGCTGCGCGA
>JAUYJC010000099.1 GCA_030688735.1 Deltaproteobacteria bacterium
GTTCGCTCGCTTGACGGCCTCGTCGTCCAATTCTTTCCTCGGCAGAAAACCGTCGCCCCCGACGAGGCTGGTGACGTGCATGCCCGGTTCGAGCCAGCGGCCCTGCACAACCGGGTCGACGGTATTGGTCGCGGCATTGACGATGTCGCTGCCGCGAACCGCATCTTCGGCGGAAGCGACGGGCACCACTTCGACGCCGGTTTGCGCGCTCATCTCACGGGCGAACTTCTCGCGATTCTCCTTGGTCGGGCTGTAAACTTTGATCTCGGTCAGCGGGCGCACGGCCAGGTGCGCCGTCACCTGGGTTTTAGCTTGCTCGCCGGAACCGAGGAGACCCATCACCCTGGCGTTTTTTCGCGCCAGATATTTGCTTGCCACCGCGCTGGTGGCGCCGACGCGCAGTGTGGAAATGTGATGGTCGTCCATGATGGCGAGAATTTCACAGGTATCCATGTCGAAGAGCATGACGAGACCGATGTAGTCGCCGGGATAGACGCGCCGTTTGGCGCCGGCGACCTGCACTTCTGTCGAGAAACTGGAGTCGATGCGCAGCGCCATCGACTTGACGCCCGGCACCAGTCCCATGATGTTGTTGAAATAGTATTGCCCGCCTTCTTCTTTCCAGGGGGTTCTCAGCCGTGCGCGCGGCGCGTTCATCGCTTTGCCCTGGCCGAGTTCGCGGAAAGCCTGCTCGATGGCGTCGATCTCCTCGGCCATCGGCAGCAGATTTTCCATCTGATCGTTCTTGAGGACGAGAACCATCGGTGCATCTCCTTCTACACCCTGCCTACAACATCGTCGGATTGGGAGTCAAGGAAGGGTGCCGCGGGCAAGCAGGTCGGGAATTGAGCGGATTGGAATTTTTCGGGTGAGAAAAAAAAGAAGGGCTGAGAATACGAACTCAGCCCTCCGTACGTTTGCAGGAAAAGATAAACGTTAGCCTTTTTTCGCTTTGAACCAGTCGGCGTCGATCTTAATAAAGTGTTTCCACTTATCTGGAGCCGCCGCCTCCTCGAAGATCGCCTCGACCGGGCAAACCGGCTCACAGGCGCCGCAGTCAATGCACTCCTCGGGATCGATATAAAGTTTTTCCTCTTTGGCAAATTCTTCGGCCTCGTTTTTGGTGGGATGGATGCAGTCGACGGGACAGACATCCACACAAGCCGTATCTTTCACGTTGATGCAGGGCTCCGCAATGATATAGGTCATCTAATCCTCCTAGCAAGAAAACTTAAATTTTAGTAACAAATCGTTCCGGCCAAGTCAATAAAACCGTCGGGGATAATTTAAGCTCTGCCGCGGTTATTTGAGTCGGGTGCCGCCTGCTTGACCATCAAAACAGCGAAGTGTTACAGAAGGCCAGGTCAATTCGTGGGGGACCCCAACATGCCCAGACTCCGTCATCTGGCGATCTTGACGCGCCAGCCCGAAAAGCTACAAGCATGTCTTCGAAATGAAGAGCGGCGCGGGCGTAAAGTGATTCGTGGAGCGTGTTCGTGATTCGTGTTCGTCCGAGGACGAGCACGGGAGACGAGCACGATTTCCGCGCAAAGGCATAAAACAAATTCCGCGCCACCAGGAGCTGTATGAGAAGGATTTCGTCTTCGTCAATCCCGCCTTCATCGGCCCCAACTTGAACGAACTGACCGCTTCCTACCAACAGATCTTCAACGTGCGTTAATACTAGCCAAACGTATTTGAAATTTCTATGTGAGTTCCAAACTTCGGAACCGGAAAAGACATGACTCCCGCAGAGGCGCAAAGACGCCAAGTGACAGGCCGAGGTCCGTCATCCCGAGCGAATGCGAGGGATCTGAGAATGATTTCTCCTTTCGGTCGAAATGACACCGAGCGTTACTTTGCGCCTTGGCGTTTTGGCGGGAGATATTTTCTTGCAGTCGTTTTGTTTAACATCCTGCAAGTGAGAATCTAACGGCGTGCCGGCGCGGAAGCGGACTGTCCTCCTGCGGCTGACTTTTCCCCCGTTGATTTGCACGCACCTGCTGAATCGAGGTCGCCGGCGAGTTAATGTCCCGGGTGATCGGATATGACGGCTGATAGTTGAGCTAAGCGAACTCTGACCGAGTTAGGCTGCGGGTTCAGGGAGATAGGCCGCCGGCGCCCAACGAAATGTTAAAAACTGGGAGTAGCGGACGGATATTGCAACCGATTGAGGTTTGATTGGATGCGCCGAAGCCGATCGGCATTTGTCGCCGGCTAACGCGGGTCACTTAATAGCCGAACTAAACCCTCTTACCCTCGACTCTGCCTTCTGTTTTCCGCAGCCCCGCTTTTGACAACGAGGGAGAACGCTGGTATACTAAATCTGGCATGTCAATGCATGATGGATGACAAACCCATCGTATGGATCGGCTCGTCGCGTGACGATGTGCGTCGGTTTCCGCGGGAAGCCCGGCGCAAGGCGGGCTTAGAGTTGCGAGCGGTGCAAAGGGGACAAGAGCCAACGGACTTCAAGCCTATACCCTCGGTCGGTCCTGGCGTTTACGAAATCCGAATTCATGTTCGCGATGCCTATCGTGTCTTTTATGTCGCAAAGTTCGAGGAGGCAATCTATGTACTCCACGCGTTCCAAAAGAAAACGCAAAAAACGGCCAAGCACGACATCGAGATTGGCCAGCAGCGTTATAGAACGGCCCAACACCGTCGGCAGGCGCAGCCATGAAGCCAAGGGAATGCACCTCACCTACGGCAGCGATAACGTATTTGAGGATTTGGGATTTGAGGCAGAGGAGGCAGCGAATCTGAAGGTGAGGGCGGACTTGCTGCTGGACTTGCGAGAGTACATTCGTGCACGTGGGTGGACACAGGCTGAGGCGGCTGCTTTCTTTGGCGAGACACAGCCGCGCATCAGTAATTTGCTGAAGGGAGAGATCAGCCGTTTCAGCATCGATAAGCTGATCAATATGCTCGCGCGTGCGGGGATACGAGTACGCCTGGAAACGGAGCCGCGGGCAGCTTAAATGGACCGTGCCAGGTGGACCGTGGGACCGTACCAGGCTTTGATTATTTGATATTGGTCGAATAGTTTCCACTAAAAGCAAACCACAAAAGCCTGGCACCTACTCAGGCACCTACTCAGGCACCTACTCCTTGCTGACTGGAACTTGGCTGTAAACGGCAAGAAACCGTTCCCCATCAAAGGACTTGACCAATGAGAATTGCGGAACTCCATCCACAACCCAATTGGGTGTTGTCCATCGTTGCAGACGACGGTCGCGTTGGCAGTTTTGATGTCAGTCCCTATCTGGGATATGAGGCGTTTGAAGAGCTTCGAGACCCCAGCGAATTTATGAAGATTTCCAATGGCGGATACTTTGTCGAATGGGATTGTGGTGCTGATTTGTCAGCGGACACCATTGAGGCACGATGGCAGGTTGTTGGCAACGCTGCCCCGCAGACAACTGCCTAACCAAATCGCTCCAGCGGACTCCGCTAACGCTCCGCTGCTGAGGTTTAACGTTCGCCTCAATTGCCAGGATGATTCCTCGCAAGTTTAGCCCGGAAAAGTTACACTCCCACGATGCCCGTAGAGATCGTCCGGCGCAGCGCCGGTGTGAAGTTCGACAGATGAAAGAGACAGATGAACGTGATGAACGTGTCAGGCTAACCTTTTTGTTGGTTTCTTGTTTTAGAAAAAGATCGCAAAGGTTTGCCTGACCCGATATCCGATATCGATATTTGACCCGATATTCGATATTGTTCAAAGCAAAGTTTTTCTTGTTGCTTTTCTTCCTTGCCTCTGTAGAAACTCCTATATGGCGAGCTATCGGATCGACGTCACAGAAGAAGCGAAGATTGACCTTTCTCACTATACCGCGTTTGAGCGGAAGCTCGTGGTGTCGGAGATTCGCGAGCAACTCACGCATGAGCCATTGGTTGAAACCAAGAACCGCAAATCGCTGCGGGACAATCCTATTGCTTCGTGGGAACTGCGCATAGGCAAATATCGGGTCTTTTATGAAGTGAATGAACCGGCCCAAATGGTCAGTATTGTGTCTGTCGGTCACAAGGAGCACAATATTCTTTTCATTGGGGGCCAGGAGGTACAGATATGAAAACAATCGATTTAGAGATAGAGAAGATGGACTTAGCGGAAGTCATTAAGATTGCGCGCCGAGAGCCGGTATTGCTCGTGACCCCGGATGGCAAGGAGTTTTGTATCGCTGAAGCTGACGACTTCGAGAAGGAAGTGGAAGCTTTGCGAGGAAGTCGGGCTTTTCAGCGATTTCTTGACGAGCGCTCAGCGAGCGCGAAAAGAATTCCACTGGAGGACATTGAGGCAGAGATTGAAGAGGAGCTTGCAAAGCAGGAAAAAACTGCCTAACGGCAACGTTCGCCTCAATCGCCAGGGTGATTCCTCGCAAGATTGGCCCGGAAAAGTTACACTCCTCCGATGCCCGTAGAGATCGTCCGGCGCGGCGCTGGCAAGAAGTATCCCGCAGCTAAACTCAAACGGGTCGCCGCAAGGATT
>JAUYJC010000101.1 GCA_030688735.1 Deltaproteobacteria bacterium
ATCCGACGGCGCCCTGCAAACACCACCTGCGTCTCACCCGATCGTAATAGAGCCAGAGAATATCGCCGCGGCGGGTTTCGGCGAAGTAGTATTCGCGCTGGATCTCGCGGTTCCACCAGCCACCGGAAAAAACATAGGGGCCGATGAGCTTGTCGACGGCGCCGTACTTCGGGCCGAGAAGGAGCCAGCCGTCCTCATGGGTCTGGCGCGGGCCGGAAGAGAGAACTAAAGGCTTAAACATGATCCGGCGCACCAAAGTTTTTACACCGGGGCGGTTCAAGACGTTCAAGTCGTTCAATCGCTTCGCTCCGTTCAAATCGTTTCGGGGAAGCTCGACGCGGCTGAGCGGGTCCCAGGTGAATCGTGCCTCGGGCAGATGGCCGTTGGCGAGCTTGGCATACACCACGGCCTCATCGCCGAATTCGGCGCGCAGGCGCGCCAGCGCGCGGTTGGCGGCGTCGAGATCGCGTGCAGGCCCATCGGCAAAGAGACGCAGCTGCTCGGCGGTGGCGGCGCATGCTTCGGCGCGCAACTCGATTTCCACGGCGCCGGCGGAAAATTTTAACGACTCCAGGCGCAGGCGGACGAGATCGAGGATCTGCGCGGCATCGAGCGTCGGCACGGCCGGGCGGATCTGTTCTTTGAGCCGGCCGCTTCGGTCGATGAGAAAAGAAAGCCAGAGGGCCGCCAGCGCCTGCGTGCGCGCGGCGAGAACAGCCAAGATCGGATGGAGCATCTGTTTGATCAAAAAGAGCAGCCGGGTGGTGTCGCTCTCCGGATCGTCGAAAATATGTTTTTGTCCAACGGGTTCTGCCGGCGCGCGGGGATCGAGCGGCGTCCAGAGATCGCCGGCGGCCATGCGGTAAAGACGGTGCGCCTTCGCGCCGAAGCGCTCGCGCAAACCGCCCGGCGGCAGCGAGAGCAAGCCGCCCACCGTCTTGATGCCGAGCTTGAAGAGCGCGTCGCGAAAGCCGGCGTCGAGATCCAAACGGCTGAGCGGCACCTGCCGCGCCGCTTGCTGCTCCTCGGCGGGATCGCGGAAAACCGTTATGCCGCTTTTCGCCCTGACCACCGCATAGGTGCCGAAGCGGGTGAATCCGACGGCGAGGTTAGCAGCGAATCTCTGCGCTTCCATCTCTTGGTAAATTGCGTGGCCCCAGCTTCGGGGAGAAGCATAGAGACGCTTCAAGCCCACGCCATTGAGCCAGAAGACTCCCACGTCTTGAGCCGAAGGCTCGACTTCAGGCGTAAAGCGCATCAGTCGCTGAGTTAGCGCGTCGACCACTCCGTCGATCTCCTTCGGCGCGACCTCGCCGGCGTGTAGCCCGCCAGCCAAGGAAAGAGCCGCGGCGTAGCGCAACCCCGGCAGCACGCCGAGTTGCCGGGCCTTTTCGTTGACCCAGAGCACCAATCCTTGCGGCTTGTCCTCGGCGACGACGGCGACGGGCTGCGCAGTCCACTCGGGATGACGCCTGAGCAGGAGCTGAAGCGGGAAGGCCGGCAGATCAACACAGGCCAGCCGGCCCGGCGTAGTGTTCTTCATGAGACCAGGTCGGCCCGCGCCGTTTGTCCTTGAGCACGCGGAGAGTGCAGGCAAAACGGTTTTCGGCGATGCGTTTTTTCTCGGCATGCGCCCTGAGCGAAACCAGCGAACCGAGCGAGAAGGCCCTGCGCTCTTTTTCCGTCAGGCAGGCCAGCGCCGTGTGATGACGATGGGCAAGCCCGGCTAAACGAGTTTGCAGTGGCACGGGAATATCCGCGGCGCCGAGATCGAGCACGACGAGGCCGAAGCCGCCGGAGCGCAACAACTTCTCGCCGGCGCGCGGGATACTTTCAGTACCGGACAGACGGATAACCACCAGGGCCGCCAAGTCGATCCCATTCTCCGCCACGTCGGGCGGATAAAAAGAACTTGCCATCGAGGTGACCCAACCCACCGGATCGCCTCTCTTCTGTGCCTGCAACACTAATCCAAAGGCGATCGTGAGCGCCGCCGAAGCTCCCGCGCCCGAGATCTCCACCAGCCGGCCGGCGACTTCCGAAAGAGTCCACAAATTTGGTTGAGCAACATCTTGTTGTCTGAGTTTTTGCGTGGAGAAGGGAGACATCGGTATTCACGGAATCGTTCAAATAGTTCAAGCCGTTCAAAACGTTCAAATCGTTTAAGAGGTTCAAGATTCAAAAAGGAACCATTCATTCCAGCGTTCAAAGCGTGCTTAAACTCCGTTGGTCCGAGACGTTCCAACCGTTTCGAGACGGCTTGAACGATTTGAACTACTTGAACGTTTTGAACTGTCATACTTCGCTCCCCTCATTCCGCTGTGTTTTAGGTAATCAATCAAGTTGCTGATCATGATTGATAGGCGTCGGAAAGATTTGCTCACATCGTCACAATCTTTCTCTGTTATATAAGATTGATCCAGAGCCACATAAAGTTGTGAACGAACTTCCCCGCACGATGCTTTGGCGACATATAAAAATTGAATGAATTCTTGATTTCCTCCGCGCTCAAAACCTTCAGCGATATTTGACATTATCGAGACTGCTGCCCGCTGGATTTGATCCCGCAAGGCAAAATCTTTAGAGAATCTCGTGTCTTTTGTCAGTTGATAAATTCCCCGTGTTAGGAGCCGAGCATCCTTCCATATCTCTAAATCTTCAAAGTTTTTCACTTGCATAATTCCCTCCCTATCCTAAACGTTTTGAACGATTTGAACTGCTTGAACGTTTTGAACCCGCTTAGAATTTTCTCATTAGGCCAATAACCCGCCCTACAATCCGAAATTCTCCGCCGGCGACCGTGATCGGTTGATATTTTTCATTCTCGGCTTTAAGCGTGACGACGCCGTCTTTTTCATAAAACCGCTTGAGGGTCGCCTCGCCCTCGATCAAGGCGCAGACGATCGCGCCGTTTTCCGCTGTTCCCTGCTGCTTGACGATCACCCGGTCGCCGTCCATGATGCCGGCGCCGATCATGCTGTCCCCTTTGACTTGCAGCGCGAAGAGTTTTCCCGAGCCCATATCGCCCGGTATGGTTAAAAGCCCTTCGGAATTTTCCTCGCTGAGGAACGGCTTGCCGGCCGGAACCCGGCCTAAGATCGGGATATCGCGGACGGCGGTTAACACCGGTTCGCCGAGCGCCGACAGTACCTCGATGGCGCGTTTGCCGATGCGGCGGATGTAACCTTTTTTCTCCAGCGCCTTGAGATGATCCGAGACGCCGTTGGTCGAGGCGATCTTGAATTTGGCGCCGATCTCGATAATTGACGGGGCAAAGCCCTTCTCCCGGATGGTGCTCAGCAGAAAGTCATAGATCGCCTTTTGCCTCTTGGTCAGCGCGGGTAGCATAAAAGACTATATACTGAAATTACTTTCAGTAGTCAACAGGACAAACAAAAAGGCCACACCTGCTTCGTTGCGCTCAATCGTCTCGCTCCAACGTACCGCATAAGTACGCCTCCGCTCGCCGATTCATCGCGCGCCTCGCATCTGAGACCTTTTTGATTGTCCTGCAAACGGGTGACAAAGGGGACAGTCCCCTTTCCGGAAGGGGGACTGTCCCCCTTCTTAGCTCGGGTTTCGAGTCTCGTGTTCAACTCGAAACTCAGAACCTGAAACCCGAAACTGCGCTAGCGCCGTTGACGCTGCGGGGGAGATGTGGTGAAACTTTTCTATGCCGATTCCCGACAATCTCTATTTGGGGACTTCCAGTTGGTCGAGCCAAGACTGGGTGGGACCTTTCTATCCGGCCAATCTAAAGCCGGGGCAGTTCATCGAGGCCTACGCGCGTCGCTTTCGCGCCGTGGAGATCGACTCAACCTACTACAGCATTCCGGCGCGCTCGGTGGTACTGGGCTGGAAGGAAAAGACGCCGCCGGGTTTTATCTTCGCCGCCAAGATTCCCGGCGTGATCACGCACCAAAAAGTGCTCAAAGACTGCCAGTCGGAGTTCACGTTATTTCTTTCCACGATGGAGTTGCTCGGCGACCGCTTAGGACCGCTGCTGCTGCAATTCCCCTACTTCAACCGAAATGCCTTCGCCTCGCGTGAACCGTTCGACAAGCTGCTGCGCCCTTTTCTCAAGGCGCTTCCCAAGGAATTTAAATTCGCCCTGGAGATTCGTAACAAGAACTGGATCAGCTGGGATTTTTTGGAGTTGCTGCGCGAGCATTCGGTCGCCTTCGCGCTGGTCGCCCAGGCGTGGATGCCGCGCATCGACACGCTGGCGAAGGCGCTGGATCTCGTGACAGGAAATTTCTGCTACGCGCGCTTCATCGGCGACCGCAAAGGCATCGAGGCCAAGACCCAGAAGTGGGACAAACTGATCGAAGACAAGAGCGCGGAGATGACCGTCTGGTCTAACGAATTAAAGAAGATCGTCAACAAAGGCGTCAAGACCTACGCGTTCTTTAACAATCACTATGCCGGCTTCGGGCCGGGCTCGGTCAAGCAGTTCGAAGATTTGTGGGAACAAGGGACGTAGGATCGCGGTCCCTTCGGGAGCCGCGGTTCCAAGTTCAAAGTTCCGGGTTCAAGGTTTCGTATTCCCACCTTGAACTTTGAACGTTGAACCCTTCGACGGGGCTCAGGGCCTTGAACTTTGAACCTTGAACCGGCATTAATCCGGCAGCCGCTGATACTTGCCCTTGAAGAATAACAGCGGCCGGTCGCCCGTGGCGCTGACGGCGAGAATTTCGCCGACGACGATGGTATGGTCCCCGCCGTCGTGGCATTGCGTGGTCTTGCACTCGATGTAGCCGATGACACCGTCGATGATCGCGGCGCCGTTAGTGCCGGGATGCCATTGAACGCCGCTGAACTTATCGATTCCTTTGGTGGCGAAGCGCTTCGATATCTCCTCCTGCTCTTCACCGAGAAAATTGACCGTGTAGCCGTTTCCAGTCTCGAAGCAAGCGTATGAAGCCGCGCCTTTATCGACGCTGATCAAAACTAATGGCGGATTCAACGATAGGGACATGAAGGCGTTGGCCGTCAGTCCTTGCGGAGTTCCGTCCTTGTCCTTGGTCGTAATGACCGTCACGCCGGTGGCGAAGTGGCCCATGACGCGGCGCAACTCTTGCGGTTCGATGGCCATGTTCTCTCTCGGTGCGGTTGAAATTTCTTCAACAGCTAACAGACCCCACCGCGCGCTGTCAATGCGTTCAAGGCTCGCAGTGGACGGACCCGCGGGGAAAGTGTAAAGATGGTCGCGACGAAGGGAGGGCAACCGATGGCCGTACAAGAACAGAGGGCAAGCAATACGTTGGACCAATATATCGCGGAAGTTCGCTCGGCTTGGGGCGATGGCAAAGATCCCCAGCTCCCATTCAAAGTCGCGGCTTTGATGGGAAGGCTGTTCGCTTCCACCCGTCCCGATGATCCCTGGATGGCCGAGCTGATCCGCGAAGGAAAGCCTTCGAGAGAACTTTGGCGAGATCCTGATTACGGCTTCATTCAAATGGGTCATGTGCACAAGCAGGGCCACGGTAACACGCCCCACGATCATGGCCCCTGCTGGGTCGTCTACGGCGCTTACAGCGGCGTCACCGAGATTACCAAATACAAACGCACCGACGACGGTTCGCAACCAGGCGTCGCGAAACTTGAGAAAGACCGGCTCGATCGTCTTACGGCCGGGGTGGTCGTTCCCTATTTGCGCGGCGACATTCATTCGACGAATGCCGT
>JAUYJC010000104.1 GCA_030688735.1 Deltaproteobacteria bacterium
ACCCCTATGACCATTTCGCGCCGCTTTTGCTCAATCTTGCTTTTTTACTCATGTTGATCACCTCCATGAAGTGTTTTCTACCATGTTACTGTAATGGACGTGCTTGCACTTGGCTGTAACGGACGTCCTTGCACTTGCCCCGTTAACCATAGCACTGCGGCTTTGCTTGGCCGGCAGCGCCGGCGCGCGGCCCAGCAACAGCAACGTTTCACCAACGACCCAGCACAGCGGCGGCTTCGTGGAAACTCTTGGCTCTAACTTTGGCGCCCCTGGCGAAGTAATCAAGGGAGGTCAGGTTGGATAAGCACACAATCTTAAAGCAATTCAGCTTTTACCGGGAATCTTCACCGGCGGTTCAAAGCGCAATGGCGACGGCGGCGCAATATGCAAGTATTGCGGCGGGAACGTTTCTGTACCACGAAGGCGATAGTTGCGGGCAATTTGCTCTGGTGGGAACGGGAAGCATTCGAGTTTTCAAGACTGACAAAGACGGGAATCAAATAACCTTATACCATGTGCAAGACGGGCAAGCTTGCTTGGTCAACATGTTGGGTATTTTCCTCGAGCGGCCAGCTATGGCGACTGCGGTCGTGAAAATTCTACGGAAGCGGTAATCATTGCAGCCACAGTCTTTCGAAACTGGACAGAGACAGATAAAGGCGTCCGCAAGCTTGTCTTTGAAAGCATGGCGCAGCGACTGATCGATGTCATGGTACTGGCCGAGGAACTCGCTTTTCGCCGGGTAGACCAAAGGCTGGTACATTCGCTGCTCGATCATTTTTCGAACAAGCGCCGGCCTCTTCAATTTCTTGAGACAACGCACGAGGAACTGGCTAGAGAGTTGGGGACCGCCAGGGAAGTCGTCAGCCGTTTGCTCAAAGAAATGGAACGTACGGGCGCTGTAAGGATGACACGGGGCCGCATTGAACTGTCGGACGAATCGATTCTTCTGCAACTGGCCGGGGGGTTCAATGCGCCGCCAGGAAAAAACGCCCGCTGAGTGACTTTAGTCACAGACCGTAACTCCGGACGTTTGATAATGTCGCGGCTGCCAACAAAACAAGAACGCATGGAGTTTTTGTCATGAACGGTCGTGGCACCTACAAGCTGGCGGTGACCAACATTATCAAGACCGGCTACAAGTTTGACCCGGCCAACAGCGTTCTGACCAGGAGCATCACGAAATAATAACCAGTTGCATCCGCGAGGATGTGGCAACCGAGAGGAAACCCTCAAGAAGGAGAGTAAGACAATGAACAAAATTATGAACTCAACGATGAGGCGCATTACGGTGCGCGGCCTTTTATTGGCTGCCTGCATCATCTCGCTAGCGATGCAGCCGTTCACGGCCAGCCCCGCCGTTGCAGCAACCACACTTCCGGTGCTGTGGACCGCCGGAGGCCTCTCTGCGGGTGCCGACTCAGCGGGCCAATCAGCGCGTATGGCCGTCGATGCCTCGGGCAACGTTACCGTGGTCTCTGGACCTGGGTTCTATACGGCGCTCGTGGTCACCTCGTACACGTCGACCGGGGCGCCGCGGTGGCAGCGCACGGTCGCGCCGCTGTCCGGAACTATGGCCGCAAATTGGGTGGTGGCCGCGCCCAACGGTGACGTCGTCGTGCTGGGTTCAACCTCCAACACCCAAGCCACGTACGCCATCACCCTGGTGCGGTATGCGTCCGACGGCACGCTCCGGTGGCGGATCGATCCGCCTTTCAGCATTTTTAGGTCCTCGGTAGGACGGATAGTCGTCGACGCATCCGGCAGCACCTACGTGACGTTCAACAACGAGGTGGCAAAGTATAGCGCCGACAGCATCTTGCTGTGGAGGCAGACGATCCCGGCAGGCTTCACGACTTCGCTGGCATTGGACCCGGACGGTTCCGATGTGGTGGTGACGGGTAACTTTTGGGGCAGCGCCAACTCCGTCATCAGCTCCTTCGACGCCGCCACGGGCGCCCAAAGGTGGTTGGCGACGGCCGCCGAAGGATCCAATGACGTGGTGGTAGATCTCGGGCAAGTGTATGCGACTGGCAGGGCCAATGTTGGGCTCCGCTCGGTCCTCACCGTGATCGCCTATGACCGGGCGACCGGAGCGCGGCTCTGGCGCACGGATTCCAGTCCGGGGAGTCTCGCCGATGCCTACGGGCAGCGTATCGCCCTGGCCCCGGACGGCAGCCTGGCGGCCGTCGGCTATGCAACGGGGACGGGGCACCTCGACTGGTGGATCGTGGCTGTGGAATCTAACGGCGCGGTAAGGTGGCAGGCCTGGCGCGACCGCGCCCCCTATCCGGACGAGATGCCGGCCGTCGTCTTCGTCCTTGCCGATGGCACTATCGTGGTGTCCGGGCTCGGAGGGCCGCTCGTGGGGCCGACCCCAACGGGGATGTCATACCCACAGGGCGTGACGGCCGGGTACAGCCCGAACGGGACCCTGTTATGGGAGGGTTTCTCCAAGTTGCCGACAGTCTGGGCTGCGGCACTGCCCAGCGATGACGTGTGTGCCACCGGCGGTTACGATGCGCTGATCACGTGCTGGCAGACATCGGACCTCGCAAATGCGGTCATGTCGGCCACGCCCTCGACTGGCGTCGCGCCTCTCAGCGTGACCTTCGACGGCTCCGCATCCACCGCTCCCCAAGGAACGGTGAACTCGTGGACATGGTCGTTTGGGGATGGCGCGTCCAGCACGGGGTCTCTGATCACCCACGTGTACACGACTGCGGGGACGTACACGGCGACCCTGAGGGTCAGCGACAGCACGGGAGCCTTGGGTGACACTGCGATCTCCATCGTCGTGAACCCATTACCTCCGACCGCGCCATCCAACCTAACTGCCACGCCAACCGGCACGTTCGGCACGTGGATCGTGCTGGCCTGGCAGGACAACTCGACGAACGAGACCGGGTTCGACATCGAGCGGTGCCAAGGCAGCGGCTGCGCGAATTTTGCGCTCTACCGACGTGCGGGGACCAACTCCACGAGCTCCAGCGACTCGGTCAATACAGGGACCAGCTACAGCTACCGTGTTCGCGCGTTTAACTCCGGCGGGTACTCAGCGTATTCAAACATCGCGACTGTCGTGATCCCGGCGAGTAATCAGCCGCCGACGGCGGTGATGTCGGCCGCTCCCACAACCGGAGTGGGGCCCCTGAGCGTGACGTTCGACGGCTCCGGGTCGACCGATCCCGACGGAACCATCGCGACCTGGGCTTGGTCTTTCGGCGATGGTACTTCGGGGAGTGGAGCCATGATCACTCATGTCTACACCGCCGCGGGAACCTACATCCCGACCTTGACGGTGACCGACAATGGCGGCGCGACGAACACCACATCGACATCCATTGTCGTGAACGCGCCGGCTCTCCCGAGCGCGCCTGCGAACTTGACGGCTACGGCTCTGTCGAGGAGCTCGATCGGCTTGAATTGGACGAACGGATCGACGAACCAAACCGAGGTCAGAATCGAGCGCTGCCGGGGATCCAATTGTACGAACTTTGCCCAGGTGGCAGTGGTGGCGGGGACTTCGACGACCTTCACCGATAACGGGCTGGCGTCGCGAACGACGTACAGGTATCGCGTGCGCGCGCGCAACGCGGCCGGGGATTCGCCCTATTCCAAGACTGCTAGCGCGCAGACGAACCGGTAGCCGCGGAAGCGGCTAGGGGCCGGATCGTTTGGCTGAATGGAGCGCAGACCATAGGCGAATTTGATGCGCTGCAGGAGTGCGTGAATCGTGGGACGCCCTACGGTTCAGAAAATGGACGATGCAAATCGCGAAGATGATGCGGCTGCAAATTATACTTCATCCACGCGTTAGGCTCAAAGCAACAGGAGGTTAACATGAAATTCAGTCATAGATATCCATTGCGGAAATGGCGCGTCTTGGGAACGCATCTGTTCCTTGCTACCCTCGGCGTCATCGCAGTCGTTATTACGATGCATCCATGGGCTGGCCAGGCAGACGATGGAGATACGAGTCGCTTAGATCGGACCCTCGTCAATGTTCTGCGCGCTGGGCGTTTCACAGGCGAGGTTGAAGCGACGTTAGAAGCGCGACTTGGCCGCCGCATCGACCCGCGGCTCGCCGATCTCGGTCGGCTGCTGTTCTTCGATACCGCAGTCGGACTGTATGGCGACAACGCCTGTGCCGGATGCCACTCACCCGCCCGGGGATTCGGCGACACGCAGTCGATCGCGATCGGCGTGCAGAACAACGGCATCGTGGGTCCCAACCGGGTCGGCGCGCGCAACCAGCGTCGCAGCCCGTTGGTGATCAACACCGCCTTCTACCCCAAGCTCATGTGGAACGGGCGGTTTTTCGCCCCGAGCGGCGATCCATTCGACAACAGCCAGGGCTTCACGTTCCCGCAGCCGGAAGGCACCACCCAGTTCCCGCCGAACGATCCGACCGTCGAGTACTTGCTGGTGGCGCAGGCGCACATCCCGTCGACCGAGCTGGTAGAAATGGCTGGTTTCACCGGCACGGCCGGAACAATCGGGCCGCGCTTCGATCAGTTTGACGATGGCGACGGTACCCCAGTCCCGCCGCCCGCCGCCTCCGGGTTCCGCAACGAACCGATACGCCAGGCGGTCCTTGAGCGTTTTAACGCGATGCCCGAATACCGCAAGCTGTTCGGGAAGCTCTTTCCCGAGGTCCGTGCCGGCGCGCCGATCGACTTCAGCATGTTCGGTCGCGCCGTCGCCGAGTTCGAGTTTACGCTGGTGCGCGCCAACGCCCCGATCGACCGCTATGCGCGTGGTGAGCGCAACGCGATGACCGAATCGCAAAAGCGCGGCGCGCTGGTGTTCTTCGGCAAAGGCAATTGCGTGGCCTGCCACGCGGTCGCCGGGAAGTCAAACGAGATGTTCAGCAATTTCGAAATGCACAACATCGGCGTGCCGCAGATCGCGCCGGCCGTCGGTGTCGGTCTCGGCAACGTGATTTTCGACGGCCCGGTGAGGACGAGGACTTTGGACTGGAGCAGATCACTGGCAATTCGACTGATCGCTACAAATTCCGCAGATCACCGTTGCGCAACGTGGCGCTGCAACCGGCGTTCTTCCACAACGGCGCATTTACGCGGCTGGAAGATGCGATCCGCCACCACTTAAGCGCGCCCGCATCCGCGATGAACTGTGACCCGAGGCTCGCCGGCGTTGACCGTGATCTCGCCTATTCGATCGCAGACCCGGCGCTGGTTCTTGTGACCCTCGATCCGCTGCTCGTAACGCCAATCAAGTTAAGCGCTCGCGAATTCGATGATCTGGTTTCCTTCGTTTGCGACGGGCTGCTTGATCCTCGGGCGCGACCCGAAAAATTTTGTGGCCTGATTCCGCGATCTGTGCCGAGCAGAGGGCCGATGCTGTTTTACGAGGGGTGTTAGGTTGAAACGTTTTTCTCCCGCGCGGGAGGAGGTTCCGCGCGGACAGCAAGGGAGCGGCCGGCAGCTCGAATTCGATCACGGTCAGAGTGCGCTGAGCGGAGCGGAAAAAACAATTGGTGTTGGTGGAAGGTAGAGGAAGTCAGTATTAATAGCGTTTTAGCGCGGCCATCGAGCCGCAGAAAGGGGAATCTATGAAAAGGCAGATAAAATTGGGGCTACTGGCGGTAGCGATTACCACTCTCTTGATGGGGCGCGCACTGCCGGGTTTGGCGGGAGCCGACGTCAAGGTTAATGTAAATGCGATCGAATATGACGATAGTTTCATCGTCGTGTCTATTCTCGCGGTCTCCTCGACTAGAGTCGCAGCTGCGACTCTAGATCTGTGGGATCTTGTCGGCTTGACCGTGAGCGGCGAGGACCAAGATCTCAGCACCTTAAACGTCGAAGAGCACTCTTTTCCACTGTTACGCTCTAAACTCTGGGTTGTGAAAATTATGAGCGACGGCAACCTAATTATTGGTAATGGTGATATAGTATTCGCCGCCGTCGAAGACGGTTCCGGTAATACACTGGCCGACGACACCGCGACTTGCGGACCGGGACCGAGCCGCTTTCCCAGAGTCACCGCGATCTGCAAGTAGCTTGCCCTTAAAACTCACGCCAGGAAGGGAGTTCCTACTGCTCCCTTCCTGGCGGCAAGTGGCAGTGGGTGGGACGACCACCCAAACGGGCATCATTAACGGTCAGCGTTGGGCATATTTGCAAGCCCCTCCCGTAATCACACTCTGTGATTTTCCCAGGCGCGTAGTAGCGGGCGCACCGCAGGATCATCATCGGATCAGAAATATTTGGCGAAAGAAGTGTAGCTGTGGGCGCCGGATGAGCCTTCGGGAAAAAGGATTGTTGATGCATTAGGTCCTTTGCCCTAAGGGCGATCAATGCGCGCCCGTGGAAATTGGTCACCCATCATCAAATCTTGCCCAAAGATCTTAAGTGCTCTATTCGCTGCCTGACGATCTCTCCCAGGTCTGCGGACGGCAAGCCCTCCGGAACTTGAATCGCCTCGGTGCCCAATTGGGAGAGCTTCTCGTTGAGCGCGTGGAGGCTGGAGCGGATGCGCTCATAGTCCTGTAGGTATTGCCGGCAAGCCAAAATATTGTCGTCGATCTCCTCAAGACATTTATTTAGCCTTCGGCCTTCTTGGTTGAACGTTTGACGCAAATGGTCGACATTTGCCTGGATGATCTGGTCTTCCACCGGCCGTATTTGCTTAGCGATCTCAGCTTTCATGTCCTGAAGCGCTTGGAGTAACCGCTCGTATGATTGTTCCTCTTTCATAAGATCCTCCGGCATTTGAAATCGATAATCTTTCATGGCGACGTAGTGTTGCGCCAGGGATTCCGACACGCGTTTTTTGATCAACGACAGCGCCGTCGTCACATCGTGAATTTTTTCATCAACACGCGTGGCGTCGGCCAGCAACTTCGCCAACCTTTCAACCGGGCCTAACATCGACGTCGTCTGCATCGCTTCTCCGTTTGCCCAGCCGGCTCAGTTTATGCGCAGCGTTCCTTTCAACATCACGTCCTAATTATTATCGAGTTAGAATTCAAACAGCAAGAACGTTTTGGGCGTCTAGCTGCCAAACGCAAAATATTTTTTGTTGGGTGGTCCGGCAAAGCTGAAAGGCCGGCTGAGAAGAAGGGGCTCTTTGAACAACGGTGTCAAGCGTTGTCGTGATTTGACGCTTTGTGCGGCGTCGAGCTTTCTGGCTAACTTTTCTTACCCTGATTCGCTTCCTCAAGTTGGCGCTTCCACCCCAGGGTTCTCGCTTGCGCGCCGACCTGCTCGGCCTCGGCGATCATGCCCTTTTGTTGGTAGAAGATTGAAAGACTCGTGTAGGCCAGTTCGTCGTCCGGCGCCACTTCGATGAGACGCTTGCCTGCTGCGATCGCGTCGTCGAGCCGGCCGAGCTGCGCATAGCTCATAGCCAGGGCACGCAGAGCATCGGCGTAGTTGGCATCCTCCTCTAGCGCCCGCTGGTAGGCAACGATCGCCTCATCCAGTTTATCCTGGACGAAAAGCTCCATCCCTTGATTGTAAAACTCTTCCTTGTTCACGGAGTCGGCTACTCGATTTTTTGCATCGGCCCGGGCGTTAGCCCGGAAGCGGAGGTTGCCTGGACCGCACCCTGAGGACGGCAGTGCTGTAGGAGAACTTGCTTGAGCATGGCGGGATTGACCGGCTTCTTAAAAATGACGCCCTGCAATCCCTTCAGACAACTGCGCTTGATCACGTGGTCCTTGTCGTAATTGAACGCCGTCATTAATACCACCGGAAGCTCGGGCGTGGCCTGCTTGACGGCCTGGTACAGTTGATAGCCGTCCATGTCCGGCATCACCACATCGCTCAGTACCGCATCAAACCGCTGCCGTTTTAACGACTGCATGGCGAAAACCCCCGACGACGCCGTGTCGATACAGCAACGCTCTGCTTCCAAGAGATCCTTTAAGGATTGGCAGATCCCAGCGTCGTCATCCACGACCAGAATCCTTAGGCCGCTCAGCGGAAATCGCTCGTCTGGCTTGGCGCGCTCACATGGGTTGTTTGCGTCTTCGACGTGGAGATCAGTCATCAGTTTCCCGTCCAAATACTCTCTGGTGCCGTACTCTCCCTCTTCGGCCATTTGGCCGATGCGGGCGGTGATGTCGCGGATCTTGCTCACTTGCGAAGCCACCGACTCGAGCCGGTCCGACTCCACGATAAAATCTTCATCCGCCGCGACCCGGCCCACATATTTCTGCAACATCTCGACCTGGTTCACCAAAACTTCCAAGGAGTTGTTGATCTCGTGGGATAAACCGACGGCGACCTCGGCCAGCGTCACCAGACGATCCCGCCGCTGGATTTCGCGAATATCCTTGGCGAAGCCGATGGAGCCCACTTCGTTGCCGCCCTCGTCGTAAATGATCGACGCCGAAATCGCGACAGGAATCTTGTCGCACTTTTTGGTTTTGAAATTCGTCTCGAAGTTACGCGCCCGGCCTTTCTCGTCGCCGTCGTCGGCGCGCATCGCGGCCATCACCCGGCGCGCTTCGTCCATCGTCGGATAAATTTCCAGGACGTTTTTACCGAGGACCTCATCCGGGCTGAAGCCCAGGTTTTGCCGGGCGCCGTCGTTGTAGAAGGTAATGGTGCCGTGCTTATCGACCGCGATAATAATATCGGGGCAACTCTCGACGAGTTTCTGAAAGTATTGTAGAGGTAAGGACATATCGGGCTAACGGGATTTGATTATCATAATTCTTTCGATCCCAAAATAGCAAGAGGCCGTCGAAAGCATCCCGGGAACACCCCCCTGACCGGTCTGAAATTCCGGTAAAATTAGCTCAAGAATGCAACCGACCAAAGACACCAGGCAGCTCTACTGGTTTTTAGCTTGGGCGGTGGTGTTCTGCGACATCGGAACTTCGGTTTACTACGTTCCGGGTATTTTATACGGCAGCGTCGGCGACAAAACGCCTTTTTTTGTCCTACTCACGACTATCGGCTTTATTCCCTTAGCGCTCAAGTACATTGAAATCACCTGGCGTAATCCCGAAGGGGGCGGTGTTGTGACGATTACCACCAAGGCTTTCGGTCCCATGTGGGGCTGTCTTGGCGGCATGTTAATCACCACCAGCTACTTTTTGACTGCGGCGATTTCGGCCGTCTCGGGGTTCCATTATATCGCCAGTGTACTCCCGAGCATTGACGGTTATATCGTCGTACTCGCATGTTTGGGCCTGCTGGCGCTCGCGATGCTTAATATCATTGGTATCCGTGAAAGCGCCATGGTCGCTCTGATTATGGCGATCTCAGCATTCGCCATTGATATCGTGGTCGTGGTTCTATCCCTCAACGAACTTTCCGCGGACCGGTGGTGGAAAGCGATTGAGACGTTAACGCCCGGCAGAGAAATGTCTCTACACGATCTACTCGTTGGCTTCGGCGCTGCGTGGCTCGCGTTTTCCGGGCTCGAAAGCATCAGCCAGCTCAGTCCGACCATACGTTTACCTCTGCGCCAGACGACCCGATGGGCGATGGGTGGGGTTATTGTCTCCATGGTGTTAACCGCGCCCTTGCTCACGATGCTATCGATAGTCTTGTTGCCGCCCGAGATCAAAGCGACTCAGAGTGAGCGTTTTATCTCGGAGGTCGCCGTCGTGTCAGGCGGCATCGGATTAAAACTGGCCGTAGTGGTAAGCGCGTCGACGCTACTTCTATTTGCTGCTAACACGGCGATCATCGGCGCCTATCACATATTTTTAGCGCTATCGAAGACCGGTTTTCTGCCAATGGTGATTGGGCTACGCGGCAAAAGGTTTCACAGCCCTCATATTGCGATTGCCATTGCGACCATCGTTCCCGTGGCGGTGATAATCGCTACTCGCGGCGAGCTTTCTCTCCTAGGTGAAATGTACGCCTTTGGCCTCCTCGGCGCCTTCGTGTTTTCGTCTCTCAGCCTGGACACCATTCGGTGGAAATTGGGCCGGCGGGATCTCGGTTTTTGGATCGGCGTATTGACGACCGGCATGTTACTGGTCGCGTGGGGCGTCAATCTCGTTGAGAAAGAGCTGGCGACCTATTTCGGCGGAGCGGCGACGCTCATCGGCATGCTCACGGCGATCGGTGTGCGCCGGGCGTGGTTTGTCGATCTGCTTGCGCAGATTCCCTTTATCCAGCGCCTCCAGGCCCGCGCCTATCGGGCGTCGGAGAATCTGGTCGAGGACGAGTTGAAGGGATTGATGACACTGGCGGAAGCGATTGAAGTCAAACCGCTCTATTCTTCTTCGACGCTGCTGGCGTTGCGCGACGAGAGCCCGCGCTTGATTCAGGAAGGAATCACCCGGGCCAAGGGCAAGGGCGAGTCCGCGCTCTATTGCATTTACGTGGAGGAATGGCCAGGACTCTTCGCCGGCGATACGCCGCACTTTCCCAATGAACAAGGAATCGAGACCTTAAAAGCGGCGCTGCAGGCGGTCCGGCAAAGCAACATCGAGATCATTCCGATCTGGACCGTTTCGCACAATGCCGCGGAGGCGATCGCCCACGCCGCCAAAGAGCTTGAGGTGGACACGGTCTTGATCGGCGCTTCGCGCCGCTCGGCCTTCTATCACGTGCTGCGCGGCCATGTGCTCAAAGGCTTAACCAAAAAACTGCCCCATGACTGCCACCTGATGATCTGCAACTAAAAGGACTTGCTACTACCGGGTACGCTCTCCTTCGCGCTTCCGATCGCTTGTTGAAAGCCGCCCATATCCCCTTTATAAATGGTGAGACCACTCGGTTCGGTCCATGCAACCAACCCGCGATACACGGCAACTTAATTGGTTTCTCGCTTGGGCAGTAGTGTTCTGCGACATCGGAACATCGGTCTACTACGTTCCCGGCATCCTCTACGGCCACGTCAAAGACGCCACGCCGTTCTTCGTACTGCTGACCACGGGCGGTTTTATCCTGCTCGCGCTCAAGTATATCGAGATCTCCTGGCGTAATCCCGAGGGCGGCGGGGTCGTCACGATTACGACCAAAGCCTTCGGTCCTATGTGGGGGTGTCTCGGCGGGATGCTGATCACCGTCGATTATTTTCTCACCACGGCGATCTCGACGGTCTCGGGCCTGCAATACATCGGCAGCGCGTTTCCCACTCTGGACGCGCACGTCGTGCTCCTGTCCTGCTTGGGCGTCGCAGTTTTGGCGGCGCTCAATATCATCGGCATTCGGGAAAGCGCCGCGGCTTCCCTCGTCATGGCCTGCTCGGCTTTCCTCGTCAATCTGGTCGTCATCGGCGGCGCGTTCTGGAACATGAACGCCGGACAATGGCGTACGATCGTCGGCCACCTGAGCATGGGCAAAGACATTACCTCTTACGAACTCCTGGTCGGGTTCGCCGCCGCTTGGCTCGCCTTCTCGGGCCTGGAGAGCATCAGCCAGCTTAGCCCGACCATGCGCCTGCCGCTGCGCCGCACGACCCGCTACGCCATGGCCGCTGTCATCATCACGATGGTCGTTACCTCGCCGATCCTGACGGCGCTTTCCATCGGGCTTTTGTCGGCAGAGGTCAAGGCGGCCCAGAGCGAGCGCTTCATTTCCGAGCTCGGTTTCATCGTCGGCGGTTTAGGAATCAAACTAGCGGTTGTCCTCACCGCGTCGAGTCTTTTGCTCTTCGCCGCGAATACCGCGATCATCGGCTCCTATCACGTGTTTCTCGCCCTCTCGCGCCAGGGTTTTCTGCCGAAGATCATGGAGCTACGCAACCGCGCCTTCAACACCCCTCATATCGCCATTCTCATCGCTACCGTCGTCCCGGCGCTGCTTATTCTCTTAACCCAGGGGCAAATGATTATCCTTGGCGATATGTACGCCTTCGGTCTGCTCGGGGCCTTTGTTTTCTCGTCCTTAAGTCTCGATACGATTCGCTGGCGATTGGGGCGCCGCGACATAGGCTTTTGGATCGGCGCGCTGACCACGGGAATGGTCATCACTGCGTGGGGCGTCAATCTCGTCGAAAAACAACTGGCAACTTATTTTGGCGGCGCCGTTACTCTGCTCGGCATGCTCACGGCGATCGGCGTGCGCCGGGCGTGGTTTGTCGATCTGCTTGCGCAGATTCCTTTCATCCAGCGCCTCCAGGCTCGCGCCTATCGGGCGTCGGAGAATCTGGTCGAGGACGAGTTGAAGGGATTGATGACGCTGGCGGAAGCGATTGAAGTCAAACCGCTCTATTCTTCTTCGACGCTGCTGGCACTGCGCGATGAAAGTCCACGCTTGATTCAGGAAGGAATCACTCGGGCCAAGGGCAAGGGGGAGTCCGCGCTCTATTGCATCTACGTGGAGGAATGGCCAGGACTCTTCGCCGGCGATACGCCGCACTTTCCCAATGAACAAGGAATCGAGACCTTAAAAGCGGCGCTGCAGGCGGTCCGGCAAAGCAACATCGAGATCATTCCGATCTGGACCGTTTCCTACAATGCCGCCGATGCCATCGCCCACGCCGCCAAGGATCTCGATGTCGATACGGTCTTGATCGGCGCGTCGCGCCGCTCGGCGTTCTATCACTTGCTGCGCGGCCACGTGCTCAAAGGTCTGACGAAAAAATTGCCGCGGGGCTGCCACTTGATGATTTGCAACTGAGTCGCTCCCAGAGCAGAACTGAGACTGACTCACCCTGAGCGAATGCGCAGGGTCTTGGCGCTTTTCTGATCGGCCGCGCATCGACGATCTTGACGTATTTGCTGATAGTCTTCTTGGCCACCGCCGGTTGCTTTTTCGAAAGTACCACTCCTTCGGCCATCGCTTTTAGAAACGCGAAACTATTCGGTCGGCCGCGCATCGACGATTTTCATTTCCACAGTGGAGTTTCCGTTCCATTCGTTCTCACTCAACCGGTAGGCGACATCCACAGTCGTTCCCGGCGCGCCGGGAAAATCTTCGCCGGCTCCGAAGGCAACGCCGCCGATCACGCGCTCGCCTTGGCGGAAGCGAAACCGCGCGCCGGCGGGAAAGAGCTTGCGCTCGCAGACTTCGAGCCCGCGAGTCATGAACAAAGGCTCGGGGTTGCCGATGCCGAACGGCTTCAAGGCTTCGAGCTCGCGCAGCAGAGAAAACCCGATGTCGGGCAGGCTCAACGGCGCGTCGATCTCGAGCAGCGGCAGTAGGTCCTCCGCTCGAAGCCACTCGCGGGCGACTCCTTCGAAGGCGCCGGCGAACGGCTCGATCTGTTCCGTCTTGACCGATAAGCCGCCGGCGAACTCATGACCGCCGAATTTTTCCAGATGGCTGGCGCAGCGGCGCAGTCCATCGACCATGTGAAAACCACGGATGCTGCGCGCCGAACCTTTTCCCGCGCCGCCGTTGAAACCGATCACCACCGTGGGACGATGAAACCTTTCGACGATGCGTGAAGCGACAATGCCCAATACCCCCGGATGCCAACCCTCGCCGTCCAGGACCAACGAGTACCGTTCGGCGCCGTTCACGCGCCCCTCGGCCTGATCAAGCGCCTGCTCCAGCACTTCAGCCTCGATGACGCGGCGCTCGCGATTGTGGTCGTCCAGTTCCTGGGCGATGCGAATGGCCACGTCGCTCGAATCCGTCGTCAAGAGTTCGACGACCTTGATGCCATAGTCCACCCGGCCCGCGGCGTTGATGCGCGGACCGAGCTGAAATCCCACTTGCCCGGCGCTGACTTCGCCCGCTTGAATGCGCGCAACCTGTTTGAGGGCGACAATTCCCGGCCGCGTCGAGCCGGCCAACTCGGCGAGACCGCGCCGAATCAGCGTCCGGTTGACGCCCTTGAGCGGAACCATGTCGGCGATGGTGCCCAGCGTCACGATATCGAGATAACGGCGCACATCGGGCCCCTCACCGCCTTTGAACCAGCCCGCTTCGCGCAGCTTGGCGCGCAGGGCGATGACGAGATAGAAGGCCAGCCCCGCTGCGCAGAGTCCTTTATCCGGAAACGAACAATCCCGCCGGTGGGGATCGATGACCGCGACCGCCGGCGGAAGCTCGTCCGGCGGTTGATGATGATCGACCACGACGATGTCGAGAGCGAACCCGCGCGCGGCTTGGACTTCGCTGGCGTTGGAAATCCCGCAATCGACCGTGACCAGCAGATCAACGCCGCGCTCGCGCAGGCGCTTGAGCCCTTCGACGTTTAGCCCGTAGCCCTCTTCGACGCGGTGCGGCACGTGATAGACGGGTTCGGCGCCGATCTCGCGCAGGAAGGAAACCAACACCGCGGCGCCGGTTGTGCCATCGACGTCGTAGTCGCCCCAGATGCCGATCAACTCCTTATTCTTGACGGCGCTGACGATCCGCTCCACCGCAGGCTCCATGCCGGCCATCGCGAAGGGCGAAGGTAAATCGGAACGGAGGCTGGAGGACAGGTAGGTTTTAGCCGATTCGGCATCGGCAAGCCCGCGCAGCACCAAGAGGCGGGCCAGGAAAGGAGATATTTTTAGCTGCTCGGATTGGCGCGCAACGACCGCTTCATCGGCCTGTTTGAAAACCCAGCGTTTGGGCGAGTCGGTCGGCATCGGCGGTTGAAAATGGAAGTCGGAGGTCAGAAGTCAGACGTCGGAATTAGGGAGGACAGAGATCGACGATACGGAGAAAGGTTTCGGTCTCAAGTCTCTGTCTGTCATTTCATTTCTTCATTTTTCATTCTGACCTCTGACCTCTGACTTCCGTTATCGCCTCCTCGTCCCCTTCTCCCACAACAGGATCACCGGGCTGGCGATGAAGATCGTCGAGTAAACACCGGAAACAAACCCGACCAGCAGGGAAAAGGCAAAGGGTCGAATGACCGCGCCGCCGAGGAAGTAAAGCGCGAACAGCACCATGAGGGCAGTGCTTGTGGTCAGAATCGTTCGGCTCAGTGTTTCGTTGATGCTGGTGTTGATAATGCTTTCGAGAGTCTCTCGCTTAATCTTGCGCAAGTTTTCCCGAATGCGATCGCAGATAACCACGGTGTCGTTCACCGAAAAGCCGACGATGGTGAGCAATGCGGCAATGACCGTAAGATCGAACTCATAGTCGGCCAGCAGCAAGGCGCCGACCGTAATTAAAACGTCGTGAATCAACGCGATCACCGCGCCCAGGGCGAAGTGCAAACCGAATCTCGCGCCAAAGGCGGCGCCAAAGCGAATCCAGATGTATACCCCCATCATGATCGTCGCGGCGATAACGGAGACCGTGCCGCGCCAGCGCAGGTCTTCGCCGATCTTCGGGCCGACGGACTCGATGCGGCGAACCTCGAACTTGTCGCCGCCGAACTGCCCGGCTAGCGCTTTCTTGATCTGGGCGCCCAGCGCGCCGAGTTCCACGGAGGTTTTGTCCAACCGAATGAGAAACTCATTGGCGCCCGCATCGCCGAAATCCTGGATCGTGCTGCCGCCCAGATTGACTTTGTCCAGCGCCTGGCGAATGTCCGGAATCGAGACCTTCTGCTGAAACTTGAGCTGCACCATCGTGCCACCGGCGAAGTCGACGCCGAGATTCGGCCCCTTGATGAATAACATCATCAGCACCGCGAGGTTGACGATTGTGGAGAGGATGACGGCGATTTTCCGATAGCTCGTGAAGGGGATTTTGGTTCCCGGTCGGATCAGTTCCATGTTTTTCCCTTAGATGCTGATGCGCTCCAGATTGCGCGCGCCGAGGCGATAGTCGTAATAGATCCTGGTCAGGTATACGGCCGTGATCACGGTCGTTAGAATACCGATGCATAGGGTGACGGCGAAGCCTTTGATCGGGCCCGTGCCGAATTGAAACAAAATCATGCCGGAAAGAAACGTTGTAACGTTGGAATCGAGAATCGCCGGCAGCGCATTCTGATAGCCCGCTTCGATGGCGGAGCGCAGGGCCCGCCCCGCGCGCAGCTCCTCGCGGATGCGCTCGTTGATCAGCACGTTGGCGTCCACAGCCATTCCGATAGTGAGCACGATGCCCGCAATGCCGGGCAGGGTCAGCACCGCCTGGAAACCGGCCAGCACCGCCATCATGTAAAGGATGTTGAAAATGATCGCCACGTTGGCCAGTAATCCCGCTCCCTTGTAGTAGGCGATCATGAAGACAACGACCAGCGCGCCGCCGACGATGAATGAGATGACGCCCTGATTGATGGAATCCTGACCCAACGAGGGCCCGACGGTCCGCTCCTCGACAATCTCCACCGGCGCCGGCAGCGCGCCCGCGCGCAGAATAATAGATAGATCTCTCGCCTCCTTGATGTCGAAGCTGCCGGTGATGGAGGCCCGGCCGCCGCCGATCCGTTCTTGAATGACCGGCGCCGAATAGACTTTGTTGTCCAGTACGATGGCCATGCGCCGCTTGACGTTCGCCGCGGTGACTTGCTCGAACAGACGCGCGCCAGTGCTGTTGAGGATCAGCTCGACGTAGGGTCCCTCCAACTGCTGGCTCGGCCGCACGCGCGCGTCGGTAATATACTCACCGGTCATCAAGGTGCGCGCCTCCAAGACATAGGCGACCTTTTCCGCTCCAAGGCCCCCCTCACCCTTACCGCCTTGGCCGTACAATACCTGGCGTCCCGGCGGCGGGCCGTTTTTGACTGCGTCTTCTACGTTTGCGTTGTCATCGACCAGTTTGAATTCGAGCAGCGCGGTCTTGCCGATGATCTCCTTCGCTCTTTCCGGGTCCTGGATGCCCGGCAGTTGAATCAGAATATCCGATTGCCCCTGGCGTTGGATGATCGGCTCGCTGACGCCGAATTGATCGATGCGGTTGCGGATGGTTTCCAGCGATTGGTCCACGGCGTAATCGCGCAGGGACTTCAACTCTTCCTTACTCAGCGTGAGAAAAAAGTCCGTGGTCGCGCCGCTGGTCTGGGTGCTGGCCACTTCCAAGTTGGGGAAATCGCCCTTGAGCACGCCGCGCACCCGCTCGACGTTGGCCGCGGGAACTTTGAGTTGGATCTGCGTGCCCTGAACCCGCTCCAACGAAACGCCGGAGATACCGCGCTCGCGCAGCAAATTGGTCAGCTCGCCGCGCGCCCGTTCGACGTTGTTCTCGATCGCTTTGTCCACCTTCACTTCAAGGACCAGATGGCTCCCACCCTGGAGGTCCAACCCCAGGTGGATCCGGTCCGACGGCAGAAAGCTGCTCCACCACGAAGGCAGGTTCTTCGCGGGGTCTTTGACGAAAGTCGGCGTCAAATAAATCAACGCGGCGACGCTCGCAAGCAAAAATATGATAAGCCGAGTTAGAACGCTCCGGTGCATCTTCTATTCCTTTGCTTCTTTCGCAGGTGTTTTGTCCGCGGTGATGACAAGTGAAATCTGCGGCCGGTGAACGCGAATCCGCACGTTAGGCGCAACCTCCAAAGTCACCACGGTATCCTTTAAGTCGATCACCTTACCGTAAATTCCGCCGGAGGTCATCACCTCGTCGTTCTTTTTCAATTTGGCGAGCATCTCCTGGTGCTGTTTGCTCTTCTTCTGCTGGGGCCGGATGACCATGAAATACATGATGACAAAAATCAAGATGAACGGGAAAATAGTCATCATCGGGCCGGGCCCGCCTATTCCCGGCGCCGTTTGCGCGTATGCGATATCGATCATTTTTCCTCCTCCAACGATAAATTCACGGCTCGACGCCGGCTTCGGCCGGCAGCGACCAACAGTCCGAACGGCCCGCGCCAAGCGCTTCCCGACAACGTTTCATGATTTGGTGGTAAAAGTAAAGGTTATGCAGGCTATTCAGTTGCGCCGACAGGATCTCCCCCGCCATAAACAGGTGGCGCAAATAGGCCCGCGAAAAATTGCGGCAGGTGTAGCAGCCGCAGGTTTCATCCAACGGCCGCGGATCATCGGCGAACTCGGCGCGTTTGATGCTGAGCTTGCCCTGCGAGGTGAAAAGCGTGCCGTTGCGCGCATTGCGCGTCGGAATCACGCAGTCGAACAGATCGAAGCCGTCGCGCACCGCGGCGAGAATATCCTGCGGCCGCCCCACGCCCATAAGGTAACGCGGGCGATTTTCCGGCAACAAGCCGGCGGTGAACGCTCCGATGGAGCGCAGCAAATCCTCTCCTTCACCCACCCCCAAACCGCCGACGGCGAAGCCGTCGAAGGGCATGGCAATCATCTCTTCGGCACACCACCGGCGCAGGTCTTCGAACAGGCCGCCCTGAAGGATGCCGAACATGAGTTGATCCGTCCTGTCGCGAGCCTTTAAGCCGCGCTCTGCCCAGCGAATCGTCCGCGCGGTGGACTCGCGCACGTACTCGCGCGTGGCGTCGTGGGGAATGCATTCGTCGAGTGCCATCGCGATGTCGCTGCCGAGCGCTTCTTGAACCTCGACGGCCTTCTCCGGGCTGAGCATATGGGAAGAGCCGTCAAGATGGGATTGAAAGCGCGCGCCCTCCTCGGTGATTTTCCGCGTCGCGCCGAGACTGAAAACCTGATAGCCGCCGCTGTCGGTCAGGATCGGCCCGTCCCAACCCATGAACTTATGCAAGCCGCCCAGGTTGCGAATCAATCCATGGCCCGGCCTGAGATAGAGGTGATACGTGTTGCCGAGGAGAATCTGGCAACCTAGCTCCTTTAAATCTCTCGGCAGCATCGCCTTGACGGTCCCCTGGGTTCCCACCGGCATGAAGGCGGGAGTCTCCACCACGCCGTGGGCCGTGACCAAGCGGCCAAGACGGGCCTTGGACGATACGTCTTTTTTAATGACAGTGAAATGAGTAGCCATCAACCTATTTTCGATTTTGGATTTTAGATTGTCAGATAAGATTCCTGAACGCGGCATGGGGCTAAGATTCCGTTTCTGCGAATCCAAAATCCAAAAGCGGCCACGCAGACGAAAATCCAAAATTCATAAAATGAGCATCGCGTCCCCGTAACTGTAAAACCGGTAGCGCTCTTTGATCGCTTCTGCGTAGGCGCGCCGCACCAAGTCCAAACCGGCGAAGGCGGCGACGAGAATCAATGGCGTCGATGCCGGTAGATGAAAGTTCGTGATCAAGGCGTCGAGCACGCGAAAGGAATCGCCGGGGCGAATATAAAGGCGCGCGATGCCCTCGTCCGCCACGACCTCGCCCCTCTGCCGGGCGATCCATTCGAGAGTGCGCGTGGTGGTGGAGCCCACGGCGACGACGCGGCGGCCGGCCTGTTTGGCGCGGTTGATCTTATTCGCCGTCTCCGCCGTTACAACGTAGCGTTCGCCTTCCATGGGATGATCTTC
>JAUYJC010000105.1 GCA_030688735.1 Deltaproteobacteria bacterium
GTAGAATATGCGATCGCACTTACGTCGTGCATCACTATCTGGATCAACTTCCGTCCCAGCCCCCCCAAGCTATCCGCCTAAGGCGGAGTGGGACTTCCCTCATCAAATGAGAGTCACCCTATGGATCACGACAGCAATTCATCTGGACACACCAATATCGCAAGTCTGACACCGGGCCCTCGCCCCGCACCGAAAAATTCGATAGAATCCGCACAATGGTCTCGGCGATTGATTTTCGTCTCACTTGGCTTTGGCGCCACGCGTTTCTGAACCCGCAGGCAGACATTACGACTGCTGAGCAAGAGTATTTTCGTGATCGTTACCTCTCGATGCGAGAAAAGGCTGGCATTCTCGTTTCGAGGATCGCGGTTGACATGCCGGAACTCACGGTCCACGATTTGACGCATCTCGATGCTCTTTGGGAAACAGCCTCGATCGTCGCTGAGGGTGCGATTACACTCAACCCGCCAGAAGCTTTTGTGTTCGGAGCCGCCGTGCTGCTACATGATGCCGCCATGAGTTTGGCCGCGTTCCCGCAGGGTCTTATTGACGTAAAAAAGACTATAGTCTGGAAGGATACGATCGCTCGTCTTACGAATAGTGAAAGCGAGGTTATCTCATTTGAGAACCCACCAGTTGAGATTTCGAAACGGGCTGTCCCAGAGGTTCTCCGTCGTTTGCACGCGGAACACGCGGCAGTGCTGGCGGAGCAAGCTTGGACGATGGCTAACGGCGACCAAGTGTATCTTATTGATGACAGCGAGCTACGGTACTTTTACAGCACGACAATAGGCCAAATTGCCCATAGTCACTGGTGGCCGGTGACACGGATAGAACAGGAATTGCCAGAAGACCTTGGCGCGTTTCCGCAACGAACGCGATGCAAGGTGGATCGAATAAAGATTGCTTGCCTTCTGCGCACTGCAGACGCTCTGCACCTCGACCAGCGGCGCGCCCCTCGCTTTTTGCGAGGATTCGTCAATCCGACAGGGCTGCCCGCGTTACACTGGGGCTTCCAAGAGAAACTTGCAGCGCCACACGTCGAACTCGACTCGATTGTGTTTACGGCTGGTGCCCCTTTCGATCTCGCCAGTGCTGATGCCTGGTGGTTGGCGTACGATACAATTTCCGCTGTGGATCGGGAACTGCGGGAAGTTGATCTATTATTGCAGAATCGGGGCCGAGGACTTCTTAAGGCACGCCGGGTGAAAGGCGCCGGAACGCCAGAATCGCTTGCGCGGACAATCCAAACACGGGGTTGGCGGCCTGTGGATACTCAACTCAAGGTCTCAGATATCCCGAAAGTGATTGAGGCACTCGGTGGAGAAAAGCTTTACGGAAAAGATTTGACCGTTGCGCTCCGCGAAATGATTCAGAATAGCGTCGATGCGATTCAGGCTCGGCGGCGGATTCACCAACGTCCAGACTCATGGGGACTCATCACAGTGTCCCTGATCGAGCGCGAAGGTGAGCATTGGCTCGTGATCGAGGATACCGGTACGGGAATGTCGGAGCACGTTCTGACTGGACCTCTGATTGATTTCGGGTCGTCGTTTTGGCGGTCTCCGCTAGCTGCGGAGGAATTTCCTGGGTTGCTTGCAACTGGCATGGCGCCAATAGGGCGCTTCGGGATCGGCTTCTTTTCAGTTTTCATGCTAGGGTCCGTCGTCCGTGTTATCTCACGGCGCTACGACCGTGGAGAGGAAACGACTCGTATTCTTGAATTTCGCGATGGGACCGCTTCCCGCCCCATATTATATTCCGCAACACAAGATGCTGGTCCTCTCGATGGTGGAACTAGGATCGAAGTACGGCTGAATATTGATCCTCGGGACTCGAAGGGTCTGTTAGGTACCGTGCTAGGCGGCGGGCGAGCGCTTAAACTCTCACAGCTTGTTGGCGCGTTGGCACCGAATGTTGATGTTGCGATTACCACGAACGAGGAGACTGAAAGGGGTGCAGCCGTCACTAAACCAAAGGATTGGATTGATCTACCGGACAGCGTCTTGATGCAGCGACTTAATCCTTCAAGTGAGACGGCTCCAAGCGCTAAAAAGACTAGGTCGAAGTCGCTTATTAGACGACTTCAAGACTCGAAACGTCGCATTTACGGACGTGCCTCCATTCATCCTAGTAGTTACTTCGTCGGTTCTGACCGCGGTTGGGTAACAGTAGGGGGGTTGCGTGCGGCACGACTATCGAATGTACGAGGATTATTAGTAGGAGAGCCTCTCACAGCCTCTCGTGATAGCGCCCTCCCGACGGTCCCGTTGGATGTTCTCGCTGCGTGGGCAACAGAGCAGGCCAAACTGATTTCGGCCTCAAATGCCAGTGACGAACATAAGGCAACGTGTGCAGAAATTGTAATAGAATGCGGTGGTAATCCTTGCTCACTACCGATTGCGCAGTGGGGTGGTGAGTGGCTCGATGAGACGACTCTCAAGGAAAGATTCGTCGACATTAATGAGCTCGTTGTGAATTTCGATGGCGATTTCAGGTACGATGAGGACATTGATTCTGTCCATCCACGGGAATTTCGCGACTATTTCAAACTGAGCAGTGATATCATGATAGTGCCCAAACATGAGGGCTCGATTCTGACTGTCGGCCAGCAGCGCTGGCCTGCAATGATCACTGGACGAGTTAAATCGTATGATTCCAATCTGTCCTTGGTTGTTCGACGAATTTTAGCGGACGCGTGGGGCCCATCGATCGAACATGGTACTGAAGAACGTGACGTAGGTAATGTCCGGGATGATGCGATAACCAGAGATGTTGAGGTGTTTTCGAGGGAGTGATAGTCCCGGTCTTGCGAGATGGAAAGGGAAAGGGGGCAAATCTTTTGTTGTCGACAGCCCAGCGTTATAACATCGCAGACTGTCCGACAAACTGTATTTCGGGAGCAAAACATGTGGGGGAGGGTTCTAACAAATGCCAACAACTCGCAACAAAAGATTTGACCCCTTCTCGACCCCTTCTCCTCCGGGCGTATTGGAAGGTGCCACGGGCTTGCCCGTGGGGCTCCACGTTTGCCACGTTTTCGCAACTGCGAAATCATGGCAAGTGTCAGCAAGAGGATGAAAAGAACCGGGTCGACCCGCGCAATGTATTGATCGGACGGATTGAGTGAACGGAAGCGGCAGCTTTTTAATGGTGAAACGTGCGCTCCAAAGGAGTGATCTCAGGTCGCGGAGTGGGTGGAACGTACACGCGGGCGGAGCACAGAGAAGCTTAGGCGGATGATTTTGGCGGCGAAAGGGGCGCGGGGTCTGGGGCGCGGGGTCTGGCGGGGTCTGGGGCGCGGGGTCTGGCCTGAGTATTGACTTATTCACGTGTCCAACGACCCCTGGGTCGGACCAGCACAAGGTATTGATTCGACGATTACCTAGCGGCGGTTCAGAATCGAGGTCGCGTCTTTACCTTTGATGATCGGCGTTATGAAAAGTAGGGGTCAAACCTTTTGTTGACAGTCTAGCGCCAGCCCGTCCTTTCCGACAACGAGAATCTCGTCGTGGACAAAGCGCCTCAGGAAAGTTTTTACCGGCAACTTACAACGAAAGATTTGACCCTTTCCAAGGCTCCAGCATCTCGATTACTCTCCATGCTGCTACCCAAGCTAGGCGGCCTCTGGCTCTTACCGCCGTGGGACTTCCCTCATCAAATGAGAGTCACCCTATGGATCACGACAGCGTTTCATCTGGACACGCCAATTAAGCAATGCCCGACACGGTCTAAAGAGGCGTTTCGGTTTATCGGTGCTGAACTACATCGTGACATCCAACCATGTCCATCTTTTGGTTAAGGACACAGGCGCGGATGTCATAGCCCACGGCATGCAGTTGATCGCCGGTCGGACGGCGGACGACAACGCCGAAACTGCGGAGAGATAGCGTGGTCCGACCCGCGGCTCTTGGACAATTGACTACTGGCCGGTTTGGAGATAAAGCTCGGGCCAGAGAAAAAGCTGTTTAAATCCTATCTAGAAAGGAATCGTTATGAGTACTGATCTACGTTCAAAAGACTGGCGCAAGGCAAAGACACGCCTCGTTCCGGTCTGCATGGTCATCGCCAAGAGTACACGCAAGATCCGAGTTGACGGATCTTACGACGAGGAAAGTTCATCGTGGTCCGATAGGCATTATGCCGGTATTGGGCCGAAAAAGCATAACGAGAGTATGTGACGCTTAAATCTGAACAAGGCGCGTGAGCATGCAACACGAGGTTGCTATCTTCACGCATCAATTTGCTCAGGAGGTTGACGGCGTCATTGATATCTTGCGCCTCGCAGGGTCAACTGTGAGGCGCATAAATCTTTGCCAGTATCCGGAGAATTTGACTTCGTCGTTTTCAAGCGCCAGCTTGTTCGATGACTTTGCGTCTTTAAACCACGCATCGGTTGGCTGGATTCATGAGCCTTATATTTTCACGGTTGCGCGGTCAGTGACCGGTCTAAACCGTGACGCTGCCATGCGCGAGTGCTCTGCGTTCTGGGATGGCATCATCGCGTCGATGCGCTGTCCGTGGCTGAACAGCCCGGCTTCAATTCGTATCGCCTCGAACAAGGTTTTCCAGCTCCAGCTTGCCGCCAAATTGGGTATTGCCGTTCCTGACTATATAATTTCGAACGACATCAATTCGTTGCGGGGATTTCGTCGTGACCAGGGCAAAGTGGTAATGAAGGCATTATCGACGGGATACGTCGAATATGGGCGCCGAAAGCTGAAGGTCTACACGCAACGTCTAGTCGACATTGACGCCATAGCTGACAATGTCAAACTTGCGCCGATCATATTGCAATGTGAGGTTGACCGTACTTTCGAAGTGCGGACGACGGTTGTTGACGGCCAAGCATTCTCGGTAGAGTTCGACTGGAACTCTGCGAAGCCACAAAATGTCGATATACGTGAATTGGACTATGTCGCACACCGATCTCATTTCCACCCAACAGATCGGTTTCCGAAAATCGAAGAATGGTCGCGCAAATACACTGAACGGATCGGTCTCGGTTATGCCTGCTATGACTGGCTAGTAGATAACGCTGGACACGAATGGTTTTTGGAGTGTAACCCGCTTGGATCATTTAAATGGTCCGAACTCTGTGGATGCCAAGGAATCTCCGCGGCAATTTCGGATGCCCTACTAAGGAGATGCGTTGAGAGGTCAGTTCCATGACTGAGGCCCAGAGAGATCGCGCAAGGTCAATCCGTCATATATACGACTTGAGGTCGACGATCCCCTACGATCCAGATAGCGACTCGGCCTACATAACGGACGACGTAGAAATACTCTCTCAATTTGCGCCAGCTCTTTCATCGCGCATCCTTGATGTTGGTTGTGGCCTTGGTTGGCACTTAGAGCGGCTGTACAAATTGGGCTACACAAATCTGCATGGGATTGACGTGAGCCGCAGTTCTTTGGATGCTTTTCAAGCGCGGATTGGGTCTCCCGCCCGCGAATCAATCACTCTGATTTGCGACGATCTGCGATCCTACCGAAGCGAAATACCCTTTGACGTTGTGTGCTCATTTTTGTGTTGTATCGGCTCTTTTGGGGACCAAGGAGATATCCTCTTTGCTTCAGCGATTCGCGCTTTGCTGAAAGCAGATGCTTGCTTCGTGATGACATCATTCTATCGCGAGGGGGTTTCAGATTTAGTCGGGGAGTTCAAAACAGCTTATGCCAAAAACTCGGAAGTTATTCTGAATACGACTTCTAAGTTCGAGAGTTTGACGAATGAAATGGTGTTCAATCAGAAGATTACGAAAACTGGGGATTTGAATGAGACAATCGCGGTCCCAGAGGAAAGAATTCGATTATACACGGTCGAAGAACTCAAGGCCGTCTTCCGTCGCGCCGGATTCTCAGAGGTGTCCTGCATGCCTGAATGTAAACTTGATGAACGCAACCGACCGGTCGATCGATCCGCGGTGTTGCTGACGATCGCTCGACATTGGGGGTGAGAAAAGGGGTGAGAAGAGCGGGGCGCTGGGGTCAAAACTTTACTCATGATATTGGCGGACGCTTCAGAAGGTGCCTGCTAGGTTGGCGATCGCCTGGCAGGCGCCTTTGGCGCCGGGGTCAGGCATAACAATCGATTCTGATGAAAAACCCTAAGAACGCTTCGACAGGCTCAGCGTGAACGGAAAAATCTCCAATGATTTCGACCGTTCCTCCGTTCGTCCTGAGGTTCTCGAAGGATGAACGGGGGTTTTTCAGCAGAATCACAATCATTACAGTCTTCTTTTTGTCCATTTTTCAGCCGGGTCATGTCTTTACTTTTGCTGTTTTTATATTGACCTACTCCGCAGCAAGCGCGGGTCTATCAATAAGGGCCAAGAAAACGCTCGCCGTTGAAGTGAATCATATGGTCGGGCGTGTCGGCGACCCAAACCTCTGTCTCCCACGCGATTGCGCCGAGATATTTCAATAACCCTCTCCGATTAAGAAAAGCCGTGACAAACACCAGCCCCGCTTTGCTGCCGGCGAAGAGACTTTTCAATTCCGTCAATCGCTTTGGGTTTACGGGGCCGTGGCTCGTTACCGCCTCAATGAGAACAAGCCAGTTTCGCTTGATGAAATGGACGACTACATCCGGCATTTTCCCGTGTTCTTCGATCGCAACGCCGAGCGAGCGCAGATAATCGGGATCAAAGAACGCCCACTTTTTATCGGTATCGCCCACGTATACCGGTTTAGCGCCCGGAGTGAAGCGCGGGCAGAAGTCGTTGATAATTCTTTGGATCAAGACATTCTGTCCACCCGCAGAAAGTCGAATGGCAGCGCCGGAAGCCAGATCGAGCGGGATGCGTTGCATATCGCGCGCCTGCGCGTAGCGCTGGGCAAGAGTTCGGACGTCTGCCAGATAGCGCCGAAGGACGCCCTCCCATTCCGACGTGCCGAAACTTCGAATAAGAGCCAACGCCCGAGGCTCAACCTGATAGCAGTATCTCGGACTATTCGTTGGGCGATCCGGCTGGTCTGGGTTTGGTACCACCAGCCCGGCTTGCTCGAATTGATGCAGTGTAAACCGCCGCACGGTCTCACGGGTGTTCGGTGCCCATTTCTTTCCGTAATGGGGCAAGTGCAAGGACGTCCGTTACAGCCAAGTGCAAGCACGTCCATTACAGTAACATGGTAGAAAACACTTCATGGAGGTGATCAACATGAGTAAAAAAGCAAGATTGAGCAAAAGCGGCGCGAAATGGTCATAGGGGT
>JAUYJC010000114.1 GCA_030688735.1 Deltaproteobacteria bacterium
AGCAGGCTCATGAACGGGGTGACGCCTTCGCGGCGGCTCAGTATCTTCAGCTCCTCGCTCAGCTGGCTGCTCAGTGCCAAAGATTGCCTGGCGCCCCGGAAGGTTTGGACCGGTGGGCGCGGATGGTCGGTCGGTAGCTCCAGCAAGCGAACGCCGGCAAGCTGCCGCTTCCAGTAGGAGAGCTGAGTTTGCAAAACGTCTCCTTGCAGCCACTGTCGCTGCCAATGGGCATAGTCCGCATACTGGATCGGAAGGTCGAGCAGCGGCTGAGGACGCACGGCGCAGAAAGCTTGGTAAAGCGCCGCCAACTCGCGGGCGAGCACGCTCAAAGACCAGCCATCGAAGGCGATATGATGAATAGTCAGAAGGAGTACGTGATCCTCCTCGCCCAGGCGCAGCAAGGTGGAACGGATCAGTGGTCCTTGGGTCAGGTCGAAGGGACGCTGCGCTTCCTCTGTGGCCAGCTCCTGAGCGCGCATTTCCCGCTCGGGCACGGGGTACGCGCGGAGATCTACCAATGACAAGGTCAGGGCCCGAGCGGGGGAGATCACCTGGATGGGCTTCCCTCTCTCAACCACAAAGCGGGTTCGCAGCGCTTCGTGACGCCTGACAATTTCACTCAGACTCAGCTCCAGCGCCTGCGCGTTAAGCCGGCCAGTGAGGCGAAAATCGGCAGGACGGTTGTACGCCGGACTGCCAGGCTCCAGCTGGTCGAGGAACCACAGCCGTTCCTGGGCAAATGAAAGCGGCGCCGATTCGCGATTCACTCTCCTGGGAATGCGCTGTTGCGCATTTTCAGCCTGGCTCCGGGCGACGGCTGCCGCCAGGCTTGCTACGGTGGGCGTCGCAAAGAAACGTATAAAGGACAACTCTGTTTGCAGAGTTTGACGCACCCGGGAAATAACCTGGGTGGCCAGGAGGGAATCCCCTCCCAACTGGAAGAAGTTGTCGTAGACGCCTACCGGCTGGACGCCTAAAATCTCAGACCAGATCTCGCTCAACTTTTCTTCTACCGGAGTACGCGGGGCTGTGATCGCCGCATTCACATCGGGTTCTTCGGACGCCGTCAGGCCGAGATTCTCAGCCAAACCGGCGCGCTGCAACTTGCCGGTGGGACCCTGGGGAATCTCATCGACTATAATCACCTGGCGCGGCACCTTGAAGTCAGCGAGCCGCGCCGCCGCGAACTCCTGAATCTCTCTTTCCGTCGCGGCGGAATTCTCGCGCAAGACAACGGCGGCGGCGATATCCTCGCCAAGCTTGCTATGATTGACTGGAAAAGTAACCGCCTGCGCGATCGCCGGATGATTCATCAGCGCTTCATCAACTTCATACGGTGAAATTTTTTCACCGCCTCGGTTGATCACCTCCTTGAGGCGACCCGTGATGACGAGGTAGCCCTCGCTATCCAAATAGCCCTGGTCCCCCGTTCTCAGCCAACCCCCGGTGAAAGCGCTCTCATTGAGCGTTGAGTCGTTTTCGTAGCCTTGCGTAATGCTGGCGCCGCGGATGACGATCTCGCCGACCTCCTCCGGTCGGAGAAAATGGCCCGCGTCGTCCATAACGGCCACCTCCGCACCCGCCGCCAAACCCACCGAGCCGGCCTTACGCTGAAGCGGAGGCAGTGGATTGCTGGTGATCTGGTGGGACGCTTCGGTCATACCGTAGGACTCGATCACCGGTGTATCGAACACAGATTCTAATTCCGTCATCACCTGTGGCGGCAAACGAGATGAGGAAGAACGGATGAACCGCAGCGGACAGTGGGCGATGACTTCGCGGCTGGACGCCGCCCGCGCCAGGATCGCTTGATGCATGGTGGGCACCGCCGTGTACCATGTGGGACGAAACTCTTCCATCCAGGCAAAAAATTTGGGCGCATAAAAGCCCGGGGCGCAAACCACGCTCGCGCCCGCCGCCAGACTAGAAAGAACCGCGCCGATGAGACCATGTATATGAAAAAGCGGCATCACGTTCAGGCATCGATCGCTCCCGACCAATTCAAGGGCCATGCGAATGTTATGGGCGGACGCGCAAATGTTGCCGTGTGTCAGCGGAACGATCTTGGGCCGTGAAGTCGTGCCGGAAGTGTGGAGCAGCAATGCCACATTGTCAGGCTGAGTGAACCCAGAATCCACCGGGCGCGACTGTAGGTCACCGGCGAGGGCGAAGACGCCGGCCTCCGCCTCCAAGACAGGCGATAGCTCAATGATCGGGATATCGCGCTGGCGGGCTGCGACTCTTGCCGGTGAGTCCACGGCGGACCAAAGAATCAGCGCTTTCGGATTCAAATCGGACAGAAAGAAATTGTATTCTTTGACTTGATAAGCGGGATTGAGGGGAGCGCAGGTGGCGCCGGCGGCCACGGCCAAAAAGGCCACGGCCATCTCCGGGCCATTGGGAAGCGCCAGAGCAACACGGTCGTGTCGCCGCACGCCCATGGCATTCAGTTTTTTCACCGTATCGTCAATCTGGCGATGCAGACGGTTGTAAGTGAGTGGAGTGCGGCCCGGGGCGGCAATGGCGACGGCTTCAGGGGTACGCCGGGCTTGGGTCTCAATCAGATGAGAAATGTACAAATCCGGCGAAGCGTCGGTCGCTCCGGTAATTGGGCCGCCATGAGACATGGTCAGTTCCTCCGAGGGCGCGACACTATGAAGCCTCTCTGTCGGCCAAAGACTCGGCCTCATCTTCGCTGAGACCTTCTATCTCATCAAGGAGGATTTCCTCTACCGCCAGCGCGAGCTCTTCAATCGTGGGCTTCTCGAAGAGGATGCGCAGGGAAATCTCTGCCTGGAAGGTGTCGCGCAGCCGGAACATGATCTGCGTGGCTAAAAGGGAATGACCGCCGAGGTCGAAGAAATTGTCCTGGACACCGATCGGTTCGACCCCGAGGACCTGAGCCCAGATCTCCGCCAGTAGTTTTTCCGTCGGAGTGCGGGGCGCGACAAAGGGTTTGTTGAGTTCGGGGCGGGTTCCGTCGGGTGCCGGCAGGGCGCGGCGGTCTATCTTCCTATGAGGTGTTAGCGGTAGGGCGTCCAACAGCACGAAGGCCGATGGCACCATGTACTCGGGCAACTTCTCCTCCAGGAAGCCGCGAAGTTCACTGACCGTGGGCGCGGGCTCATGCGCCGCGACCACATAAGCCACCAGGCGGTGGCTGCCCTGGCCATTTTCTCGGGCGACGACCACGTTCTCGCGGACAGCCGCGTGTTGGCGAAGCGCCGCCTCGATCTCCCCCGGTTCAACGCGGAAGCCGCGCACCTTGGTCTGATCGTCAAGCCGACCCAGGAACTCCAAATTCCCATCGGGTCGGTAGCGCGCGAGGTCCCCGGTTTTGTACAAGCGTGCTCCCGGCTCGCTGCTGAAGGGGTCTGGAATGAACCTCTCAGCGGTCAGCTCAGGAGAGTTGAGGTAGCCTCTGGCCACGCCCACGCCGCCGATGTGGAGTTCGCCGGCAACGCCAATGGCGACCGGCCGCAAGTGCCGATTCAGCACGTATGACTGGACGTTAGCAATGGGGCGCCCAATGGGCACGTCTGACAATGCGGTACATCCTTCCGCCGCCTCCGATAATTCCCATCTGGTGGCCACGATCGTCGCTTCGGTCGGACCGTACGTATTGAACAGCCGCACGCGTTGACCGACCTGTTGCTGCCACGCGGTAATCCGGTCCGCCAGCGCCCGTTCTCCTCCAAGGATCACCAGACGCAGCGACGGGAGCAGCGTTGAAACTTCCGTGCTCAGTCTGGGCGCGACCTGATGCCAGTACGCGGTGGGAAAATTCAGGACGGTGAGCGGCCAATCCTGGGAGGCGCGCGCGAACAGAGAAAGCGAATCCGCCATCTCTTCGCTACGCAGCACCAAGGTCGCGCCGCGCGTCAGGCAAGGATAGATCTCTTCGGCGCTGGCATCGAAGCTGATCGATGCAAACTGCAGAACATGGTCGGTCTGTTGCAGATCATAGTCAGTGGCGGCGGCCTCGGTGTGGTTGACCAGTGACCCGTGTTGGGTCATGACACCCTTCGGCTTGCCTGTCGATCCCGACGTATAAATAACATAAGCGAGGTTGTCGGCGGTCACCGCACTGAGCAGGTTTTTCTCACTCTCTCGGGCGATGACTTCCCAGTCTGCGTCCAGGCAGACTACCTGAATTCGAGAATTGAGAATCGAGGATCGAGAATCGCCATTTTCTATCTTCGATCCTCTATCTTCGACTAATTCTGCGACCAACCGCTGCTGGGTCAACAGCACCCGCGCCTGGGTATCCTCCAACATGAAGGTCAACCGTTCCTTCGGATACCCCGGGTCTAACGGCACATAAGCCGCGCCAGCTTTGAGAACGCCCAGAAGCCCAACGACCATCTCCAACGAGCGCTCCATGCATATCGCCACCAGCGCCTCTGGTCCGACTCCCAGCGCCTGCAGATGATGCGCCAGTTGATTGGCGCGGGCGTTGAGCTGCGCGTAAGTCAGTTGCCGCTCCTCGCAGACAACCGCAACGTTGTCCGGCGTGCGCTCGACCTGTTCCTCGAACAGTTGGTGGATGCACTTCTCTTGAGGATAATCGGTCTGGGTATCGTTGAACTCGACCAGCAGTTGCCGGCGCTCAGCGTCGCTCAGCATGGTAGCCTGTCGCTCGTCCGCCTCCGCGAGATGCTCTTTCAGCGCGCTCAACTTCGCATCGAGCTGGGTAACGAAATGGCTTAGAATCGTTTCAAAGTGTCTTGCCATCCGGGCGATGGTAGCAGGATCGAAGAGATCCGTGTTGTATCGTATGGAGACAGAAAGCGACGCTGCCGTCTCCATGATTAACATCGCCAGGTCGAGAGTGGCCGACCGGTTTTCCAAGGGGAAGGACTCCAGCACGAGCCCTCCGGGATTCATGCGCAGCCCGGTTTCGCCCAACACGAACGTCGATACCGCCTGTTCCGCGAGCCGGTGCGGTTTATCCAGTACAAACATGACCTGGCAGAGCGGCGCGCGGCTAAGATCCCGCGCCGGCCGGAGTTGTTTGACCAGGAGAAGCGTGGGGTAATCTTGATGCTCGAGAGCCGCCAGCACCGTCTGGCGCACCTGGGCGATAAAGGCCCGCAACGTTGGATCGCCAGAGAGATTCGCTCGTAAGACAACAGGATTGGCGAAGAAGCCCACAATCCCCTCAAACTCGGCCCGACTCCGCCCCACCACAGGGGATGCCACCAGGATGTCTTCTTGTTCGGAGTGGCAGTGAAGCATCACTTCGAACGCCGCCAGAAGGAGCATGTACAGAGTTGCCCCCTCGGTCTTCGCTAGCGCCTTGAGCCTCCCGGCCAGTTCATCGCTCAGATTGAAGGCGTGCGAGGCTCCGCGATAGGTCTGGACCGGCGGTCGAGGCCGATCCGTCGGAAGATTCAGCACGGGCAACCGGCCGGCCAATTGTTTTTTCCAGTAGGCCCACAGCCACTCACCTTCCGGGCTCGCCAGCATTTCGGTCTGCCAACGAACGTAGTCCGTGTATTGCAGATCAAGAGGAGGTAGAGCCGCTCCGACACCTGCCTTTGCCGCAGGGTATAGCACGCCGAGCTCATTCAGGATCACCGCGAGGGACCAGAAATCGATCACGATGTGGTGCACGACCAGCAAAAGGATATGTTCCTCGGCCGATCGAGTGAACAGACTCACCCGCAACAAGGGACCTCGTTCCAGATCAAAGAGGCGCTGAGCTTCTTCGATCAGCCGGGTCTTTAGCTCATCCCCGCACCAGGTTGAGGCATCGGTCTCCTCGAAGTGGACCTCCGAGTGTTCGTGGACCTGTTGAACGGGTTTGCCGGAGCGCACGGCGAAAGTGGTCCGCAGCGAAGGATGGCGATCAACTAGCGACTGAAACGCGCGTCGCAAGGCCGGAATGTCTACATCGGAGCCGATGCGCGCGGCAAAATGGACATTGTAAATCGTGCTCTGCGGTGCGAGCTGGGATAGGAACCATATCCCTTGTTGGTTATGGGAGAGAGGATAATACGATGTCGACTCGCTCGCCTTTTTGCGCAGGAGCTGCGCAAGCAGGGCGCGCTTTTCGTTGGGTGAAAGATCGGCAGTTGGCCGGGAGGCCGACAGCGCCCTAATTTGATGGGAGTTCTCCTGCTCCGTCATGGCAATTACTTTAGCAAGCCGGTAAGGCTTAGGAAACCCATTTCACCGAAATCCGACCGGCCAGAAGTTCCATGCGCCGAAAGAAATCGGGGCGCTCATTTCGTGGCGTCGTCCACGATTTTGACCCGCCTGCCAATCCGCGGGCAGGTTTCCTCCGGTGTCAGGCCGTAGAGGGCGTAAACCTGTTGGTCTATCTCGCGCTCCAACGCGGTCGTATCGGCGGGGTCACCTGGCTGCTTGCAATTCGCGTGCGTGGGGAATGTCGTGGGTGTGAAGCGAGCGCACTTGGGAACGTTCCAGCGTCAGCAGGGCGACGGTGTGGCCATCGTAGCCCACAAACTCCACCTCGAAGGCTTCCCCGTTGCCATGCACCAGCACGGCTGTACCCACATCGCCGCGCACCAGCCCGTGTTCAGGCAGGTCGCACGTCAAAGCCACGGGGTCCAGTTCGTTGATTGTGTTCATAATTTCGGCAACGGATGTGCGGTCACAAAGCGCGGCGCATCACTACTCGGATAACTATACCATGCGGTGCGAACATTCAAGTTTGTCCTGTCGGGCGCGGTCAACGGGCCATCCACAACGTAACGCCGGCCATGACTTGTTTCCTTCATCTCGACAACCTCGTTCTCGCTCGCGTGCCGGATCAACGCTTCCGCCAGCCTCTGCCAATCGGCCACGGTGAAACCAAAACGCAGAAAAAACGACGTCTTGCTTCCGCCTGCGGGATGCGCCGGGTTGAGCAAATAATGCGTCACCTTCCGCTCCGGCACAGTGGCTAGTTGGGCGTTGGGCAATTTCATTTGGCCGACTCCTCCACGATTTCATCGACGCGTTCCATGACGTGACCGTCGCAATCGACATATCCGTTGCCCATGATTCGCCCTTTCAATGGATTTTGGATACGCCTGATGAATAGTGAATGTCGCAGCGTCTTGTCAACAACCGCATGGGCATAGCAGAAGCGAGCAAGTTCCTCGGCAATCGAATCGCCAACCATGTTCTTCGCTCGGATTGAGAGCCGAGGCAGAAGAATTAGGAAATAAAAGCCAGGCCCGGATCACGACCA
>JAUYJC010000115.1 GCA_030688735.1 Deltaproteobacteria bacterium
TGGAATCTCACGGCCGACCAGCTCAAGGAAATCGGTGCGGTCCTGAGCGCGTGACGGCTCGGTTGCCGAAAGAGTTCGCATAGCGGCGATCTCGGTTCCATAAACTATGCGCAAACTACGTACTTGGTTGGCATCGCTCCAAGAGCTGGGCGCGGGCCGGCTCAAACTCCTGGCGGTCGTCACCGGCGGTCATTTCGGCATCCACTGGTTCCAGCAGCTCTTTCCCGTCATCCTTCCCTCGCTCAAGGCGCAGTTGGGGCTGAACGATGTGCAGGTTGGCGCGTTAAGCTCGGCGCGCCAACTGATCAATGGCGCGATGGATCTGCCTTGCGGCATCCTGGCCGACTCGCTGGCGCGTCGGCGCGCGCTGCTTTTGGCCTCGGCGCTTCTTGCGATGGGGATCGGTTACTCCTTGATGGGGCTCATGCCGGTTTTTACTCTGCTGCTGTTTGCCTCCGGCTTGATCGGCTTGGGCACGTCGCTGTGGCATCCGGCCGCCGCGGCGTCGCTGTCGAATAGTTTTCCCGAACGCCGCGCTACCGCGTTGTCGGTTCATGGCATGGGAGCGACGGTCAGCGATACACTGACTCCGCTGATTGCCGGATTCGCGCTGCTAAGCGTTTCGTGGACCTCCTTGTTGGCGGTGCAGATATTTCCTGCCTTGGTTATCGCGCTTTTGGTCTGGGGTGGCTTGGCGCGCCAGTTCGGCCAAGGGGATTCGCCTGGGGCGCTTTCGGCGCACCTGCGCGGCGTGGTGGCGCTGGCGAAGAACTCGACCTTTCTTGGAATAACACTGGCGACCAGCTTCATGCAGATGGGCCGGGTTATCGTCATCACCTTCTTACCCATCTACCTCCAGGAACATTTGGGTTACTCTCCTTTCGGCCTCGGAGTCTACATCGCGCTGCTCCACGCGATGGGCACGGTTTCTCAGCCGATCATGGGTCATCTGTCCGACCGCTTTGGCCGCAAGACCGTGCTGTTCCCGTCGTTCATCACTCTTGGGCTGCTCTTCGCTCTGCTGGCGGTCGCTGCTCCCGGTATTCCGCTGGGCCTGGTCGTGGGCGCCATCGGCCTGTTTTTTTACACGCTCCTCAACATTACCGTCGCCGCCACAATGGATGTCGCGGGGTCCGAGCTTCAGGCCACAACCTACGGACTTACTTCTTTGCTGATCCAGATCATGACTTCTCCGACGCCCATCGTGGCGGGCTGGCTCATCGGCATCTACGGTATCCACTTCTCGTTCTCGGTGGCGGCCGGCCTGACCCTCGTCGGCGCTTTGCTATTGTTGCCGCTCAAGCTTTTCCGCGGCAGCAAAGGCTGAGTCTGGCAAGAGGTCAACACGCGCAACCACACCTTGCCGAGGCGCGGAGGAGAGGGAGTAGAAAAAACTCTCTGCGAACTCTGCCCTGCGCGGGCGAATATCGCCCCTGATACGCAGCACTTTGTCTTGTCCACCGCGCTAAAAATGAGTAAGTTTAGGAGACCCTTTAATATTTTTCGTGAACGGAAGCGTAAAATACCATGCTCATTGAACAACAGATCGCAGAGCGCCAGGTACGAGCGCGCAAGGAAACTTTTAAGATCGAGGCGCAGGGTCGAGCCCTGTTTGGGGACTATCAGGTCTTCTCTCCCGCGAGCAAGCGCTTGTACCGCGTGGCGCTACGCGGCGTGGGGCTCTTTGACAACTACTGCGCCTGCCCTGACTACGCGGTCAACACTTTGGGGACGTGCAAACATATCGAGGCGGTGTTGTTGCACGCGCGCTCACGCTTCGGGCGCAAACTCGATCGAGTGCGTTACCAACGCCAGCACACAACCATCTACCTCGACTACCGGGACCCGCCAAAGGTTCGCATCGTTTCTCCAGCTAGAGTTTCGGCTGAACTGCTCGCGTTGAGAGAAGAGTTCTTCGACGCCGAGGGTTTTCTCAAGTCAGATCGGATGAATCATTTTGCTCAGGCCCTGGGCCGTTTCCGCGGCCTCGATGAAAAGGTTGTGATCTACGGCGACTCACTTGAATGGGTCGATCGCGAGATTGCGGCAAATGAAGGATTAACCTTCGAAGCCCGCCAGATCAGGTTGCTGGAGCAGGGCAAGCTGCCGCTGAATAATCTCCTCAAAGTTCCGTTGTATCCGTTTCAAATGCGCGGCGTTCTTTTCGCTGCCTGTCGGGGCAGGACGATTGTCGCCGATGACATGGGGCTTGGGAAAACCATCCAGGCGATCGGCGCCGCGGAGTTATTGGCCCGCCAGCGGGGAATCAGCCGCGCGCTCGTTATCTGTCCGGCTTCGGTAAAGCACCAATGGCTAACCGAAATCAAGCGCTTCAGCGACCGGAGTGCCGTGGTGATTGACGGTTCGCCTGAGCGGCGCCGCTCGCTCTACAACTCACCGGCCTTCTTTAAGATCGTGAACTATGAGCTGGTGCGCCGGGACCTCGAAAACGTGGCGGCGATGTTGCCTGATCTGATCATTTTAGACGAGGCGCAGCGAATTCGTAACTGGGAAACCGCCACGGCGCGCACCATCAAGCTCTTGCGCAGCCGCTACGCTCTCGTTCTCACCGGGACGCCCTTGGAAAATAAATTGGAAGAGCTTTATTCCGTGGTTCAGTTCGTGGATGGAAGGCGTCTCGGGCCGGCATTCCGTTTTTTGAGCGAGCATCGAACAATTAATGAACAGGGGAAACTGATCGGCTACCGCAATCTCGATCAAGTGCGCGAGAAGCTTGCGCCTATCCTGCTTCGCCGGCGCCGCGACCAGGTGTTGAAAGACCTTCCGCCGCGCACCGATAAGATCTTTCGCGTTCCCATGACTCCGGAACAGGCATCCTATTATGGCGATCAGCAGATGGTGGTCGCCGCACTCATGCGCAAATTGGAGCGCCAGGGGTGGCTGTCGCCTCTGGATCAGCAGCGCATGCTCTGTGCTATCCAAAACATGCGCATGATCTGTGACTCGACCTTTCTCTTTGACAAAGAAACCAAGATCTCGCCCAAAATAGAGGAGCTTACGGAAATCCTCCGCGAGATTGTCATCGAAGAAGAGCGCAAAGTTGTAATCTTCAGCGAATGGGAAAAAATGAATCTCCTGGTCGGCGAGCTGCTCGCTAAGATGAAGATCGGCTACGTCTCGCTCCACGGCTCCATCCCGACGCGGCGGCGCGGCGACCTGATCGCCAAATTTCGTGACCACGATGACATGAAAGTATTCCTTTCCACCGACGCCGGCGGGGTGGGCATCAATCTTCAGGCTGCTTCCGCTGTTATCAACATTGAGCCGCCCTGGAATCCCGCTCGCCTTGAACAGCGCATCGCTCGGGTTCACCGCATGGGCCAGTCGCGGCCCGTGCTCGCCGTTCACTTGTTGACGGAAAACAGCATCGAGGAGCGCGTCTGGGAAACGATCCGGCTTAAGAAGGCCCTATTCCAAGGTCTCTTTGACGGGACGAGCTCCGAGGTTAGCTTCGAGAAGCTGGGTCGAAGAAGCATGATGGAAACGTTAAAAGAGATAGTCCCGGAAGCCGCGGCGCCGGCGACTGAACCGGAGATTCAAAAGACGGACGGCAAACCCAGAGACCTTGATCGAAAAGAGCCATCGGCGGAGTCGGAACCCGAGAAGACTGATGGTGCCGGTCGCGCGCTGGGAATATTACTGGAAGCTGGCCTAAAGTTTCTCGAAACCCTATCCCTTGGCGGCAACGGGGAATCCGGAGAGAAGCGTTCTCATGCCAGCGCGGAGGAGCAAGAGCCGAGTGACAAGCCGCGTTCTCATGGCTCTGAGCTCGGAAGGCTCGCCCGAAATATCGAAGCGGCCATCTCACCGCTCATCACGAAAGACTCCGCAGGCGACAAGGCATCTCTCCGTATTCCATTGCCCTCGTCACTGACCGGTGAGCGGATCGCACAGACAATCACGGCCGCCCTCTCGCGTCTAATGGCCGGATGAAGTATTCACGCGGCCCGCGTTCGTTGACGAGGAAATGCAAACGGGGACAGGCAGGTTAGCTCGGTGATGGTGAATTAGATGGATGCGCGCAAAAACAAAGCGCAGCTAAAGCCCGATTTAAAGCGGGTATTCCAGGCGCTGGACTTCGTCGGCAAACATCTCAACGGCCGACGGCCTCCAAAGGCGACGCAACAATTATATTTCAACGTCTATCAAGTTCTTGGGCTTGCGTGGGAATTCTTGGGTTTGCAGTGCAAGCATTGGGATGGCTACAAACGCAGCAGAGACGGCAAGCAGGTCTGCCGCATCTGCGGCAAGCTCAAAGGAGTTCAAGAGCGATTGTTTTTGCTTGCGGATAGCGGAATGAAAAGGATTGGCAGGCGCGCAGCCCCCACGTCAAAGGAAACGTTTGCCAACAAGAGCAAAGCGCAGATTGTTCACGATCAGATGGTCTTCCACGGCGCGTTCCTGGATGTGGACGTTCATAACTCGTACAAGTCGAGTCTCTTTGGCAAGGACCATGAGATTACCGTTGCAGCCGACCGCACGGTGACTCTGAAGGAGAGCGGCATCAAGTGTAGCGTTGACGAGCATGTTATTGACTTGAAGATCGAAGAGCGGCCGACAACTCAAAAACCGCCTTACGGCGGCTTTCCGTGGGAGTTGAGTAAGGAGAAGTTGAAGCACTTCCCTGTGATTTTTCGTTTTGACGACAACTACAGATTCCTAGGCTTAACCATCATTCGGCCCGTCAAGAAATTGTAACGGGAGGCCGCCGCAGAGCCAGCGTTGCGTCTCCAGTAGGCACTCACGCGCCGCGGCCTTTGATTCAACGGACCTACGATGACTCCAGATGTAGACACCCAATCCGTCACCGTCGCTACCCAGCTCATCGGTCTCGATGCCAAGTGGCTCCAGCCGTTCGATGTCGAAGATCCGTTTAATAGCAATTTGCGACTGCGCGGTTTCCTCTGCCAAAAGCCGGATCACCGCTATGGGGCGTTGGCAATCACTCACGTGGGTAAGGCGGAAGTACCGCAACTCATTCTCGCGACGCCGAAGTTGCATTACCCGTTTGGCAAAGACGGGTCGTTTCATTTTCCACCGGTTAAAAGAATTCATCTGTACGAAAAGTTGGATGGCACTAACGTGTTCGCGTATCATTATCAGGACGTTGAGGGCGGACGGCATCAGACCTACAAGCTGCGTTTGGCTCCGACTCTTCGAAACAGCAGGTGGGGCGCATTTCTAGATATGTGGCGAGAACTCTTGCAGCGCCACCCAATGATTCCGCAACTCGTCGAAGCCAATGACTGCCACATCAGTTTTGAGATTTACGGTACCCGCAATACGCACTTGGTCGTCTACGAGAGGGATCTCGCGGTCGCAGCCTTGTTTGGCGTGCGCCGCGACGCCAGCGTCGTACCCGTGCACAAGCTCAGTCTGTTGGACGTGCCTGGCGCGTCACTGATGGGCGAGATGGTCGCCGGTGAAGACCCGGTCGCAAAATATGCCGAGATCCGCGCCCAGATGGAAGCGCGTAATCATCCTACTGAAGACGATAAATTGACCGGCATCGAGGGAGCCGTCTGGTACGTCGAAGGACCTGATGGTCGCGTCACCTTATGGAAATGTAAGCCCGAATCGGTAGAAGCGATCCACTGGGCCCTCGGCATCAACAAAAAGGCCGTCATCGCCACTTGTTGGAATTTTCTCGAGACCAGCGACGATTTGCGTTACGAAGCCCTCGTGCCTTTGCTGGCCGAGGAGTACGAGCCGCGGGACATTGAAGGCTTCCGGCCGCACATCGAAGAATGCATCCACCACGTCGTGCATGAATTTGAATTCAGGGAGCGGGTCGTGGAGGCGTATGACAAGCTCGGCGTTTCGATCCATGCTGACAAGGCCACAGTGATGCGCGCACTCGCAAAGGATTTTCCCCGCGGCGAAATGAAAAAGGTTTACGCCATTATCGTTGGGAACCGATGAAGCTAGAATGGGGGTTAGCCTTTTGATTGTTATGAGCGCAATTCTCGGTCCAAGTATAGCTTCCTGGCTCGGCGTGCCTGAATGGAACTCGGCTGTCTTCGACCTTGAGGCGTAGACCGGAAGGGATCTCACGACAGGCCGCATGCAACGGTAGCACGCTGTCCTTCGGCGGGTTTAGGATGGCGAGCCCTCGACAAGCTCGGGACTAAAGGCGCAGTCGAGTGAGCGTGTCCTGAGCGAAGCCAAAGGATCGAACCACCGGATTTAAAACAAAAAGGCCCGGGAGTCTAACGACTCCGGGCCTTTTTGTTTCCGGTTGCGTAGTGCTAGAATCGGGCCATGGAACGAAGCGAGAAACTGACGCCCGCTTTAAAAAAGGCTCAGGAAGAGGGCATCGATCTCACCCAGCTTTATGAGCGCCTATCCTGGACACCTACGGAGCGTATCGAAAAACATCTTCAAATGCTGGAGTTCGCAAACGAACTAAGAAAGGCCGGTCAAAAACATCGTGGCCAATCTCAAGGTCGAGAGCCTCCTGAAGGAACTTCATAGGCTGGAAGTCGAGTTTGTCATCATCGGCGGGATGGCCGCCGTCGCGCACGGTTCGGCATACCTTACCGTAGATTTGGATCTGTGCTATTCCAGAAAAAAAGAAAATCTAGAAAAGTTAGCTCACGCTCTAGAGCCTTTCCATCCACTGCTGCGCGGTGCCCCACAGAACATTCCCTTCAGCCTCGATGTCAGTACCTTTAAGTCCGGGTTAAACGTCACGCTCGCCACCGATTTAGGCGACTTGGATCTTTTGGGGGAAGTGGCGGGACTAGGAGGGTACGCTGAAGTATTGTCGTTTTTCGAAGAGCTAGAACTTTTCGGCATGCGCACCAAGGTTTTAACTCTGGAGGGATTGATCAAAGCCAAGCGAGCAGTCGGACGGGCGAAAGATTTGAGGTTGCTTCCAGAGTTGGAAGCGCTCTTGGAGATACGTAAGTCCGAAAAGAAGGATTAGCGCCGAACAATCCCTTCAGCGCCGATGGTACAATACGATTGCCGTTCGGCTGAGCACACCACAGGCCGTTCGACGATGCCCTAAGCCTGAGCTTCTGCCGAAGGCTCGCCACAGGCCCTATGGAAGAATGGGACGCCGTCCTTCGGCAGGCTCAGGGCGGTGAGCAGGTTGTCGAACCACCGGATTTAAATATGATGGTCGAGATCGGTACGGCTGCCTCTTTCTCACTTCGCGCGCGGCTCGCTGGCGCGGGAAAGAGTTGCAGTCAGGATTTTCAGGTTCTCGCTTTTCTCGATGTAGCGCACGAACAGGTATTTGTTCTCCTGCGAGTCTAAAGCAGCCGCCGGCACATCGCCCGCACCCGCCTCGACCTTCGCCAGGATGAAATGAAGATCATTGCTATTCAAAGCGCGCAGAAATACTTCTTCGAATTCGGACAGCGTCTTCGCGGTTATTACGTTGGCAAACCCGGCTCCCCGGGCGATGGCGGCCAGGTCGGTTTGCCCGGCCGTCGCGGTCGGCGCGCCGCGCGATGACTCGTAGCATTCGTTGTCGAAGACGATATGGATGAGATTTCTTGGATGTTGGTTCGCGATCGTCGCCAGGCTGCCGAGATTTAACAGCAACGAGCCGTCGCCGTCGAAGGCCACAACCTTGCGGTGCGGCAGCGCCAGGGCCAAACCGAGCGCCATGGAAGAGGTGAGTCCGAGGTTTTGCAAATGGTAATTAGCCGGATGCGGCCTCAGCGCTTGCCACTCGTGGCGCACGGCGCCGATGTTCGTCACCACCAGTTCCTCGCCGAAGTGCGGCGCGATCGCTTTAAGACAATCGTATCGTTTCATCGAACTACCTCTGGGCTTGTTTGTTCAGGACGATGGCCGTGGGCCGGCGCGAGGAGCGGGCGAGCATCTGGCTGTCGCGAATCGTCGGTCGAATATCCTCGAAGCGGCCGACCTTCTCGTAGACAATGTGCATCGCTTGTAGCACCGGCTCGGTGAGAGTCCCGACGGTGCCATGCCCGGCGTTTTCCTCGCCCACCCCGCCGCTGTGGCCGATCAACATCAAAACGGGTATGCCCGGATGGATGCAGACCGTCGCCAAAGCATTCGCGGACAACAGGAAGCCGGCGTTCATCATCACCATTGCCGGCTTTTTCCCGCCCAGGTAGGCGCCTGCGCAGATGCCGATGCCCTCTTCCTCCCGGGTTACCGGCACGTGGTGAATCGCCGGATCTTCACCCAGCGCCACGATCAGGTCGTGGAGATTCGCTTCCGTCATCGACGCGACCAAATCGACGCCCGCCTCTTTAAGCGAATCGACGATCTCCGCCGCCACTTCTCGTTTCATGCTTCCTCCTACGGCATCAATACCGCCTTGCTATACTGAAGCGGCAGCGATTATACAAGATGCGCGCACTTCGTTTTTGGCCGCGACCAGGCTTTTCGAGAGGGTTTATTGCTCCTTGAACCTTGAACTCGGAACTTTGAACGTTTTAAACGATTGGAACAATTGGCTGGGCGCGCGGACGGGATTGACGAAAAGGCCGGCAAACGCAAACCCTTTCAAGGTCTAAGAAGCTTGATATCCTTGCCGAGCTTGGGGCATCATCCCCGAAGCTGGATAGTAGATGGGCTAGCGTGACAGGGCGGTCTAATTCGGTCGTTAAGCCCTCCGGCGTTGAGGATATTATACGGTCACCGTCTTTGATCCGACGATGAGACGGTGCTTCAGAATTCGTACGTCACTTTGGTAAAAAGGCTATAGGCCATGCTTCCCGATAGAGGGCCGTAGGCTTGGCCCGCCCTGAACGCGGCGCCCACTAACTCAATTTCAATTTTCTTCCATTGTTTAATGAGGGAATATAGCATCCACTCCTGGCCGATATTCTTGTTGATGCCGTTCGGCTCCGCTTCGATGCGGGCATCGCGCAAGAACGGGGCGGCGCGAACTTGGCGAAAGTGACGGTAAGCAAACTCCACGCGACTTTTCGAAAAGATAGGGAACTGCACAGCCAGGACTGGAATGCTCAGGTTGGAAAGTTCGGGCTGCAATATTTCGCCGTAGGTTCGAAACTCTTCGTCATTGCTCTGAAGACCAGTTTGTCGAAATGCGCGATCAGAGCCCCTCTCTGGGTTTCTATCACCGGACCCAAGGGCATAGCCCAGAGTAAACAAAGGCTGACCGGGAAGCTGCGAGTCCCAGCGCAGGCCGAGGTCGATGGCCCAGCCGCGCACTCGCTGGTTTGTCCGGGAAGTGACCAGTTTTTGGTTGCTTGCCGTGTCGGCAAGTTCTAAAAGTTTTTCTTTGCCTAGCACGATTGCGACGTCCGCCCAATAGGAAAGATCGCCGTATTGCGCTCCAGATTCCTTACCCATCGCACGGACTCCTCCCCACCACAGTCTTGCGTCGCTTGGATCCTCTCGACTGGCCCGCACCAAGGCCCCAACCGACGGCGTTGCCGATCGATCGTGCTGGTGCAGGAAAAACAGATCGACACCGTGATTCTTGAAGTAGAGCAAGTGTGCGCGGGCGAGCACGCGGAGAACGCCTTCGTTTTCAGGTTCGGCGAAATCTTCCAGCAACGATTTCCGTGGAAGTTCCTGGCCTACGCCGAGTTCAAAAAACCACGAGTCGCCTCGATAACGCATGCTCACGGCATCCAGGTCATCGTCCCACCACCAGCGCCGGGGCTCTTCAAAGTTCTGGCGGCCGACCTTAAGTCTTAGATCGCGTCCAAACAGATGGTCGAAGCGCGCCCAGGTTTCGCCACGCTCGGGATCGAATTCCGATCGTCTGCCGCCGCCCCCCGTGTAGAGCTGGTGCTCGCCTAGGACCTTCCCTTCAACCAGAAATGAAATCCAGTCATTGTGTCGATAAGACCAGCGCAGTTGAAACTCCTGGTCGAAACGGAAAAGATCATCCCGATTGCGCCTATCAAGAGCGAAGTTTTTCCGATAATCCAACTTCACTTCGTACTCGCCGCCAATTTCCCAGTCGGAGTTATCGTTGTCTTTGGTCTGCTGCGCTCCAGCGTCGCTTATGGCGAGCGCCAAACAATGGAGCAGTATCAGAACAGCGACACGGATAGCCATGGGCGATGAGATTCTCTTCTAGAAAACCAAACCAGTTTGCCCCAATAGCTGGTCATTGACAAATAGAAGTATCTGAGTTGACCGGCAGAACGTCGGTCAGGCTGTGGCGGACGGCCTTCGCATAGCATCGGATTGTGCCCTCCGGCACGGCAGGTTTTCGCGACCCTTCGACCCGAGCCCCGGCTTTGGCCGGGGGCTCTTGCTCAGGATTCCGCCCCACGGGCTTGCCCGTGGGGCTCCACCTTGGGAAACCCGTGGAGCGGGCCTGAGAACGTCCACTGGCCATTCCATGATCGCTACATAGGCGGCGCAGGATGGATGAAACTCCATTCGCCTCCGCCAATGGGGTGAGGCGAGATGCGAGTGGAGTCCACCGATCCCACGCAGGTAGCGTCAGAGCATCACGGCTTCGTGAAGGAGCTCTCCGTAATCGTCTGGTTGCCGCCTGCCTCTATCGCCAACACCTCGAACAGTTGCTCCCCCGAGGCGAGGGATTCTACGAATTCGGGCGGAACCGTCACGCTTGTCTTCGTAGCCGGGACGGTGACCTGAAACAAGCCGACGATGACCTGGTAGCCCACGATGTTGATTGGTACATTCGGAAACGGAAAATTTCAAGATAGATGTCGCATTGATTGTTCAAGGGAGATTCTCTGACGGTAGATAATCACTGTTCATTTTGGGACGAAGCTTGGAGCTTCGATGCAATGATTGTAACAGATCATCGCGCCGCGGATTTTCACCC
>JAUYJC010000129.1 GCA_030688735.1 Deltaproteobacteria bacterium
ACGCCATACGAGAAAGGCGTAACAGTTTGTGGCAACGAAAAATTAAAACTGGAACAACGGCTGCAACGCTCCCATGTTTTACACTGGTGGGATATAACAATCTATCCTAAATTGGTATCGTTGTAATTGCACGCTCCCTTAGTGTCATTGTTTCGTGTTTTCGCAATTGCGAAAACACGAAAACGCGGGAAGCGGCGTCTCGCATAACATTCTTTACAATCTGTCCACTAGGACGCACGGCTCGGACCACGCTCGGTGTAAGATTTACAACTACGGTCGGGGGCCGGGGGCAGGCGACCCCATTCACGCTTGACCCCGAATCCGAGCTTTTCAAAGTAGGTGTCGTCGAATCGCAGCTGCGAACCGACACACAGAGCGCTCTCCTAACCATCCGCAAACCTGCCTCACGGTTTGCCACTACGTCTATCGCTGTATTAGATTGAATCAACACGCTTACTGGAGCGTTGACGGAAACGAAGGGACACGACCATGATCGGTAAAATTATTTTGTCGACGGGGGCGCTCGTGCTCGCGTTCTTCGGCGCCCAGGGCGCCCACGCGGGACCGACGGCGCAGGCGGCACTCAAAAAGGGCTTTATTCAATGCGGCGTCAATAGCGGTCTTGCCGGCTTCTCTCATGCGGACAGCAACGGTGCCTGGCGCGGCATCGACGTCGACCTTTGCCGCGCGGTCGCCGCCGCGCTGTTCGGCGACGCGAAGAAGGTTCGCTACACGCCGCTGACCGCGCAGCAACGCTTCACCGCTCTTCAGTCCGGGGAAGTGGACATTCTATCGCGCAACACCACCTGGACGATTACCCGCGACGCCAGTCTCGGGATCAACTTCGTCGGCATCAATTTCTACGACGGCCAGGGATTCATGGTGGCGAAAAAGCGCAACCTCAAGAATGCGACGCAATTAAACGGCGCAACGGTGTGCGTGCAGCCGGGCACCACCACCGAGCTCAATCTCGCCGACTACTTCCGCGCCAACAATATGAAATTCAAGGCGGTGGTGATCGAAAAAATGGAGGAAGTGCTCAACGCCTACTTCGCCGGGCGCTGCGATGTTTACACCACCGACGTGTCCGGGCTGTTCGCCGCGCGCGCTTCGCGGGCGGCCAGTCCCGCCGACCACGTGATCCTGCCGGAGATCATTTCCAAGGAGCCCTTCGGGCCCGCGGTGCGCCACGGCGACGATCACTGGTTCGACGTCGTCAAGTGGTCGCTGTTCGCGACCATCGAGGCCGAGGAGCTTGAGCTCACCTCCAAGAACGTCGATCAGCAAGCGAAATACGCTAATCCCGTCGTCCAGCGCTTCCTCGGTGCCAAGGGGGATTTCGGCAAGTTGCTCCGCCTCGACAATCGTTGGGCCTACAACATCGTCAAGCAGGTGGGTAATTACGGCGAGAGCTTCGAGCGCCACCTGACCCCTTTGGGCGTGGAGCGCGGCATCAACAAGCTATGGAACCGCGGCGGGATCATGTACGCGCCCCCGCTGCGCTGAAGGCCGCGTACGCGCCAAAGCCGCCTGAAGTTCGATGCTGCCTCGATTTCGTCGATTCGCCGCTGCCGCCGGCGCGAGTAAAGAAACCTGGTTTTCCAACCATCCGAATGTTCGATCCGTCGTTTATCAAGCCTTGTTGGCGGCCGTGGCCGGCCTCGCCGCGTGGTATTTAATTTCCAACGCCGTCGAGAACCTCCAGGCGCGGCGCATCGCCAGCGGCTTTGGGTTTCTCTGGCGCGAAGCCGGCTTCGAGATCGGCGAGACGACGTTACTTTCCTACGACGCCGCCGACACCTATCTCAAGGCCCTTGCGGTCGGCTTTCTCAATACCTTCCGGGTTGCCGCGCTGGCGATTGTCTTCTCGACCCTCATCGGCTTGGCGATCGCTCTGGCGCGCTTGTCGCGCAATTGGCTGCTCGCCCAACTGGCGGCGTGCTACGTCGAAGTGCTCCGCAACCTGCCGCTCGTCGTCCAGCTGTTTTTTTGGTACGCGGTGATCACCGAGAGCCTTCCCGCTCCCACCGAGGCGCTGAGCCCTTTCGCGGGCGTATTTTTCAGCAACCGCGGCTTCGCTTTTCCCGCCCTTACCATGGCTGCGCCGTTGGCACTCGAATATCCGGTGCTCACCGGTTTCAATTTTTCCGGCGGCGCTTTGCTCTCGCCCGAATTCACCGCGCTCCTCCTCGGTCTTTCCCTCTACACGGCGGCGTTCATCGGCGAAATCGTCCGCGCGGGAATCCTCGCCGTCGACCGTGGACAGTTCGAGGCGGCCTATTCCCAGGGACTCAGCCAGCGGCAAGTCATGCGCTTTGTCGTATTGCCGCAGGCGCTGCGCGTCATCGTGCCGCCGCTCAGCAGTCAATACTTGAATTGCACCAAGAACAGCTCTCTGGCCGTGGCGATCGGTTATCCCGATTTGGTCGCCATCGCCAACACGACGATCAATCAGACCGGCCAGGCCATCGAAGGGATCGCGATCATCATGTTCGTCTATCTAACGATCAGCCTGGCGATCTCCGGATTCATGAACCGCTACAACCGGCGTGTCGCGCTGCGGGGAAGCAAGTGACGAAACCCTCCACGGAAGCAGCCGTACCGCGCGCGGCGTCCGCGCTCCGATGGTTGCGCGCACGGCTTTTTTCGAGTTGGAGCAACGCGCTCGCCACCCTGGCGATTCTTTATCTCGCATGGAAAACCGTCCCGCCGCTGATCGAATGGGCGCTCGTGCGCGCCGTGTGGGCGCCGCAAAACGCGAGTCTCTGCCGCGAAGCGATCGGCCACGGCGCCTGTTGGGCCTTCGTCGCGGACAAGTACCGTTTCATTCTGTTCGGCACCTTCCCCGCCGACCAGCACTGGCGTCCCGGGTTGGCGATCGCGATATTGATCGCGCTCTACGCCCTGAGCGGCTTGCGGCGCGCGCGGCGCTCCTGGTTGATTTCCCTCTGGCTCACCGGTCTCACGGCGATCGGCGTGCTCATGGGGGGCGGCCTGTTCGGATTGAGCCACGTCGAGAACGAGCGCTGGGGCGGCCTCACGCTGACGCTCTTGCTCGCTACCTTCGGCATCGGCTTCGCGTTCCCGCTCTCGATCCTGCTGGCGCTCGGGCGCCGATCCGACATGCCGTTGGTCCGCTGGCTCTGCGTCGCCTATATCGAATTGATCCGCGGCGTGCCGCTGATTTCGGTTCTTTTCATGGCGTCGGTCATGCTGCCGCTCTTCCTGCCCGCGGGGGTGTTCGTCGACAAGCTGCTGCGCGCGCAGCTGGCGATGATTCTTTTCGCCGCCGCCTATCTCGCGGAAGTCGTGCGCGCCGGCCTGCAGGCGATACCGCGCCAGCAAGAGGAAGCGGCCCAGGCGCTCGGCCATGGCTATTGGCAGCGCACGTGGTACGTCATCCTGCCCCAGGCGCTGCGCATCGCGATCCCGCCGCTGGTCAATACGTTTATCGGCTTTTTCAAAGACACCTCGCTAGTGGTGATTATAGGCCTGTTCGATTTTCTGACGACGATCAAGGTTGCGCTCACCGAGCCGGCCTGGAGCGGATTCGGCGTCGAAGCCTATTTGTTTGCCGCGCTTGGCTATTTCATTTTTTGTTACCCCATGTCGCGTTACAGCCAAGCTCTCGAGCGACAAGGGGCGCACGGTAGAGGGATGGGGGCGCTCAGAGGAGCAGGCCGGGGGTCAAATCTTTACCTTTGACATTTGCGAACCGCCGGCATCGGAGTCAGGCGGCGTCCGGGTCAGTCGTGCGTAATTGACTTTTTTACGCGCTTCCCTTTTCTCAAGGGATCGAATTGTCGCTGGGCTCAGGCAGAACACTCGGCGTGTCCAGATGCATTGCTGTCGCGATCCATCGGATGACTCTCCTTTGATGAGGGAAGTTCCACTCCGCCTCAGGCGGATAGCTTAGGGGGGCTGGGACGGAAGTTGATCCCGATAGTGATGCACGACGTAAGTGCGATCACCTATTCTACTCATTGCCGCCGAACCCACCGAAGAATCGTGTCCAGCTCTTGCACCGGGCGTTTTAGGAAACGATGAATGACGCGGAATTCCTTGCCGAGGCGAAGAAGGGAAATCTAGATATCAGACCAGTTATGGGCGAGGATCTGGAGAAGATCGCGAAC
>JAUYJC010000132.1 GCA_030688735.1 Deltaproteobacteria bacterium
CCGCCAACTTCCAAAAACCGCGCTAAATACATTCTACTCATTGTTCCCTCTACCTCTTACGTTGCACAGTGATAAAATCGTTTGCCACGAGCGGCAAAGAATTATCGTTTCATTAATTTCGCGACAGAAACTAGCTAGTCCGGGGCATTCATGATCCGAGGAAGAATCACGACACTGTGCCAATCGAGGGGCGAGCCTGGAGGAGCGAAGGCACTGACGATGTTCAAGGTTCAATGTTCCAGGTTCAACGTTTCAATTCGATTCCGACTTTGAGTCTTGAACTTTGAACTCTGGATTTTCTTGCTTGCTCCGGAGGGCTCGCCCCTCGATTGCTATCACGCGTGAATAATTCGCGCTAGGCAGATCCCGAATATCGTCGAGCCGCTCTCACGACATGACGCATCCACCAGAATCGGAGTCCGCATGACTATGATTGATCCTAAAATGATCACCACCGCGCTGGAGCTTCCCGGCCACCGCGTCACGCGCAGCTTGGGCGTCGTGCGCGGCATCGTCGTGCGCTCGCGTAGTATCGTCGGCACGATCGGGGCCGGCCTGCAAACCCTTTTCGGCGGTAATATCACGCTCTACACGGACATGTGCGAGCATGCCCGCGCCGACGCGCATCAGTTGATGGTCGAGCACGCCGGCCAGCTCGGCGCCAATGCGATCATCGGCGTGCGCTACGACGCCAATGAGCTCACCGCCGGCGTCACCGAAGTGCTGGCCTACGGCACGGCGGTGTATGTCGAGATTTCACGCGGTTAGCCTTTCATCGCGTGATCGTCCCGGGGCAGTGCGGAGCGATCAGAATAACGCAAGATCGGTGCTGGTGTAGATGTGCGAGAAACGGCTCACTCAGAGGTTTGCTGCATGACAATCCCTCGTCCGGGGATGATCTTGAACAGATATTGGGCCGGATCGAGGGCGGTACTGCGCATCTTTTCCAAGGTCAGGGTGCGAACAAAGCGGCTGCTGGCCAACTCCATCTCCAAAACAATCGTCCCGGCGACCAAATACTCCTCGATTCCCCGCACGTTGCGACCGGCGGAATGAGAGGTGACCAGGGTGGTTGTTACCGCATGATTTTTTAGCGCGTAAAAAAGCATGCGCGCCTGATCCTGGACTCGTGCGACGGACTCGCCGGAGAAAATCAGCGGTCCCACAGGATCGATCACCACCCGCGTGGCACCCGTTTGTTTGATCCGGATGCTGAGCTCAGTAATGATCTTGTGCATATCGGATTTCGCCTGGTTGTCGCCCGCGCGCGCGTTGATATAGCCCGACGCGTCCAAAATGAGAAATTCCTTCTTTTCGATGTACGGCGACAAATCCCAGCCGAGCGAAGCGGCTTGTTCAATGACCTCGGCGGGCTGCTCATCGATGGCGACATAGAGAGACTTTTCCCCATTCAGAAGTCCCTTATACAAAAACTGCAGACCGAATATGGTTTTGCCTGTGCCTGGCTCACCCACGATCAAATAGGACCTGCCGGCTCTAAGTCCGCCTTCTACCAGTAGATCCAGTTCATCAATGCCAGTGGAGATCCGTTGTCCGTTCATAGCGAAAACTATCTACTCAATGTGGTTTTTGTAAAAAGCGCGGCGGTTCGTTTACAGTATCACGACGTCCCTCCGCAAGGCCGTCGCACAATTCAAAAAGGGATGCGTTGCCAGCGAACCCGGTCGATCTCGCGGCCAACGATTAACCAAGCGGCGGTTATCCGGCCGCCCTTCCTTTGCGTAAGGACGGATTTCTCAGAGGGCGGAAGCTCCCTTGCGAACTTTCCACCGCCCGCTTCTCTCCTTGAGCTCGGCTCTTACGCGTTCGATCTCGGCCGCCATCCGTTGCTGGAGCTGTTTCAACTGCTCTTTTTCGGCGTCGCGGGAAATGCTTTGCTCTCCCGGATTCCGCGGCGACTCCACTGTCAGGGTCGTTGGATTGTCCAAGGGTTGTCCGTTCGACTGCTCGCCCCTTTGAACCATCGCCGCTTCGCTCCCCATCACGTTCCTAACGGCCGCTTGAGCGTCGGCGGTCGCTGCTACCTGAATCTGCGCCGCAGCGGGCCCTACCCCGGCAATGCGTTGGCTGAGGGTTTGCAAAGTCGCTTTAAGCTCTGCCAGCTCGCCACGGCCAACTGTTGTACTCAGTTTATGGCCGAGCTGGTTTTGCAGTTTTTCGATTTTCGCGCTGAGCGCCGCCTCGATCCCCCGGAGCGACGAGTCCATCGGCACGAGCCTTTGCTGCTGTACGTTGATCTCGGTCTTCAGCGCGTCGACCTCTGCGCGAAGCGTGCTACCTAATTGGTCGGTCTGATGATTCACGAACTCGATGCGACCGATGCGGGTCGAAACATCCTCGATCGCCACCCTTAAAATAGACAGCTCACGCTCGCGGCCCACCAGGGCTTCTCCCGCACTCTGTAGTCCTGTTTGCAATTCGCTGACTTTCGTAAGGAGCGTTTCCTCCAGCCGCTTCATTGGCGCCGTCGGCGTTGCGTCGCTGGCAACAAGCGTCTGCGCTCGCTGCACTGCAGATTCCACCTCGGCCATCCGTCGCGCCGCCGCGCGCATCTCCGACTTGATCTGCTCCAGCTCTCCGCTGCCGCTTTCCAGGCCTCGAACTTTCCCGCTTACTCGTTCTTCCAGCTCCGCCATCTTGGAGTTTAAATCTTGCTCCGCCGCCTTCATCCACTCGGCGCCATCGCCCGCGCGGCCGTCTAGAGAACTCAGGGTTCGCCCGAGCTGGTTTTGCAGCTCTTCTACCTTCGAGCCAAGAGCCGCAGCGAAACCCTGGCGAGCGGTCTCCGCGGCCTGGCGTTCATCGAGCCGGGCGCGCAGCGCGGCGAATTCCTTCTCGATGCCCTCTCTCAGCTTGGCTGCAGCTTCCGCCTCGGCGACGGCCCACGCCCGGACCTGCTCCGTGCCCGATGCCGCTCGTTCCTGCTGCCCAACCAGAGTTTGCAGGTCCGATCTGAACTTCGCGAAC
>JAUYJC010000133.1 GCA_030688735.1 Deltaproteobacteria bacterium
CTTCGCCTTCGGAATCGGTGCTTTTGCGAGCGCTGCCGATTCAGGATGGTTGCATGGTCTGAAAGTTGTCGCCGTAGCAGTCGTGGCCCAAGCGGTATGGGGAATGGCTCGTTCTCTCTGTCCAGATCGTGAACGAGCAACAATTGCCATTGTCGCTTCGATAGTCACTCTGGCGTGGCCGACTGCGGTCGGGCAGCTTTCATCCATCGCCATTGCCGGTGTTGTTGGCTTGATGATCTTTCCGGGAACGGCTTCTTCTTCCCTCTCACACATGCGGTTTCCAGTTGGAAAAAAGACGGGAGTAGCCGCTTGGATCATCTTCTTTGCCCTTCTCATCGGGTTACCGCTTGTGAGACAGCTCGCGCCCAGCCATGCGCTCGAAGTCTTCGACAGTTTTTTCCGTGTCGGCTCCTTAGTTTTCGGTGGCGGCCATGTCGTTCTGCCGCTGCTTCAAACCGAAGTGGTTGGGCCGGGTTGGATCTCAAACGAGCAATTTGTCGCAGGCTATGGAGCTACTCAGGCCGTACCAGGACCGCTTTTTACTTTCTCGGCTTACCTTGGCGCCGTGATGAGCTCTGAGCCCAACGGATGGACGGGGGCGCTGCTCGCTCTGGTGGCGATCTTTCTTCCGTCTTTTCTCCTGATCGCCGGAGCGCTTCCCTTTTGGGATATTCTTCGTTCGGTGCCGGTTTTCCAGTCCGCTCTGAAAGGTATCAACGCTGCCGTGGTCGGATTGCTGCTGACTGCTTTATACAAGCCGGTGTGGACCAGCGCGATCTACTCTCCGGCCGATTTCGGGCTTGGACTTATTGCCTTCAGCCTCTTGATGTTTTGGAAATGTCCCCCTTGGCTGGTGGTTGTGTTGACCGCTATTGGAGGAGAATTCCTGTCCCGCGTCTGAATGAGTGGCCTTAGGCGCTTAAATTGGTTGACAAAATGACTTCAAGAAAATTCCTCGCGCCAAGCACGCCAAGCTCGCAAAGGCCCCGCCGCCGGTCCCGTTATTTTATTTTTTCTTGGCGTCCTTTGCGCTCTTTGCGCGAGACATGGTTTTTCCGATCTCCTCTTCGTTTCCGAATTTCAAATACTTTTAGCTAGTTTCTGTCGCGAAATGAATGAAACGATCGCTCTTGCAGCTCGCAGCAAACGATTCTATCACTCTGAAGCGCAAGAGATAGAGGGAACAGTGAGTAGGATTTCGTGGAGCGAGGTTTTTGGAAGTCTCAGGAAACACTTCGCCGTGGCGTCTCGATGAGAGTGCCAGTCAGGGTACGGCTCGAGATACTATGCCGCTCGTTGGTAGCGTTTCTGTTTTTGGTTTAACCGGTGGGCGATCGCCATGAGGTTGTTGGCAAGCACAGCGGCACCGATGAGCACCTCGAACCGCTCACGTCCCTCGGCCAGACAGCGCTTCATGCCACGGCCGCGAAAGAGCACGGAGATGCGGCCCTCAACGCCTGCCCGGAAGCGTTGGCCTTTCTTGAACTCAGGGCTCTTTTCGAACGCTTCGCGTTTAGAGGTCCTTTTCCCGCCTCGCTGCGGAATACAGACGAGCTTCACAGCGAAATCCTGGCCTGCTTTGATGTTCTCCTTGCTGAAAAAGCCTCGGTCGGAACTGTACCAGTCGGGAGCCAAACCGAAGGTTTTTTTATGACTCTTCAGCGACGGTGTGACGTGGATGTGATCGGAGGGATTGCCTTCAAGCACGCGGTATTGGGTGATCAAACCGTGGGCACTTTCAGCGAGAAAGATCTTGTGGCCAAACTCCAGCGGTTTTTGTACTTTTCCCCGCATGATCAGATCGGTGTGGACTTCGAAGATCGAATAGACTTTCTCCTCGGTTGGAACCTGCTCTCCCTTGAGCACGCGCCGGCTGCTCTGATCAATGACGCGCACACCGAGTTGGCAATAGTGATCGATCTTTCGTCGAAGCTCGCCGATGACCAGGTCGTCCATCAGCTCAACGGCACATTGATCTTTGGTCTTTTCGAGTACCCCTCGGGCATTGTCGACGACCTGCTGGGTGATTGCGATGAGTTGGCGATATTTTTTCTGTTGCTGGTGGTGGCGTTGTCTCGCGGTCATGCGTTGGATCGCCTGCATCCGACGCCGCGCCGAGCGTGTGCTGTTAGGAAAGTTATCAATCCCCTTGGGAAGAAGCTTTGCGAGACGACCGATGAGACGCGTGAGGACGCGCACTACATCCCAGAGCAAAGTATTATCGGTGGGATGATGAATATCGGTTTCGGTGACCGTCGTATCAACGCGCAGTTTCTTGCCGTCCTCCAGTCCCAAATTGACGGCAGCTTCGACGATCAAGTCATTGATAGCTTGAAGTGTCGCGGGTCTGAGCTTGTTAAAAGCCCGATTGAAAGCGTCATGTTTGGGTACGCGCTGGCTGTAGAAACCCGTGAACTGGCGCAACGTGTATCCATCGGCAATCCGCTCGCGCAGTTCCCGATAGTCCCAGTTCTTAACCCGCATCAGGATCAGGGAGCGCACCACCTGCGGCGCTGTTATGCCGCAACGGCCCATGTCGGGTTTTTTCAGACCCCGCTCGAGATCTTTTCCGACCAGCTTGACGATCTTTGGATGATCGTCCAGGAAGTGGAAAATCCCCTTAAGAATCGGGTCGAGATCAATCCCCTGGGTGAGGAACTCCAGATCGGCGAAGCTGAATTGCGGGGCCGCCACTCGTGTCATTTTTTAACCTCCCCAACCGTTCTGGCCTTTTGATGCTTCAGAGCTTTGGTATATCGAAGGCCGCTCTGATAGAGCAGCTCCTGAAGGACACGGCCGTTCTCCAGGCTGCGCTGTATCTCCGGGACCAATTTGTCTGGGATGTAAATCGCAAAGCGGCGCCCTTTGATGCGCGCGTAAAAGACATGACTGGGGTGCTGTTTGCCCGACCGACAGGCTTTGCAATGTTCGCGCACACAGGGGCTTCGCCGCAGGCTCAACGAACCGAGCGCGGCGGGCCACAGGCCGGCGGCTTGTTTTTGGAACCACTGCTCGACATCGGCGGGGGCCTCAGTTCTACGTGACATGGCGTATATGTGCCACATAGAACATGCACTTGTCAACTAAAAAAATAGAAAAAAATGAAAAGTCTCAATTTCACAACGAGTTGCGAGTTTCGCGACAGAAACTAGCTAGCACTTATAAGGGCGGCGGATCGGATTCCTAAATCCCAGGCGCCGGCGGTTTGTTAACGCCAACTAAATTGTGTTTCTATGCGGCAATCGCTCCGAACTTTACCTGGCAGCATCTGGGCGCTCGGCCTTGGCTCCTTGTTTATGGACATGTCTTCCGAGCTCGTGCACAGTCTACTGCCAGTGTTTATGGCCTCGGTTTTAGGGGCCAGCATGGTAACCATCGGCATTTTGGAAGGTGTCGCCGAAGCGACGGCGGCTATCACTAAGATATTCTCCGGCGCGTTGAGCGACTACTTGGGCAAACGCAAACTCCTCGTTGTCCTTGGTTACGGACTCGCAGCGATCACCAAGCCGGTGTTCCCCCTGGCCCCGTCTATCTCGTGGGTTTTCGGCGCACGCTTCACGGATCGCGTTGGCAAGGGCATACGGGGCGCGCCCCGCGACGCCTTGGTGGCGGACATCACGCCACCCGAATCGCGCGGTGCGGCATACGGACTGCGCCAGTCGCTAGACTCGGTGGGAGCGTTTCTCGGGCCGCTCCTCGCCATCGCGTTCATGGCGCTGTGGGCGGACGACATCAGAACCGTGCTCTGGGTCGCGGTTCTACCGGCGTTCATCGCGGTGTGGTTGGTTTCTACTGTCCACGAGCCCACGCCTCAACACCAACGTGGCAAAGGCATACCCATTTTTTTGTCAGCCGCTAAGCATCTCGATCTAGGTTACTGGCTAATCGTCTCGCTCGGGGCAGTCTTTACGATGGCGCGGTTCAGCGAAGCGTTCCTGATATTGCGGGCGCAGAACGTCGGGCTGTCGGTTGGCTTAGTGCCGCTGGTGCTAATCATCATGAACGTCATTTACGCCGCATCCGCCTATCCCGCAGGAATCGCGGCCGACTGCACAAGCCCAAAGTCATTACTCTTTACGGGGCTGATCATGCTCGTCTTTGCCGATCTCGCATTAGCGTTCGCAGCGAATGCTTGGCAAGTCTTTGCCGGCGCGGGCCTCTGGGGATTGCATATGGGATTTACGCAGGGCCTGTTCTCCAAGTTGGTGGTGGACTCATCTCCTGCCGACCTTCGTGGCACTGCATTCGGTATCTTTAATCTCGTAAGCGGCGTTGCAACGTTACTTGCAAGCATCGTGGCGGGTTTTCTGTGGCAATTTATCGGCCCATCCGCTACGTTCATCGCCGGCGCTATCTTCGCCGCGCTCGCAGCGATTGGGGTATTTGCTCACAGAGTCACCAAACCCGCGTAGCTCTGATCATCGAGCCACTTCCTGCGCACCACGTACTCGTCGCGAAAATAGCCGAGATGCGCAATCGGCCCGCCGAAGGAAGTGAGACCGAGGCGAGTGGCGGCGCCGAGGACTTCGAGAAAAGACGACACGAAAAGGACTATATCCTAGCTTTGGAGATGTGGCGACCTGATCGATAGATTGCTCCTGGAACCTTGTTTGAATCTTGACCTGAGCCTACAATGTCGTTACTGAATACGGATGGCCGCGCTACGTTTTGCATGGGACCGTGGAAAAGCAACTGAAAATAAACGTAAGCACGGCGTGTCGTTTCAGGAAGCCGAATCTGTTTTCTATGACGAATATGCTATCTTGATCGATGACCCGGAGCATTCGGTCGACGAAGATCGTTTCATGCTCCTTGGACTGAGTTCTGCGGTGCGAACGCTCGTCGTTGCTCACTGCTACCGTGAATCTGACGAGGTCATTCGGATCATCTCCGCTCGTAAGGCAACACAAAACGAGCGTAAACTTTATAATCAAAGGTGGCAAAGATGAGAAAGGAATACGATTTTTCCAAGGGTCGCCGGAATCCCTACGCGGCACGACTTAAGGCGCAGGTCACTATCCGAGTGGACAAACCGACGATCGCTTATTTTAGAGCCCTGTCACAAGACACGGGCATACCGTATCAGACGCTGATTAATCTCTACCTTCGCGACTGCGCCGCATCGCGAAAGCGTCCCTCGTTGGCGTGGAAGTCTGTCGCTTAAGCCAATCTGATAGAAGAAATAAACGCCGTAAAGCATTTTGCCTGAACATTGTTCAAGCCGTAAAAAGTACTCTCTCCCCCCCCCTCTTATTACTTCTTCTTCTCCTCCTCCGGCGGCTTTACTTTCCGAAACACCGCGAAAATCCACAGATCGTAAACGACCTTCAATCCGCCGGCTAACAAGAACGGCCATCCTAAAGTTGGATTCGCTAAAATTGCGCCGGTGAACAGCGGCGCCACGGCGGCGCCGGCGTTGCGGGCGACGGAGAGGATTCCGGCCGAAGCTGCGCGTTCGTCGGGGTCGACCACCGCCATCGTGTACGACTGGCGCGTCGGTACGTCCATTTGTGAGAGCAGGTGGCGCAGGAGCAGCACCGTCACTGCCCATTCCACGTTCGGCATGAGCGGAATCAAGAGCAGCAGGAAATTCGACGGCAGGTGGGTGAAGACCATCGTGTTCAGGAGCCCGATGCGACGGGCGATTGCCGGAGCGGCCAAGAAGGAGAGCGCGGCCAAGAGATTGGTGCCGAAAAAGATTCCGCCGAGTGAGTTCAAATCAGTTTTAAACCGCAAGTAAAACCAGTAGGCGACGATGCTCTGGACGATGAAGCCGCCGGCAAGAGCATCGAGGGCAAATAGTCCTGCCAATTTGGCGACCATGCCGCGAGATTTTCGCACGCCGATCTTTCGCATCGTCGTGTCAGTTTGAACCTGCGCCTCGATGGATGGCGAGAGCATAGCGAACAGAGCCATGAGCGCGGTCGCGGAAGCGACATAGGCCCAGACTAAAAACCGGTAGCCGGAAACAACCGGAAGCGAGAACAGCGATGGCAATCCGACGCCGAGCGCGCCGAGCGCGCCGGCAAACGACCCGACGAGATTGTAAGCGGAAAAGACGGCGGTTCGGTACTGATCCTGAGTCGTCTGGGGAAGAATCGCTTGCTCAAGGGAAAGAAACGGCCCGACTTCTTTACCGGAGGGGCTGATGGTGCCGAAGATCGCCGCGAATACCAAGAGAATCGGATTATCACTGAGGGCGAAGACACAACCCGCAAGCGCCATCAGCATCGCCCCCAAAACCAGCAGCGCTCTTCGCCCGAAACTGTCGGCGACGGCTGTGATCAAAACAGTCATCACGGCGCCGCCGGCGAGGGCAGCGGTAAAAACCCAACCGATGGCCGTCGTACTCAACCCGGCGGCACCGAGGTAGAGGCCGAGAATGACGGAGAGAAAACCATAGGCGAACGAGCGCACGCCGCAGGTCGCGAAAAGCAGCCAGCCATCGCGGGAGAGGGGTAATCGCATGAAGCTTTTCCGGGTTTCCTGTGAAGAAGTATTCACCACGAAGGTCACGAAGAGCACGAAGTTAAGCAGTTTAAAGATGTCAATGTCCGAACCCTTCGTGTGCTTCGTGGTGAGATAGAATTACTGCGCAGGCAGCGAGAACTTTAAACTATGGTAGTACAGAGTTCACGGAGGGTAGGTTCGGGTTGATATTTTAAACGATTTACTCTGCGCCCTCCGCGCCTCCGCGGTGCGATCTCCTATCCCTAGTTCACACAAAAGCCAGAAGAACCTCGCATGAAGAGAATCGGCGCGCTCAGCTCATCTCGAGCTGCCGCTGCCCATCGCGTGTAGCCGCCCGCCATCGACCGGCAGAATCACATTGGTGATATAGCTCGCCTTGTCGGAGGCTAAGAACACCGCGGCTTCGGCGACTTCTTCGGGTTGGCCGATTCTTCGCAGCGGAATGATGTCATACTCCGGCTTGCGGTTGCCCATGTCTTTTTGGCCCATGGGCGTGCCGACGAGCCCTGAAATGATTCCATTGACGCGAATATTCGGCGCGAGATCGACGGCAGCCTGCCTCGTGAGAGAATTGATCGCCCCTTTCGACACCGAATAGGCCGCGGTGCCGGGGCTCGATCTTTCGCCGGAACCGGCGGAAATGTTGATGATGACGCCGCTGCCTTGTTCTTTCATCATCTTGCCGGCATGTTGGATGCACAGGAAATAGCCGGTCAAGTTGATCGCCATGATCCGGTTCCACTCCTCAAGCGACGTCTCCAAGACGCCGCCATTCGCCGAATGCGCCACGCTATTGACCAAGATGTCGAGCCGCCCATGCCTCTTCTTGATGTGATCGAACATCGCGGCGATGTCGTCTCTCTTAGAGACATCAGCGGCAAAGTAATCGCCGCCGATCTCGCCGGCGATTTTCTTTGCGTCCTCTCCGTGGCGCGAATGAACGACAACTATTGCGCCCTCGCGCGCGAACGCCCGCGCGATGCCCAGTCCGATGTTATGCGTCGATCCGGTCACTAGAGCGATCTTATCTTTGAGCAGCATCTTCATCCTCCAGCAATTTCTTGGTAAGATTTAATAGCTACCCCAAAGAAATCGGGGGATCAATCGCATGCTAAAACCGGAATTGAGACAATTGCGTCCGCGCCTAAGCTCGATGGCGCTGCTGCTCCTGTTGTTAGCGAGCGCCGCCTGTTCAAGCCAGACCGTGAAACTCGTTCAGCCGCAAAGCGGCGCCACCGCGGAATGCAGCGCGTCCGGATTCGGTTTCGGCGCGGCGTGGGTCGAGGAAACCCTGGGCGGATGCGCCCAGCCATACGAGAGTCGCGGCTACGTTCGGTTCGATAGACTGACTCCAGAGCAACGGGCCGACCTGGAGCGGCGCGGACTCTTGCCGAAATAGGGGGCAGCTTTTGGCCGGGAATCAACGGGGTCGGACCCGCAAACCGTTGGACGCGACGGGGTTGCCAAGTAATTTTTTCTCGGCTGGTGGAAATTTTTCCTTATCTCTTAACTTTTGGGCGTCTTTAAGCACCGTGGTTCCGCACTGTTGCCAATGGCACCTGATTTGCCTATCGAAATAGACCGGAGAAGGTAGTCACATGAAACTCAAACAAGCGACTGCGGTTTTGCCTCGTTTTCTTGTCCTATCTCTCTTCGCGACTTCCCTGTTGCAGGGACCCGCCGGGCCGGTGCACGCTTTTCGAGACCGGGACCAGGCTTCACGGCCATTGGCAGGGCAGCGGGAATTGGAACGTCTGAGGGGCATCATGGTTCCATTGATGCGCGCCACGAACCATCCGGATCGGGCCCGCCAGATCACCGTTAAAATCATCGACGACGGAAGGATCAACGCCGGCAGCTCGGGCGACGGCCAATTCCTCGTGACCACCGGGCTCTTGCGACTGGCCAATGACGAACAGTTAAGGGGCGTGCTGGCGCACGAAATCGCCCATGACGACCTCGGACACCCCGCGAGGATGCAGCTCGTGGGAGCCGGTGTTAGCATCGGGGCAGCTCTGTTGGAGAGAGCTTTTCCGGGCGGCGCCATGGTCGCGCCCATCGCGGGCAGTTTGATCGCTTCAAGCTATAGCCGTCCCCAAGAGCTCGAGGCGGATCGCCATGCGGTGACTATTTTACAACGGGCGGGATACTCCAAAGAAGTGATGATCCGGAGTCTCAGTTGGATCATGCAGGTCGAAGGAAACAACGGCGGAGGAATTCTGTCGACGCACCCCGCCACCGATGAGCGCATCCGGGCGCTGCGAAGGCTGTAGTTCGGCAGCGGGCGGTGGTTAACCGCCCAACGAGATCATCTCGAGTTTTTTTCGGCTTTTGGGATCGTAGTTGGCTGTGCGCAGCGCCTGCCAGCGCTCCTCGGAATAGCGATCCGTTCGCCCCCGCCACATCGCGCTAAGAAATTCCACAATCGCTTCATCCGACGCGCCGCTGCGCAGAAGCGCTTTCACGTCATGGCCGACCTGCCCGAAAAGGCAGGTCACCACTTTCCCGTCAGCGGTGAGGCGGGCGCGCGTACAGCTCGAACAAAAGGGCTCGGTCACCGACGCGATGATCCCCAAGTCGCCGATGCCGTCGACAAAGTCGTAATCAACCGAGGGCGCGGTATCATGATTACGGCCTCGCTCCTTTAGCGCAAATCGGGCGTTGATCGTCTCCAGAATTTCCTTTTTCGATACGAGCTTTTTCGTTGTCCACTCGTTGGCGTTGCCAACGTCCATATATTCAATGAAGCGGATGGCAAATCCGTTTTGCCGCGAGAACTCAACCAGCGGAATGATATCGTCGTCGTTGACTCCGCGCTCGATGACCGCATTGAGCTTGATCGGGTCGAGACCATGCTTCTTAGCGGCAAAGGCACCCTCCAGCACTTTGCCGAGATCGCCGCGCTTGGTGATGCGCTTGAACTTATCGGCGTCCAGCGTATCGACACTGATGTTGAGGCGCTTGAGACCCACGGCTTTGAGGGCGCCGATCTTTTCGGCCAAGAGCGCGCCGTTGGTGGTAAGGCAAAGGTCGTTAAGCCCTTCGATCGCCGATAATCTACCAACCAGACGGTCGAGATTCTGTCGCACCAAGGGTTCGCCGCCCGTGAGGCGGATCTTTTCGACGCCAAGCCCTACGAAGAGCGTGGCTAATCTGGCGATTTCCTCGAACGTGAGGATCTCCTTCTTATCGATCCAAACGTATTCGTCCATCGGCATACAATAGCTGCAGCGGAAATTGCACCGATCCGTGACCGAGATTCGCAGATCCTTGAGCGGGCGACGATAGGCATCCACAAGCATGACCGTATTTATGCAACAAAAGGCGGGTGTGCGCAAGACAATGATCGAAGGACCGAAATTTCCAACTTTGCTGGATTGGGGCGATCTGTTATCCTATTGGCGAAATGAGCTTTCGCCAGCAACAAATTGCCGTCTTCGTGGGCACGATCCTGGTGATTTCCGGGCTCTTCGCCGCGGGCGTCTGGTTGATCGCCCGCCGGCTCACCACTGAGGCGACACTGCAAACCGCCCTGCTGATGGCTCGTCAGGTGGAGATCGCCCTGGCCGACAGCCTGCGGGATCGCCCCGGACCGCCAGCGAGCGTTCGTCAATCGCAGCCCCAATCTTCATCCTTTTGGAGCTTTCTTGGCAACATTTTTCCCGGCACTAGGCCGGCGCCAAGGGCTCAGAGTAGCGCCGCCCGCGCGCCGTCGCGTAACACCGAGGTAAGGGGCCTCATGCGCGCCTTTATCGACCGCAGCGCCGGCATCGAAGCGATGTGGGTGGTGAACGCCGACGGCAAGATTCTTTACAGTTCCATGGGCCATGAGCAGGGCGAAGCGTTAAGCGATCCCAAGATGAATGCCAACCTGAGCCGCGGCATCATGACGATAAATTCCAAGACTCAAGGGAAGTCCGCCTACTATGATGTCTTAGTGCCCTTGCAGATGCCGCCCGGCGTCAAGGGTCCCGGCGGTTTAAGATTGTGGATCAATCCGGCCGATTGGACCGAGCTGCTCTCGGGCATGTGGCGCCAGTTGACTCTGCTTTTCGCTCTCGGCGGCGGCGTCGCTTTGGTGAGCGCGTTTCTGATCACCGCTCTTTACACCCGCCGCTTCCGCCTGATTACCGATACTCTGCGCCGGGCCGAAGCCGGAACCTATCAAATCCGTCCAGATTACGCGAAACGCGACGAAGTAGGAGCGAGCTTGGACTTGATCGACCGGCTCGTGATGAAGCAGCGCAAACATACGGGTGTTCCCGCGCCGGTGCAGCGGCTTGCCGTCGCGGCGCGCACCCTGGCTCACGAAGTGCGCACGCCCATGAATGCTCTGGCCATTCACCTCGAACTTTTGCGCAATGCCGTTCCTTCGACGAATGGAGAAAAAAATCAATCACAGCGCTCCATCGAGGCACTCGATGCGAGCATCCGCCAGGTCAACTGCCTGGTGCGCGACTTTACGGATTACTCTGCGCCGGTGACGATGGAACGTAAAGCGCTCAATGTTTCTGAAATCCTGGCGGCCAGTCTCGAAGCGGTGGCCGCCCAGTGCGCTGTCCAGCACATCGCGCTGACCCAAGAACTTTCGGCCGGTCCGTGGCCGGCGCTGGGGGATTCTACTCGACTGCGCCAAACCTTCGATAACCTGCTCAGGAACGCCATCGAAGCCCAGCCGGACGGTGGCGCGATCCGGGTGAGCGCCGCCAAAAACAATCAGCAATTGACCGTTGATTTCACGGACTCCGGCCCGGGCGTACCCGCCGAACATCGGCAAGATATTTTTGAATTCGGCAAGACGACAAAAGTGGGGGGCAGCGGCATCGGGCTGCCGTTGAGTCAACTGATCGCTGAATCCCACGGCGGCTCGTTGGCGTACCTCGACCGCAACGGAGCGGGGGGCGCGACCTTTCGGCTGATGCTGCCTTTGGAAGCAAACTAGTCATGGCCCGCCCACGTCTTCATGTTCTGATCGTCGACGACGATGCCGCCACGCGCGACGGCTTGGTCGCCTTGCTCGAAAGTTGGGGGTACCGCGCCACCGCCGCGCCCGACGGCAAGGCAGCACTGAGCGTGTGCGACAAAGAGTTGCCGCACGCGGTTGTCACCGATCTCATGATGCCCGGCATGAACGGGCTTGAATTCATCGCGGCCTTGGGTGAGCGGGTGCAGCAGTTGGCGATCATTTTTCTCACCGGGCAGGCAACTATCGAAACCGCGGTCCAAGCGATCAAGCTCGGCGCCTATGATTATTTGGCCAAGCCGCTCGAGCCCCAGCGCCTGCGCGAGGTTCTGGCAAAGGGACTGAAGCAAGCGGCGCTGGCGCGTGAAGCCGGCGCGCTGCGCCAGCGCTTGGAATCGCCATTGGGCTCTTACGGCGCGCTGATTGGCAAGTCCGCGCCGATGCGCGAGCTTTATCAGCGCCTGAGCCAAGTAGCGGCCACGGATGCCGCGGTGCTCGTCAGCGGCGAGAGCGGCACGGGCAAGGAACTCGTCGCGCGCACGCTGCATGATCTATCGCCGCGGCGCGAGGGACCGTTTTTGCCGCTCAACTGCTCGGCCATCTCGCCGACGCTGATGGAAAGCGAACTGTTCGGCCATGAGAAGGGCGCCTTCACCAACGCCATCGAGCGCCATCTCGGCTGCTTCGAGGAGGCCGACGGCGGCACCTTGTTCCTAGATGAAATCACCGAGATGGCGGCGGAAGTGCAACCCAAGTTCTTGCGCGTTTTAGAAGAAGGACTGGTGCGCCGCATCGGCGCCAATTCGAGCGTGGCGGTTTCCGTGCGAGTCGTGGCCGCTACCAACCGCCATCCGGCAACCGCCGTGAAAGACGGCAAACTGCGCCAGGATCTATTCTACCGCTTGAGTGTCTTTCATCTCGAACTCCCGGCCCTGCGCGAGCGCGGCGAGGATATACCGCTCTTGGCGCGTCACTTTCTCGAGTCCTGCGCGCAGAAATACCAACGCCCAGAATTGCCCTGGGCCGCCGATTTCACCACCGCGTTGCGTTCCCACGCCTGGCCCGGCAACGTTCGCGAGCTACGTAATGCGATGGAGCGGCTGGCCGTGATGGCGCCAGGGCCGAGCATCAGCGCCGAGGATTTTCAGCGCTTTTGTCTTAGCCCGGTTTTGGAAGAGAGAACCGACACCGAGCCGCTTTCGCTGGCTGAGGCGGAGCGCCAAACGATCGAACGAGCGCTCAGCGCGTGCGACGGCAACAAAACCCAAGCGGCCCGCCTGCTTGGGATTACCCCCAAGACGCTAAGCGCCAAACTGGCGCTCTATAACAAAGCGTAATATCTCCCCGCACCCTTACTTTTTTACCCGTCCCCGCGTTTTCTCCTCTTCTCGTAACTGACTGAATTGACGAACTTTCCCTCGTGGCATGGGCGTTGCTCTAGAGCTTGAACGTGGAATTGATCAATCAAACGGAGGTAATGCTCATGAAATTTGATCTTGTTGCGGCGCTGGCTACCTTGAACGAGTTCTTGCGGCGCGTCTCCACTTCGTTGCCAAAGATTCGCGAAGCAACTGGTGGTCTGTTGCAGAAAGAAAATCCGATTAGAGACAGCGCGAAAGCCAACGGATTAGCCAAGGCCGGGGTATGAGGACAGGCAAATGCGACCCAACAGGTACGTCGCCGTCTTTGGCCTATTATACGCGCTGACACTGTGCGTTCTCGATAAACCCGTTAGCGCCGGACAGGGAAAAGAGTCAACCGTCAATCGTGGCGAAAAGGCAAAGATGGGCGCTAAAGGCAGAGCGAACACCAACGCTCAATGGTCGGCGGACCCCGGCCGTGGTTGGGTGCGCGCCGGTGAGCGGCATGAGTTGCAAGCGCGTAGAAAATCCGATGAAGGCTCAAAACAAGGTCGTGAAAAACAAAAAGGCAAGGCTGACAAAACCGAGATACTCATAAGGAAAGGAAAATACTAATATGGGAAAAAACAGAACGATTCTAAGCAAGGCTTCAATGCTATTGCTGGCAGGGACACTTTTTGCTGGGGGATGCGCTGGTGGCCCGTTAACTACGCGTGAGAAAGGCGCGGGCATCGGCGCCGTCGGTGGCGCCGTCGCGGGTGGTCTGGTGGGCGCGGCAGTGGGTCATCCAGGAGCGGGCGCGGCCATCGGCGGCGGGCTTGGGCTAGGCGCGGGCGCTCTCGTCGGCGATCAGATCCAAGGACAGGAAAATACCAATTACCGTCAACAGCAGCAGATCAACCGCAACCAGGCCGAGAGCGAACGCAATCGCCAGGACATTCAGCGGCTGCGACGGCAACAAGAATACTAATCTGCCTGCGCGTTCGGCCGGGCAGTCCGGCTTTCAGTCGTGCAGTGATGCTCGGCGGAGTTAACGTGACAACTCCGCCGAGCGTATCGATGAACATCCCCTGCACGGTCAACCCTCAAGAATCAAAGCCTGATCAAGCAGCATCCACGCTTAACCGCACGGCCCTTGCTAGGCGATCTGCGCGCCGGGCGTGATAGATTTCCGTTCATCTGGCCATTACCGTTTTTGGCCCCACGCTTTTCAACGGAGTCATCCCATCGAAACTCCGTCGTTTGCGCCAAATTAATTCACCAGAATGAAGAGCAAAGAGGGGGGCAGTGGCACGATAGGAGGTCCTTTCGCACTCCGGATGCTCATGCTTTCCGGTGAAGCTTTTGTAGGGCTAACCGGAAGTAGAAAAACCTACACTCATGATGCTGAATTCAACGCACGAATCTACAATCCGGCAGTTTTCCCCGTAGGTAAACTCCCACAGTTGGGATTACCTAGAAAACCAAGGGTGCCGTTCAAATGCTTTTAATTACGGTACGTAAGCTAACATTATGCGACTTGGTACGGTGCTTGCGTTTAGAAATTGCCATGAGACAAACCACGAAAAGGTATATCCCAGGAGTGGCTAACTCATCAGCGAGCGAACATCTCGATCAGACACCGCCGCCATAGCTTAGCCCTCACTAGGACTTCGTGCCAGATCAATCGCAAACTGAGTTCTGACGGTTCGACTCGTCAGCGTCCCTAGAGTTGCGACTAAAATAAATCATTCGGAGGTAAACATGAAATCGAAAACTTCTCTTATCA
>JAUYJC010000144.1 GCA_030688735.1 Deltaproteobacteria bacterium
GCGCTGGGCGCGGTGAACCGTCAGACTCTGATCGCCGAAGCAGAGAAATATTCCACTTGGGTCAAGCCCGCGTCCGGTCGATTCTCGACGCTGGAGGATATCGAAGGTTTCCTTCTCGCCGGAACGCCAGAGGACATCGTCCGTGCCACCCTCGCCTATGAGCAGTCCGGCGCGGACCATATCGTTTACGATCTGAGATTCCGCTACGCCGACTGGCACGAGCAGATCGCCATTCTGGGTGAAGAAGTCCTGCCGGCTTTGAGGGCGTAGCCATTGGCGACGGTTTTGGTTGCAGCCGAACATGCGGGGACAAGCGATCATGCGGGCCACGGTAAATTTGTTCTCTCCATAACCAATTGATTTGTCGTGTTTTCCAAAAGGTGGGCCATCGTTGATTTTTCAAACAAATTCGCGAGAACAAATTCACCCTGTCATGCGGGCGGCTACGGTTGATTTATCGACCTTGTTTTGTTAAGGATTTTTAGCACGGGCGATGATCGATGGGCGTGTTACGTGAGGCCCTTTTGATGTTTACGGACAAGATCGACTTAAAGGATTTTGAAAAGCAGGACCCGGAGTATCAAGACCTGCTGCGCCGCGTGCTGGCTATCCAAGCGGACTGCGAGATCGGCGGTCCCAATCTCTACGTGAAGCATATTTTACCCAACGCCCCGACTAAATTAGACCAATTGATTGTCGCGCGTACGGCAGCCGAAGAGATGGATCACTATCGTAAGATAGCGCGTTTAGCGGGGGACATCGCCGTCGACGTTTCCTACGTGCTCAGCCGCTCCAATCAGGAACGCTACGTCGAAGCGTTTCGCGGCGAAATCCAGACCTGGGAGGACTACGCGGCGTTCGGTTTCCTGATCGATCGGGTCGGCCGTTATCAGCTCGAGGAATTCATCGGCTGTACCTATCTGCCGCTCGCGCGCGTGGTCGAAGATGCCGACGTGATCCGGGAGGAAGAGGGGCATATCGACTTTGGCACCAACAAAACCGCCGAGTACGCGGCCAAGGACGAGGAGTGGAAGGCAAGAGTTCAAAAAGCGGTGGACTACTGGTACGTTAAAGGGCTCGACATGTTCGGTAACAGCAAGTCATACCGTTCGGAGCGCTACATGTATTGGGGCCTCAAGCGGCGGCCTAACGCGGAGGCGCGCCAGCAGTATAAAGACGAAGTCGACGCGTTAATCACGAAAATGGGCCTGAAGATTCCCGATCCCAACAAAGGCCGTTTGTTTACATAATCCAGGGGAAATGAATGCAAGCCGCGCCGAATACCGAAGCATTGGACCAGCAGTTTAAAGAATTCATTCAGGCTCTGAAGAGCGCGGTCGGTTCCGCCATGCCGCATCTGAAAGATGATCCGAAAGTCGTCGAGAAAGCGATCGGGGACTGCAAAGAGATTTTGGACGTCGTGCTGGAGGGCAAAGTCAAGGAGTGGCTTTCGTAAGCGCCGCTCTAGCGCGGCCCGGCCGGCTTGAAAATTACTGATTCGACAAGGCGCCTGAATTCTCCGGGCGCTTTTGTTTATCCGCCTACGCAGAAGACCCCGGGCGTGAGCCCGGCGATGAATGCGTCGGACGGACCCTTCGTAGCTCGAAGAGCGAAGGAGGGTGAGTGCTTCGGCGGATTCCGCCGATGAAATTAAAGATACCACGGGCGTAAACCCGTGGAGCTTCTTCGTCAACGCTGAGATTCAAATCGAGGGAGAAAAGACATTGAACATCGTCGTCTGCGGTAAGGTCATCCCCGCAAGTACCGTTACTATCGAGCTTGACCCCAGCACCAAGCGCATGGTGCGCAAAGGCGTGACGCATGAGCTTGACCCGGCCGCCGCGAGCGCGGTGGAAGAGGGTCTTCGGCTCAGCGAAAAACATGGCGGCGCGGTGACCCTCGTCACCATGGGCATCAGCGAGGTCACCATCGGCATCCGCAATGCCTTGGCTATGGGCGTCGCTTCCGCAGTGCATATTCTCGACGACGCGGTGGCCGGTTCGGACACGCTCGGCACGGCAAAACTGCTGGCGGCGGCGATCAAAAAACAACCCTTCGATTTAGTGATCTGCGCAACCGAGAGCAGCGACAGCTATTCGGGCATCGTCCATGGACAGCTCGCTCAATTGCTCGGCATTCCGGCGCTGACCTTTGCCAAAGAAGTGACGGTGGACGGCGGCAGAATTTCGATTAATCGCCAGAGCGAAAACGGCTACGACGTGGTGGAGTCGTCGCTGCCGGCATTGGTTGCGGTGAGCAGCGGAATAAACGAGCCGCGCTATCCCCAGCTCAAAGGCATCATGGCGGCGAAAAAGAAAGAGATCAAAGTCTATACCGCGGCGGACCTCGGCCTGGCGGCGGATCAGGTAGGCGAGAAAGGCGCGCGGGAAAAAGTGCTGACCATCGGCCGTCCGCCCAAGCGGGACGCGGGCAAGGTGGTGACCGACGAAGGGGAAGGCGGCAAGCAGATCGCTGATTTTCTTGCCGAAATCAAGGTGATTTAGGTGGCGGACCTCGTTTGGGTATTCGCGGAAATCGTCGACGATAAGATCACGACTACGACCTTGGAAATGCTCGCCAAGGCGGCCGAGGCGGGAAAAGCCGAGACGATCCTGCTCGGTCCCGCGCCGGCGGATGCCGCGCAAACGCTTGCGAAGCATGGAGCGAGCAAGATTTATCACTGCGCCGATCCGGTCTATCGAGAGTATCTCACGCTGCCGGCGGCCGAAACCGTCGCCGGACTCATCCAAAAGCATCAACCAGCGGTTCTTCTGTGCGCTTCCAGCTATGCGGGGCGAGACTTGGTCGCCAATCTAAGCGCCCGGCTCGACTGCGGCGCGATCAGCGACGTCGGCGATTTTCAATTGAAAGACGGCAGCGTGGAAGCGACCATACCCGCCCTCGGCGCCACCTATCAGAACACCAGCACGCTCGTGAGCCAGGGAACCAAGCTGCTTTTGGTGCGGCCCAAGTCATTCGAGCCCAAAGTCAACGAGCAGCCGGTCGCCGTCGAAGAAGTGCCCGCCGTCGCGGATGAGGCGCTGCGCAAAGTGCATGTGAAGGAGCGGGTCGTGGTCAAGCGCGAGGGGCCGCAGCTCGAAGGTGCCAAGACGGTGATCGCCGGAGGACGCGGGCTCAAGGGTGAAGAACATTTTGCGATGCTGAAAGATCTGGCCGAACTGCTCGTCGGCGCCGTCGGCGCCAGCCGCGCCGCGGTTGACGCCGGCTGGGTGCCCTACGCCATGCAGATCGGTCAGACCGGGAAGACGGTGAAGCCGGATATTTATTTCGCCTGCGGCATCTCCGGCGCCGTGCAGCATCTTTCCGGCATGAAAACCTCCAAGACCATCATCTCGATCAACAAAGATCCCGAAGCGCCGATCTTCCAGTACTCCGACTTCGGCGTCGTCGGCGACGTCTTCAAGGTCATTCCCCAGCTCATCGAAGAATTGAAGAAGCGCAAAGGCGGGTGATGGCTTTCTCCAAAGCTGCTCACCCCTCCCTTCTCACTCCTATCTGATTACTTTGTCGGCTCTGACCAAGACGTTCGGTGGAACCGTCACGCCGATCTGTTTTGCGGCGGTAAGGTTGACGATGAAATCGAACCTCATCGGTTGCTCGATCGGCAGGTCGGCGGGCGTTCTGCCTTTCAGAATCTTGTCCACATAGGTTGCCGCGCGGCGGTACAGGTCTGCGATCAACGGGCCGTAGGCCATCAGGCCGCCTTCCTCGACAAACTGTCTGGTCGGATAGATTCCCGGCAGGCGATGTTTGAGTGCGAGCTCGACAATTCGCTTCGAGTTCAGTGTGACGAGCGGCGACAAGATCACCACGAGTGCGCTGTCGCGCGCCTTGGTCATCGCATTGAAGGCGCGGTCGATGTCATCGGCCGACGTTATTCCCAGCTGATGCAAACGTACGGACAAAACTTTGGCGGCCTCTTCGGTTTCTTTAAATTGGATTTCCGCTTCGCGGTCGCGCGGACTCCATAGCGCCCCGACGCGGGTTCTTTTGGGAAAGGATTCTTTAAGCAGCTCAAGCCGCTTAACGCTCAAGTCGGATGCCATCACGCTCAAGCCCGTGACGTTTCCGCCAGGTTTCGCCAAGCTGTCAGCAAGTCCGGTCGCGAGTGGATTGCCGGTGGTCATCACGATCGGTAGCGTTCGGGTTACCCGTCGAGCGGCCAGAGCGCTGATCGCAGAGGTGGTGACGATGACATCGACTTTCTCACGCACGAGCTCGGCGGCGAGATCGGCGAGCCGTTCTTCTTTGCCTTCGGCGTAGCGGTATACGAGGATAATATTTTTACCTTCCGTGTAACCGAGTTCGCGCAGACCCTGCTTGAATGATGCCAAATGCGGCTGGTCTTTGCCGCCGATGAAGAGAATGCCGACGCGAGGAATTCGTTCCGACGCTCCTGCCTGTCTTGGCCCAATGAGCGCTACGAGCAAAACGCTGAGAGCCAAAGCAAAAATTTGTCTTGTCATCTTAGTCCTCTCGCTGCTATGGAAGTATCCGTTTATTTCACCACCCCCCATGAGCTGTCAAGCGATTCGAGGCCATCGAACCGTTCAAGCCGTTCAAATGGTTCAAATCGTGGCCGGCCTCCCGCATGCGCGCGAGGGAGGGGAATCTCGCGCAAGTTGGTACTAGGCGCAACGTTTCGACGTTTCAATTTATGGTTCTTCCGGGTTTACTGTGAAGGAGTATTCACCACAGAGACGCAGAGTTCGCAGAGGGTTTGTTCAAGATGATATCTTCAGTTGATTTCCTCTCAGCGTACTCAGCGCCTCCGCGGTTTGCCACACGGTAGCCTGAAACGCCTATTTGTTGGGTTGTTACCGTTGGCGCAGGCGGTCGAGGTCGAGTTGCATCTGGTTTTTGCGGTTTTGGTCTTGGAGGAATTCCATCTGCTGCTGGCGTTGCAATTCGCGGATCTGCTCTTGCTGGCGCGACTGGTTTTGCTCGCGCTGGATTTGATTGATCTGCAACTCGTTTTGTAGCCGTTTGATCTGTAGCTCGTTCTTGAGTTGATCCAACTCCCGCTGAGTCTGTTGGGCCTGGGGCTGCTGAACGCCTGACGGGTCAGGTTTCTGCTGCTTGAGCTGGTCGAGTTGCTGCTGCGATTGAATTATCTGCTGGTCGCGCTTGAGGTTTTCGATTTGCTGCTTTTGGCGCAGCTCTTTGATTTGCTCTTCCTGTCGCGACTTCGTCTGTTCGCGTTTGGTCTCCTCAAGCTGATCGGCTGCCGCCCACGCGCTGCCGCCTGTAGGCCCGGGGCACAGCGTGAAACAAAAGAGAATAAGCGGGAGGGATGGAATCGTTTTCACGATTTGACTATACCATACCGTCTATGCGGTGCTGAAGAGCTGAAAAGGACAGCAGTGGTTCAGTTGAAGATTTGTAGGGCGACCCCTGTGGTCGCTCGATACGAGGGCAGGCACGGGGGCCTGCCCCTACATTGATGCGTTTTTGAAATCAGATTGAACCGCTGCCAAAAGGGCGACCCGAAGCATCGAAGTTCGACGCAAAGCAGAGGCTTTTTTACAAAGCGAGGTTCTGGTAGAAGACGTTAGAAACAAGGAGAGCAATGCTATGGGCCTGATGATCGACGGCAAATGGGTTGACGATGAGCGGATCTCCGCTGACGACCGGGGGCATTTCATCCGCGCGGATTCGCGGTTCCGTCATTGGATCACGGCGGACGGCAGTGCGGGGCCTTCGGGCGACCGCGGCTTTAAGGCAGAAGCGGGACGCTACCATCTTTTCGTTTCACCGTCCTGTCCTTGGGCGCACCGGACGATCATCATGCGTAAGTTGAAGAGATTAGAGAACGTGATCTCTTTGTCGAATGCCGACCGGCCCAAGGACGAAGGCTGGGCATACTCGGAAGCGATTGAAGATTTTAAGCCTTGCGCGGACGGTATTTTTCGCCTGTACCAAGTGTACGCGGCGGCGGACGCCAGCTATTCCGGTAAAGTCACCGTGCCGACGCTATGGGACCGCGAGCAGCGCACGATCGTCAGCAATGAGTCGTCGGAGATCATCCGCATGTTCAACGCCGCGTTCGGCGCTTTCACCGATGTCCATTACGACTTTTACCCGGCGGATTTACGCGGCGAGGTGGACCGCATCAACGATTTCGTTTACAGCCATCTCAACAACGGGGTCTACCGCGCCGGCTTCGCCCGCAGCCAGGAGGCTTACGATGACGCCGTGCGCAAGGTTTTCCTATGTCTCGACACTTTGGAAAAACAGGCCGGCGAGCGGCGCTATTTGGCGGGAGATCGGATCACCGAGGCCGATTGGCGGGCCTTTCCGACGCTGCTGCGATTCGATCTGGTTTACTACAGCCACTTCAAGTGCAATCTGCGGCGCGTTCAAGATTATCCCAATCTCGCCAACTATCTCCGCGAGCTTTATCAGTGGCCGGGAATCGAAGAAACATTCGATTTGCAGAAGATCAAGGAAGGTTACTACAACCAGTTGAACGTGAACCCGACCGGGATCGTCCCGTTAGGGCCTAATCTCGGTCATTTGGAATTGCCGCATGACCGAGGTCGTTTGCGGGCGGCCTAAGGATTGGGGTCTTCCGGGATTAGTGTGAAAGATTATTCACCACAGAGAGACGGAGTACGCAGAGTTCGAAGTATGTTTTGATCAAAAACTCTTTTCTCTGCGACCTCAGCGCCTCAGCGTTGATAATTGCGGCTGATCCCTCTCAGCCGAACAATTTGGGGCTGATCCGTCCTTTGGCGGATTTTGGCGGATCCGCGGTGCAACCTCCGAGTCCTTACAGAGAAATAGTGTTGGCAGGTTAGCCACGCAAAAGCCTGAATATCCAAGCATTTCGATCGCGTAATTAAATCGTAGATTCAAATTTGGAACATTGAACCTTGAGCAAGCTCGGTGCATGCTAGCCATGACCGTTGGTGCCCCAGAGCCTGCCGTCGATCCAAATCTTGGCGAGCTCGAAAGCGTAGGCGTCGGCCCGCTGCCGGCTCTCGAACGTGGCGCGCCGGCGGCCGAAAATAGGAATACGTTTTTCTTTTTTCTCCTCGACGATGACGATCATGGCTCTGGCGAACCAGTCGCCGGAGTCCGTTTGCTCCGATATCAGCTCGACAAGATGGTTTCTGTACGGATGCTTTCTCATTGGTTAGATACTTACCTTGGAACTGTTGAACAGAACGACTCCAGGAAAATTTATCCCGCCAAGGCTCAGCCTAAGGCTGATCAGCCGCAAATTGTTTGGCTGAGCGAAGGCGCAAAGTTAAAAATATCTTCCGAATTCTCTGAGCTTTGCGTCTTTGCGAGAGACATAGTTTTTCCGATCTCTTCTTGGTTTCCGAATTTCAAATACCTTTGGTTAGAGATTGTCTACGCTTCGAGCCGACCCTTCGCCGCGAGCCCCGGCCATGGCCAGGGGCTCGCGCTCAGGATTCCGCCCCACGGGCGTGCTGGAAGGTGACACAGGCTTCCCCGTGGGGCTTCACGACGCCTGAAAACCCGGGCAGCGAAGCTAAATACTGATCTTTCCCCGGTTCAGTTTGATGCCTAACTTGGCGAGCGCCTCGACGACCGGGATTTCCGCGCCGAGGCTCTTGCCCACTTCCGCGGCGAGCGGCAAATCCTTGTCGTAGAGATTTGCCCCGGAGGTGAACTTCAAGTCTCCACCAGAGAGGTCGAATCTCATCTCCAAGCGGTCCAAGACATGCGGCGACCTGGTCTTTTGCATGAGATCGACGGCCGCTTGATAACTGATCCCCCCGGCCTTGGCGATCTGTAAGGCTTCATAGATAATCAGCGCCTCGGAGGCGGTGACCATGTTCTTGAAAAGCTTGGCGACGTTGCCGCAGCCGAGCGGACCCATGTGGACCGCGTCCTTGGCCATGTTGAGCAGGTGTGGCCTGGCGCGCTCGAAGAACGTTTTTTGTCCGCCGACGAGAAACGTCAACCCTCCTTGGCGCACGCCGCTGGGCACCGCCGTCATGCAGGCGTCGATCACGTTGACTCTTTTGTCCGCCGCGGCCTCGGCGACTTTTTTCGTCGTCGTCGGCCGAATCGTGCTGTGAAGCAATACCAGCGATCCCGGCGCCGCGCCTTCCAGGATGCCGTTGCTGCCCAGCGTGCAATCTAGGACCTCTTGGTCGGTGCGCACGACGACATCGATGATCGTTGAAACTTGCGCGACCGCTTTGGCTGACGAGGTGACTTCGGCGCCCTCGGCGCGGGCAGCTGCCATCGCTGCAGGCGCGATGTCGAATGCCGTGGCGACGACGTTGGCCAATTTTAGACGCGAAAGTAAGGCGCTTCCCATCGCGCCGGTTCCGACAAAGCCGATTTTTTCCATTTAATCCTCCCTATTCTCCCATAACTTTCTTCATTGAGGCGATGACATCCGCCGGCTGCGACATCACTTCCTTGGCGAGCGCTTCGAGTTCCTCGCCGGGGATGTGCTCGGCGTCGAACCCTTGCTTCTTCGCTTCCGCGATGAGCTCGGGGCTCGTCAGCGCCTTAGCATAGGCGGCGCGCAGGATCTTGACCAGCTCGGCAGGAATACTGGGAGTACCGATCGTCGGGGCGCTGCCGAATTCGCCAGATCCCAGCATGACCTTGACCAGACGGCGGTCAGCGTCGCCGGTGTTATACTGATCCATCAACTCGTTCAGCAGCGGCGTGTCCGGCAACCGCGGATCACGTTTCTTGCCGCCTTGAACCAGCACGCGAACGAGATTCTTGCTGCGCCAGGTAGTGAACGGCTCTCGTCCGAAAAACACTTGAATCGTAAAGGCGCGGCATTGCACCTCTCCTCTCTCGACGGCCAACTCGACTTCGGCGCCGCCCTGGTATCCGGTTACCAAAGTGAACTTGGCGCCGATGGTTTGTTCGAGCAGCTTGGGCAAGTAGTATCCGGTGTTCCCGGTTCCCGTGGTGCCGCACTTGGGCGGCACGGCGGCGGTGCGGACATCGTGGATGGTTTTGTACGGCGTATTGGCCCACATGTAGAGCATCGGGTTCGTGGGGGTCGCGCTACCGATCCAGGTGAGCTTCGGCCAATCAAACTGGATCTCTTTTTTCTTTTGCAGTTGGTTGATGTAAAGCGCCGCATTGATCACTCCCAAGTTCAGACCATCGGGCTTGGCGACGTTATGGATATAGTTCGTGGCAACCATCGATCCCGCCCCGGTCATGATTTGAACGATGACGGCCGGATTACCGGGAATATGCTTGGGCAGTTGGGCGGCAATCAGGCGCGCCCATAGGTCGTGGGAGCTGCCGGCAGGGTAGCCGACGATGATTCTGATGGTCTTGCCTTGGAAGTACGGCGTTTGCGCCTGGGCCGGTGAACTCCAGAGAAGAAAAACCAGCAAGCCAAAGCTTATTCTTTTCATTGACCATCCTCCAAGAGAAGTAATTTGAGAAGCGATTCCACCCGACAAAACTTCTCACTACGAAGCAGACCCTTCGACGGAACTCAGGGCAGACTCCGGACACGAAGGTTTCGGACGGTAATATATCTAAACTTCTTTACTTCGTGCTCTTCGTTCGCAGCCTATACGGTTGCTTGTCTAGCCGGTGTAAGTCCGGCCGCGGGAATTGGTTGTTTGCCCGCGTAGTGATACTCGACATCCCCATGGGGTGACCCAGGAGGTGAAAGCTCGAATGTAAACGCCCTTGCCG
>JAUYJC010000385.1 GCA_030688735.1 Deltaproteobacteria bacterium
TAGAAGTCCGGTTTGTTATGGATCAGTACTCGAATTCACTAACACAATTAAGCGGGAGGGCACACGCCCGTGGGCTGTGCCGGAACACGGCGGTACACGAGCGTTAGGTGATTACCGGTACTGTGGAAATCGAGGCTAGCCCACCTTAATGCGCGCCGGCGCACCTTGCGCGCGAGGGTGATCGGTTAAGTGCTCGGTTGCATGCCCTGCCGGACTCGGAATGATTTCACAGCTCCAGGTTTCATCTACCTTCCGGTCCAAAGCCAAAACGTCTCTTTTACGCTCGCCGGTATCATCATTTTCAGTGGTCTGGGCGTAATATAGGCCAAACCGCGCAGCAGTGAGAATTTTTGCCTTGTTATCTCCTCGTAGTGCGGCCGATTGTAACCTTGAATCCACCAACTATCGCTCAGCGGGTCGATCAAGGGCGCGTCTGAGCGTTTAAAGATGGCCATGTTGCCCACGATCTCGATGAGATTGAACATATCAGACGCGTCGATGATATCGAACATCCTGCCGATCGACGGAATTTGTAGATCATCAACCAGAAGCAACCCGTCTGTCTCAATTTGCGGGTAGAAATAGTAGTACTCAAGATCGGGAAAAGGATATCCATGGGGTCCGTCAATGAGTGCAATCTGAACTTTATGCTTGAAGCTGTAGTTTGGAAGAGTCAGCTGAGACGGACCTTCGATGAAGGTTACATTCTGAGGATTGAGCAGCGCGCTGTCCCTGGTTTGGCTAAGGCTTGCGCCTGCATCTAAAGCGAAAACTAAGTGGTTAGAAGAAAGGTGCGAAAACAGGAGAGTCGTTCTCCCGCAGCCGGTCTCCGCAGAGTGGGTGATTGGCCCGATCTGCTCCGCGTGCCGCGCAATGGCACGCAAGCCCTTCAGGGGTACCGATCCGGCGTTGTGCCAGTTTGAAGGTAATTCTGCGATCCTGTCAATGAGGGCAAGAACGTTTTGATTGATTGGTATTTCTCGTCCATGAGGCACACCAAATTGCGAGTTAATTTTCTGCATTTAGGAAATTTAGACACCCATTTTCGCTGATGGGAACGATATCGCCGAACCGGCGAGTAGTCAATCGCACGAGTGTTTGGTAAAAATTACGCCATTGTGGGAGTTTTTGTGCGCGGCTTCGACCCGAGGTGACTGATGTCGACGCAGTTTGACCTCTTGCGCGAGTGCGGGCCGAGGCGGATCGTCGGCCCTATTGCAGAACCAGTCTTGGCTTGAAGATCAAACCGCTTAGAATAGATCGAATCGCCGCGCGGCGGAGCGAGGTGGGGCACGGGCGCAAACCAAGTTGAATTTGCCGGTCCCGTGTGCAAGTCTGAATTCCCTCATGGCCGAACAAGCCGCACAACGCTTCCGCGCTCTGCCCTCGGTGGATCGCCTTCTCAAGCACTCTCGTTGCGCGGCCTTGTTGGCGCGCTACAACCACGATTACGTCACGCAAAAGTGCCGTGAAGCTCTCGATCAGGTGCGCGCCGAAATCAGGCAGGCACAACCAAGCTCCGGCGACCTGCACGAGGACGCAATCCTGGGCCGGGTCGAGACGCGCATCGCGGCGGAGAGCCGGCCGGGCCATGTGCGTGTCGTCAACGCCACCGGCACCATCCTGCACACCAACCTGGGACGGGCCCTGCTGCCGCAAGCGGCCATCGACGCGATGATCGCGGTGGCCGGCGACCCGATCAATCTGGAATATGATCTCGCCGCCGGCAAACGGGGACGGCGGGAAGAAACTCTGCAGAGTCTCCTCGTCGAGCTCACCGGCGCGGAGGCGGCCACGGTCGTCAATAACAACGCCGCCGCCGTGTTGCTGGGACTAAATACGCTGGCGGAGGGCAGAGAAGTGATCGTTTCCCGCGGCGAGCTGATCGAGATCGGCGGCGCCTTTCGTATTCCGGAGATCATGGCCAAGAGCGGCGCGATTCTCCGCGAAGTCGGCAGCACTAATCGAACTCATCCGGCGGATTACGAGAACGCCGTCAACGAAAAGACCGCGCTGCTTTTGAAAGTCCACACCAGCAACTATAAGGTCGTCGGCTTCACCGCGGAGGTCAAGCTGGAGCAACTCGTCGCCATCGGCAAGCAGCACAATGTCCCCGTGATGGAAGATCTGGGCAGCGGCGCGCTGATCGATCTGAGCAAGTACGGGCTGCCCAAGGAGCCTCTCGTCGCCGAACGGATTCAAGCGGGGGCGGACGTCGTCACTTTCAGCGGCGACAAGATTCTCGGCGGCCCGCAGGCCGGGCTGATGGTCGGAAAGAAAAGCCTGATCGCCAGGATGAATAAGAATCACATGCAGCGGGCGCTGCGCTGCGGAAAGTTGACTCTCGCCGCGTTGGAAGCGACGCTGCGGCTCTACCGGCAGGCGCCGGAGATAACTCACGTGATTCCGACGCTGCGCGCGTTCACCCGGCCGCTGGAGGAAATTCGCGCGCTGGGCGAAACGGCGTTGCCCAGGCTGCAAACCGCCCTGGGCAGCGACTTTCGCCTGAAGCTGGAAAACTCCACGGCGCAGATCGGCAGCGGCGCCCTGCCCACGGAAAAACTTCCCACCGTCGTCATCGCGGTGGAACATGCGAAACTGAGCGCCGATGCCGTCGCCAAGAAATTTCGCGGCGCCAATCCGCCGATCCTCGGCCGCGTCAATGAGGACCGTTTCCTGCTCGATCTGAGAACGATCTTTGACCCGCAAGAGCTTGTGCCGAACTTTGGTGGAGTCGAGAGCTCATAGTGATTTGACAAGACCGAGGCACGATCGAACTTATGGGTTCAAGGTTCAATGTTCCAGGTTCAAGGTCGGAGAGTCGGCTTAGAGGGCTCAGGAAGGGTCGGAGTACGTTGAACATTGAACCTTGAACTTTGAACTGAATTCAATATGCCCTACATCATCGGCACCGCCGGCCATATCGATCACGGCAAGACCAGCTTGATCAAAGCTCTCACCGGCCAGGATACCGACCGGCTCAAGGAAGAAAAAGAGCGCGGCATCTCCATCGACCTCGGCTTCGCTCACTTCGACCTGCCGGACGGAACCTCGGCGGGCGTCGTCGATGTTCCCGGCCACGAGCGCTTTATCAAGAACATGCTCGCCGGCGCCCACGGCATCGATCTCGTGCTGTTCACCGTCGCCGCCGACGACGGCGTGATGCCGCAGACCGAAGAGCACCTGGACATCGTCCACCTGCTCGGCGTCAAGATGGCGATCTTCGTGATTACCAAGACCGACCTCGTTCCGCCGGCGCGCATCGCCGAGGTCGAGGAGGAAATCGAAATCCTCACCCTCGGCACGACACTGGAAAACTCGCCGACGATCTCGGTCTCATCGGTCACCGGCCAGGGCATCGACGCGCTCAGGGAACGCATCTCACAAATCCTCAAGAGCGGCGACAAGCCGGCACCCAGCGGCTATTTTCGCCTGCCCGTCGACCGGGCCTTCGTGCTCCAGGGACATGGAGTCGTAGTGACGGGAACGGCGCTAAGCGGCTCGGTCAAGATTGGCGATCAAGTGCGCTGCCTGCCCGGCGATTTGCTCTTTCGCGTGCGCAGTTTGCAGGTCCACGGCCATGCCGTCGAGACCGCCGGCTGGGGCCAGCGGGTCGCCTTGAATCTCGCCGGTCCTGATCGGGCCGCCATCGAACGCGGCCATGTGATCTGCCATGAAAAACTGACGCTCACCTCGGAGCGCTTCGACGCCTTCCTCGAGGTGCGGCCGGCGGCGGCCAAAGGCATCAAGAACCACCAGCGCGTGCGCGTTCACATGGGCGCGGCGGAACGGTTGGCCAAGGTCATCCTGCTCGGCGATCAAGCGAAGCTCGATCCCAAGCAAGCCGGCTATTGCCAATTGACTCTCGCCGAGCCGCTGTTGGCGCTGCGCGGCGATCATTTCATCGTGCGCGACGAAACCGCCCGGCGCACCCTGGCGGGAGGCGCCGTCATTCATCCCTGGGCGAAGCGGCACAAGCGCGGCGAAAAGGATCTCTCCGCCCGGCTCGCAGCGCTCCACAACGGCGATGCCATGAAACTCAGTGAAACTTTTCTCGACGAGAGCGACGCCTTCGCGCTCCCCATCGAGGCGATTCATCAGTTCTTGAATCTGCGCGAAGAAGAAGCGCGCCGGCAAATCGAACAGACTTCCAACCTGCGCACCTTCAGCGCCGACGGAGAAAAGGTTTATACCACCGAAAACAAATGGCGGCGGCTCACGGAGAAAATTCTCGGCGTGCTCAAGGAATTCCACGGCGCCCACCCGCTCGTGCCCGGCATGGACATGGAGGAACTGCGCGGCAAGCTCAAGGTTGACCTCCCGCCCAAGATATTCCGCGTGGTGGTGGATACGCTGATCAACGGCAAGGCCGTCGCGAAGGAAGAGAACCTCTTGCGCCTGGCGTCCCATCGCGTCCAGTTGGGCGGTCAGGAAAAATCCTTAATGGACAAAATCAAAAAGCTCCTGGGCGAACAGCCGCTGGCGCCGCCCGATTTAAAGGAGATCGAAAGGCTTGCCACCGTGAACCGCGCCAAGCTTAACGAAGTCATTCGCCTGCTGGAGCGAGAAGGCTCGGTGGTCCGAGTCACGACCGACATGTACTTCCTGGCCGGCAGCATCGATCAGCTCAGGACGATGCTAAAGAAGCTTTTAGCCGAGAAGGGCGAGATGACCGCGGCGGCGTTCCGCGATCTCATCGGCTCCAGCCGCAAGTATACGATCCCGCTCCTGGAGTATTTCGACCGCGAGGGGCTGACGATCAGAATCGGCGACATTCGAAAGCTCAAATCCCCGCCGTCCCCCGCTAAACCGGGGTAGTGGTTCGGTAGGGGCGACCCCCTGTGGTCGCCCGAAAACTGGGCAGGCACGGGGGCCTGCCCCTACATTGACACGTCGTTGAAATCAGATTGAACCACTACCCAAACCGGCGGCGCATTGAAAAGGCAGAGGGATACCATTAAAGTTAAAATTCTATGATGCTCGGAAAGCACAAGGCCGTGAGACTGACGCAAGAGGTCAAGGCCGCGGGTTGAGCCGCCAAGCTCGGCCCCGCCGACCTCGCGCAAGTCTTGCACGACCTACCAAAGTTCACTAACCCCGACATGCTGGTCGGAACCGAAACCTCCGACGACGCCGGGGTGTATCGTCTGCGGCCCGATCTGGCCATCGTCAACACGGTGGATTTCTTTACACCCATCGTGGACGATCCCTATGTCTTCGGCCAGATTTCGGCGACCAACGCGTTGAGCGACGTCTACGCCATGGGCGGGGAGCCCAAGACCTGTTTGAACATCGTCTGCTTTCCCAAGGGCAAGATGGCCATCGAAATTCTCGGCGAGATCCTCAAAGGCGGCGCCGACAAGGTCATGGAAAGCGGCGCGGTCATCATCGGCGGCCACAGCATCATCGACGAAGAGATCAAGTACGGCATGGCGGTGACCGGCGTAATCCACCCGGACAAAATTTTTCGCAACGTGGGCGTTCAGGAAGGCGACGTGTTGATTCTCACCAAGCCTCTGGGAACCGGGATCATCACCACCGCCCTTAAAAAAGGCAAGGCGTCGAAGAAAAGCGTCGACGAAGCGGTGACATCGATGACGACGCTCAACGCCGCGGCGTCCACGGTGATGCGCAAGTATCCCGTGCACGCCTGCTCCGACGTCACAGGGTTCGGCATTTTGGGCCACGCCCTCGGAATTGCCAGCGGCAGCGGCGTCACTTTGGTTATCGAGTCGGCCAAGATGCCGCTGCTGAGCCAGGCGCCCCGGCTCGCCGAGAAGGGCTACCTCACCGGCGGGTGTAAAAGAAACCGCGAATACTTGGAAAACAAAATCACCATCGAGAAATCCGTGCGCGAAGGCCTGGTCGAAGTCGCTCTCGATCCGCAGACTTCCGGCGGCTTGCTCATCGCCGTCGCCAAGCGGCATGCCGCCAAGCTCCTCGCCGATCTCCACGCCGCCGGCGTCCAGCACGCCGTCGAAGTAGGCTACGCGACCTCTCTGCAAAAACCCTGGGTGCGGCTCGTCTAGCACGCTGCAGAAAAAAACTTCCATGCTTCGACGGGCTCAGCATGAGCGGAACGTTTTTAGTGAATTCAAAGTCTCATCCGTTCGTTCCTTCGACAAACTCAGGCTCTGATTGCGTCAAAGGGCGAACTGAGAGCGGCTTTCGAACGACCTTGAGAGTTGGCGTCGGTAACCCATGACAGAGAAGCAAGATAAGCAACTGCACGACTTGGCCCGGCTGTACAAGGTGCAGACCGCACATTACGACGGTTTCGGTCGTTTCGTCGAGCCGCCGCAGGAGGCGCTCTTCGGCGTGCTGCGCACGCTCGGCGCGCCGGTGGACGGGATGGAAGATCTCGCCGACGGGCTGCGCCAGCGCCGCCAGTTTCTCTGGGGCCAGATTATCGAGCCTGTCATCGTCGCCTGGGATGGCAAGCCAGTGTCATTCAATCTGCGGCTGCCCGGGCGTTTCGCCGAAACGCCGGTGCATCACCGGGTCGTTCTGGAGAGCGGCGAGTCGGTCGACGGCATTTGCCGCGACGATGTTCGGCGCCGGCTGGCGCAGCGGTGCATCGAGGGGGTGCCGTTCGTTACCCGGCGTGTAACTCTCGCGGGACCGCTGCCCTTTGGTTATCACCGTTTATACTTGCGCATCGGCGACCTCGATCTCGAATCCCAAGTGTTTTCCGCGCCCTCGCAGATCTTCGCATCCGGCGAATCCGGCGCTAACCGCTGGGGTCTTTTTTGTCCGCTCTATGCTTTAACGTCGGAGAGGAGCTGGGGCGCCGGTGACTTCACCGATCTTGAAGCCTTGGCGAATTTCACCGGCTCTCTGGGTGGATCGTTGGTCGGCACGCTGCCGCTGCTCGCTGCCTTCCTCGACGAACCGTACAATCCGAGTCCCTACGCGCCGGTGAGCCGGCTGTTTTGGAATGAGCTTTTCCTCGATATCGAGCGTATTCCGGAGCTGCCGCGCTGTCCCGCCGCGCGCTCCATCATCTCGACCGGATTCGTCACCGAGCTGAATAGATTGCGCGCCCAACCGTTGGTCGATTATCGTCGACTGATGGCGCTAAAGCGCAAAGTGCTCGAGGCGCTGGCGGGTTGGCTCTTGAGTCAATCGTCCGAACGCAGAGCCTGCTTCGAGCAGTTCGTCGTGAGCCATCCGATGGCGCAGGATTACGCCGCGTTTCGTGCCAAGGTCGAGCGCGAGCGTAAGCCCTGGCACCAGTGGTCCGAGGCTAACCGCGGCGGCACGCTGCGCTCCGAGGACTATGACGAGAGCGTCAAGCAGTATCATCTCTACGTTCAATGGCTGGCGCATGAACAGCTCGGCGCCCTGGCGGAAAAAGCGCGCGCCGGCGGCGCGGCGATTTATCTCGATTTTCCCCTCGGCGTAAACCGGGACAGCTATGACGTTTGGCGCGAGCGCGCGCTTTTCGCCCTGGAAGCAGACGGGGGCGCGCCGCCGGACGGTCTCTTCATCAAAGGCCAGAACTGGGGCTTTCCACCGCTTCACCCCGAAGCGATTCGACGCGAGGGCTACCGCTACTACATCCAATGTCTGCGCCATCATCTCCGCTATGCCGGCCTGTTGCGCCTCGACCATGTCATGGGGCTGCACCGCATGTACTGGATTCCCCGAGGATTCGCGGCTTGCGAGGGCGTGTACGTGCATCATCGCCCCGACGAATTCTACGCCATCGTCAGTCTCGAATCCCATCGGCAGCGAACCCCAATCGCCGGCGAAAACCTCGGCACCGTGCCACCCTATGTAAACGAAGCGATGGCTCGACACAAAATGTTCGACCTGTACGTGGGCCAGTTTGGAGTCGGCGCCGATCCGCAAAACGCCATCAGTCCAATACCCCGGTCGGCCGTCGCGAGTTTGAACACGCATGACACGGCGACCTTTGCCGGCTTCTGGGCGGCCGGCGACATTCGCGACCGAGTAGATCTCGGCTTGCTCAACGAAGCGCAGGCGGCGGCGGAGCACGGCTATCGAAACGCGCAGAAGGACGCCTTGGTTCGCTACTTGCGCTCGCAAGGCCGGCTACCGGACGGCGAGCCCGATGCTTTGGCGGTTCTCAAGGCCTGGCTCTGTCATCTGTCCGCCAGCGGCGCCGAGTGGGTCTTGATCAATCTCGAGGACTCGTGGCTGGAAGCGCTGCCGCAAAACGTTCCCGGAACTTGGGAAGAACGCCCCAACTGGAAGCGAAAGACGCGACATAAATTGGAAGCGGCGCGCTCGATGCCAGCCCTGTTGGACATTTTAGCGGCGGTGGGCCAGAGTAGGCAGAGCGGCAGGTAGGGTTTGCTGATGGAAGCGCAGAACGCCAGTAGTCACATCACCCAATGGGCAATTCAGGTGGAATCGAGGCAGCGCCGGTTGCGCTCCATGGCCGGCCTTATACTCTGACGCTGACTCTACCGCCGCCGTCGGTTTTGTTTTTCAAGAATGAAAGATGAGGGTCTTCAGGATTCCGAGTGGCTAACCGCGGAGGCGCAGAGGACGCGGAGCAAAATTTCGAAATTCGAAATTCGAATTTTTTTTGCGATCTCTGTGCCTCTGTGGTGAACAGGAATTCGGATATCTCACCGCGGAGACGCCGAGGACGCAGAGTAAAGAGTTTCCGATGATAAAATACTCCGAACTTTGCGATCTCCGCGTCTCCGTGGTCAATACTCCTACATAAGCAGCGCCGAAAGACCCAATCCCAACCGTCATGCGCATCGCGATGATATCGCCGGAAGTAACGCCCTTCGCCAAAACCGGTGGTTTGGCGGATGTGGCCGGCACGCTTGCAGTAGCGCTGGAACACCTGGGACACGAAGTGTCGCTCGTCATGCCCGCGTACCGATGCGTTTTGCGAGGCGGCTTCGCCTTAGAAGGGACATCGATGCGGTTTTCCGTCCCGCTCGCGGAGCGTAACGAAGAAGGGGCAGTACTCAAAGCCGGATTAGGGAAAAACATCACGGTTTATCTCGTCCGCGCCGACCGCTATTTCGATCGGGATTCGCTATACGGCACTTCGGCGGGAGACTATCCCGATAATGCCGAACGTTTTGTTTTTTTCAGCCGCGCCGCCCTGGAAATCCTGCGCCACAACCCGGTCGATATCGCGCACTGCCACGATTGGCAGTCGGCGCTCGCCATCGTGTTTCTGAAGAGCCAGGCGGAGCGGTACCCGGAGCTGGCATCGTCGCACACCGTTTTCACGGCTCATAATCTCGGCTTCCAAGGAATCTTTGGGCAGTCCGAATGGCCTTTGTTGGATCTGGACCGGATTTATTTCAGCCCCCAATATCTGGAATTCCATAGCCACGTCAATTTTCTTAAGGGCGCATTGGTCTTTGCCGATAAAATCACCACGGTGAGCCCGACCTACGCGCGTGAAATCCTGGGCGCGGAACAGGGATTCGGCTTGGAGGAAGTGCTGCAAGGACGGGCCGACGATGTGGTGGGGATACTGAACGGCGTGGACTATGGCCAATGGGACCCCGCCGTCGATCCCTGGATCGCCGAGCGTTATACGGAATCGAACCTCACGGCCAAACGGAGCTGCAAGCGCGGCCTCCAAGGCGCCCTGGGTCTCCCCGCCCGGGACAAGACGCCGCTGTTAGGGATGGTCTCCCGCCTGACTTCGCAAAAGGGATTTGATTTGGTGGAGAAAATTTTCGACCAACTGATGGCGCGCGATCTGCAAATGGCGATCTTGGGGAGCGGCGAGGAACGCTACGAAGAATTCTTTCGCCGCGCCGCCAAGCGATTTCCCAAGAAAGTCGGCGTGCGCGTCGGGTTCGACGAAGCGCTGGCGCACCAGATCGAGGCCGGGGCGGATGTCTTCCTGATGCCGTCGCTTTATGAGCCCTGCGGGTTGAACCAGATGTTCAGTTTGAAATATGGTACAATTCCAGTCGTGCGAGCTGTGGGTGGACTGAAAGATACGGTTGAAGACTGCGACCCGGAGCAGGAGACCGGCACCGGCTTTGTTTTCGGACCTTATGAGCCCGAAGCCCTGATGGCCGCCGTCGAACGGGCCTTGCAATCTTACGGCGATAAGAAAGCCTGGACGGCGCTGCGCCGGCGGGCGATGAGCATGGATTTTTCCTGGGAGCGCTCAGCGGATGCTTACAGCAACTTGTATCAGCAACTTCGAAGTTGAGGAGGCGCGGCAAGAGGCGCGATGATGTATATTCTCGGCATTGTACTGGCGGGAGGGAGAGGCGAGCGGCTGTACCCGCTGACCGAGCACCGGGCCAAGCCCGCCGTTCCCTTCGGCGGGCGCTACCGGATCATCGACTTCGTCCTGTCCAATTTCGTCAATTCGGGAATTCTCTCGATCTATGTCCTGACACAGTTCAAGGCGCAATCTTTACTGGAACATATCGATCGCGGATGGCGCGCTTCGGACTTTCTGGGGGAACATTTCATCACCTCGGTGCCCGCGCAAATGCGCATGGGTGAGGATTGGTACCAGGGCACGGCGGATTCGGTCTACCAGAATCTCTACCTCATCGAACGCCACAATCCCAAGCTGGTGGCGGTCTTCGGCGCCGATCACATTTACCGCATGAATATCCGGCAAATGATCGACGACCACCAAAAAAAAGGCGCCCACGTTACGGTGGCGGCGCTGCCGGTAAAAATCGAGGCGGCGGCCGAAAAGTTCGGGGTCATGGAAGTCGATGACGATTGGCGCATTATTGGTTTCGAAGAGAAGCCCAGGCAACCCAAGCCGATTCCCAGCGAGCCGGATTTCGCTCTGGTATCCATGGGCAACTACCTTTTCAACACCGAGCTCTTGGTTCAGGCCCTCGTCACCGATGCCCAACAGGAATCCAGCGCTCATGACTTCGGCCGCGATATCCTGCCGGCGCTCATCAAGGAACAACGGGCTTACGCCTATGATTTTCGCAAGAACGGAGTGCCCTCCATACAAAAAGGCGAGGAGCCGAGCTACTGGCGTGATCTCGGAACCATCGAAGCCTACTATGAAGCCAACATGGATCTCTGCTCCGTGAACCCCTCTTTCAACCTGTACAATCGCAGCTGGCCGCTGAGAACCGTCGGCTACGGCGACCCGCC
>JAUYJC010000146.1 GCA_030688735.1 Deltaproteobacteria bacterium
CGGTCTCGCCTTCCGCCATGTGAAAGGCGTATGTCAAACCCCTACGGGAACGGCCGGAGAGATCGGTGGGAATAAGTATCTTTTTGAGTTGCGTCATAAAACCTCCTATTTATTTGGTAGATGAGGGCAATCTAAATTGTCGTTGTTAGCTAATGATGAAGCGGAAGTGATCTTCCGGTTAAGAGCCTCGCGACGGCGTTAGGACCTTTTTCGAGGGCCTGCTTGGTCTTGATAGAGTAGGGACACTTATTGGAGACCGGTACAAGGAAATTGCACTTTCTGGCCTCTCTGGCGGCATAACCGCAGAGAACGATCTCCGGATTTCAGCTATAGGAAAGCCCCTATCTCCCGCTGGTCAACTGTTGGAATGCCCAGGTTCTCCGAAAGGTGGCCTTCTGAAACCTGATTAAGACGGTTCAAGCAGCCGATGTTTTGAAGGAGGCGTAAGATGCGAGAGTCGGATCCCCAATCGCTCCAGAGAATTCCTTTGACCGGAACCACTGAAAGGCAGCTTCTGTAGTGCAGGGCAATCGCCTCCATTATATCCTTCGAGAAATTCAAGGGCGCCATGCAGCGATACGTATTTTCGACGACGGAGCCTTCTCTACTGGTTCCAATCGTCTGCCAGATCTCTTGGATGGACCGGTAAAAGCGCGGCGTAACAAGGCGCAAGAGCGCTAGAAGAGTTTTGGCTTTGAATACCATGACCATGGTATTCCAGAGAGCTCCCTGGGAGGCGAGCTCGGGCAGGTCCCTTGTCTCCGGCTTCTCGATGAAGTTCCTGACTCCTAAGACACCGGGAGAGGTGTCGTGGCAGGATTCGGCTTCGGGCAGAATGTAACCATATTCTCGATCCCAATCGCTTGGTTCCACTCCTAGAAGCACCATTCGGGTCGGATCTTGATCGACCCACCGAAAAGCCATCTCCACGTGTTCCATGAAGATATCCTCTTCGAGAATGAAGTGGTCAGAGGGAAAAACGGCCACTACCGACTCCGGGTAGTGCTTGTGGACGTGCAGAAGGGGAAGTAAAATTCCGGGTCCGGTCTCCCTGTTCATGGGCTGAGAAACCAAAGTATGGGCCGGCCGCTTGAGCAGCTGTCTTTTAGCCTCGGAGAGTCGAAGATGGTCTTGGCTTACAACCGTAAAGAGCCGCGTTGGGGGGATTAATTTTTCCGCGCGGTGGAACGTGTGCTCCAACATGGAGCGAGTCCCAATGAAATTCACATACTGCTTCGGGAGCTTCTGCCCTTTTAACTGAAGAACGAACCGTTGCAGACGTTGCCCCTCTCCGCCAGCCAGAACAATTCCACAGCGAAGCGGAAATTCATATTTATTTGCCATCTTTATGCGTCCTTTCCTTGAAGAAGGTCTTCCAATCGCGCCTGGAAGGCCGTTAAATGTTCCTGGCCGTTCATTATTTGGAGAAAATGTTGAGGTGTTCTGAAGGCCAGATGAATTTTTTGTGAAGGAGGAGAGAGAGTCCGTCTCCCCCTTACCCTTAGGAATACAAGGGTATGTTTGCACTTAATGTTCATCTAGTTGTCGATCCGGACTGCTTTCGTCGCGCTAATGGAGATGAGATGAAGAAGCCCTTTCCTCAATTCATTAGCGATGGGCTCAATTTTCATCAGCTCTGGCAGCACTTCCTGATCTTTTTTCGAGAGGGTCTTTTCAAGTGCGTCGCAAAGCATGTCGGAGATTAAGGTGATAACGCAAAGGCAGTTCCGCATTTCGTGGGACAAATAGGATGGCAACTCTGGTTTTGCCTTTTGAAATCGCTGCCGCGGCTCGTTGGGTTGCTGGATATGGGGACGTATTGCGGGTAAATTTAAAAATTTCATCTTCGACCTCCATATAAAAGATCAATGGACAGGTAGAGTCTCACCGACGCATCCTGGCTCTGCATCTGAAGCGCTCCTGGTTGGGTTCACCGAGTTGGTTGGAGCCTGGCGCAGGTGGGCAACCAACCTCGGTTCCATCGGTGGTTCCATCGGTGAATAGATAATGGCCAGAGTGCGGAGTAGCCCGAGAACCAGCGCCAGAAAAGCCAGTGCCGCGAGTTGCAGCGGAGGACTTTGATGTTGGTAGAGGCCGATCATGACTTCCCTGAGAATGAAAACCAACGTGGCATCGACGATGAACGTCAGTTTGAGCCGGTGCTCGCGGAAATACTCGACGAGGCTTTTGAATAATTCCAGGATGACGAAGAACGTGAGCAGATTCGTAACCGTGAAGCCAAAAGCCTCTCTGAGTTCACGGAGCGCCATGACCTGCCAGACTTCCCAGAACAACTTGATCAGTCCCGTCCCCAGGACCAGGACGACGAAGAAAATGAGGAACTTGAATAAGACGTCCATGACCTGATTGAAAAAGGTCAAGGCATCGAATCCCAGCCAGATGTTTTTCAAATCCCTAGATCTCATGAATTCCTCAAAGGCTTTTTGCCGTCTGTCTTGGCCAATCGAAATTCGCCGAAACTAATCGTCCTCGCCAAGAAAGCGACGCGAGCCGCGGGGCTACCGAAAGGACGGGACATGGGCTGATGCGAGTGACGCGGTCCGTGATGCCTCCAGTAAGCCAATGTCTTAAGCCTCGTTGACGGCGCGGCGACAGGATTACCAGATCCGCCTTTTCATCTTCAGCGACCCTGGCGATTTCTTGCGCTACTCGCCCCAGGACGACACGCTTGCTCACCAGCGGCAGTGACTTGACCCTTTCCAAATGCGGCTCCAGAAAGCGATTCAGATCGAGCATGGCCTCGGAGATGACCCGGTCCGCCGACCACCTCGCGCCGGTGAAATGGCCGATCCCGTAGTCTTCGGAAAAAGGCTCCCAGGCTTCAACTTCGTTGGCCACGTGTAGAACAATCAAGCTCGCCTTCTGCTCCTCAGCCAACCCGCAGCCGTATACGACTCCATGCCGTGAAGTTTCCGAGAGGTCCGTCGGCACCAAAATCTTACTTATGTATTTCATAGCGACTCCTTTATGATCGATCTTGGAGACCTTTTAAGCCTCTCATGTTTCCGCCGAATAACGGCCGGATCATTTGTTTGTTACAGCCCGGCCGCCTTTCGATTATCGGGGCGCGCCACGAGTGTAGGAATCGCGGAGCCGTCGATGACCGGCAGCAAGAGATCGCATTTGAAGACATGGCGCGACGATTCCAGGCAGAAGATCATCCTCTGCGTCGGCGCGTCGATGGCACCGAAGACGCCGAGCCGGGCACTAGTCGCTTCGACTCCGACCCATTCCTCGCGACGGTAGCCGACTGCGGCGAACAGCTCCTCGATCATCGGCTCGAGGATTCGCAACCCCCGTCCCGAAACTCGGAGCTGCAGCCAATAGGTCGGATAGAAGCCGAGAAAGGCACTGAGATCGTCCAGAGCAAACCGTCTGCGAAGGCAGACTTCGATGGCGGCTTCCGGATCGCTCGTGAGTAGCGTTTCATAGAGAAAGGTGCGGACGAAATCCTCTAACGTGCGGTTCTTCCACGGCACCTGGGCCAGATCCGGGGAGAGAGTTACGAAGACCCGCGGTTTATCGCCGATTCTGTTCTTATCGAATTTGGCAATCGCCTCTTGCATGACCGTTCCCAAATCCGTTCGTTCCATAAATTCCTCCTTTGAGGTTTTCTATAGTTTGACATCGGTGGTGTTAGGGAAAAGTTACCGCCAGGTAAAGCTAGGATGAAATTCGTCGAGAGGCGGGGAACGGGGCCCCCTGGTGGTGGGGGCCCCGTTCGTCACTTGGGCAGGCGCTGAACTCGTCATGCCGATAAAGATCACGCTGTGTTGATTACTTTCCCTTTTTTCCAGAGCCACCAACGTCGAAGCCGGTAATCTTCAAGATATCGTCGGTCGGATAACCGTCGACCAAGGGCATGTTGGTGTCGTCGCTATGCTGAATCGAGAGATAAGCGACCTTTCCGGTGGGATCAAAGATGAAACCGGTCGGTTCGGCCGACGAATCCTTCACCGAGAAAATCTTGACGCAGCCGTCCGATTTGATGTCCCGGTCCGCGCCATCCGGCAGACAGGCGAAGATATCGCCGTTGTCGTGGTCCTCGATCACGTAAAGATTACCGGTCTTTGGCTGGAAGGCGAGATTGTCAAAGGAATTGAAATCCTCGTCACCCTCGATAAAACGGTAGACCAAGACGGTCCGGCCGTTGGGCTGCGCTGTCAGCGGGGCCGCGTCGATCGCGCACATCACTTCTCCGAAGCTCCCCGCACCTTCCGACTGCGTGTTTGTCCAGCAGAAGCGGATGGCCAGGGCATTGTCTGGGTCCTTGAACTTGGGGTCCATCTCAAGATCTTCGGGGCGATAGTAGCCGGTGGCGCCATTCGCATTGGCATTAGCCCGGGCGGTCGCAGCAATGACGGAAATCCAAGCCGCGTTTCCGACTTCGCAGCCCTGTCCGAATTGTTGGTTGTTGCCGTTGCAGGAAACCTGCATCGCGTGGGCCGTTCCCCCAGTCAACGGAGAATTAGCGAGATCGTTAATCGGTCCGTTTGTGGTGCGCGGTGTCGTCGGGACAAACTTGAAGATCGCTCCGCCGTCCGAGTTCGGGCCACCTCCGCCGCTGCCGACCGAGGTGCCGGGCCGCAGCTCGTCGCCGCCGATGACCACGCCGCTCGGCAACACGATGAGGCCTTCCCACGCCATGCACGGAAGAGCCGTGCGTTTAACGATGTTCGACGTCGCCGGGTTAAAGGTTGCCGCGGCTCCGCAGACTCCCCGACCCGTCGTGTTAATCTCCGTCGTGGCGAGAGGATTGAGAATTTCGTACGCTGATCCGTCATTGGTTTCTTCGGTGGCGAGAACCGTATCCCAGGGCGTCGTTCGGATGCCGTCGCAGCGATCCAACCCGCGCAGAATCGTTTCGACCACGCCGGTCGACAGGTTGACGCGTTGCACCGAGGGATTCCACTTGTTGGGGGCCAGGAGCTCCCTACCGCCCTCGACGCAATAAATCAAATGGGTCGGATTGTCGGCGGGAAAGAACGCCAGCATGTCGGCGTTATTGCCTGCTTCACGAGTGAGGTACTCGACTTTCAATCCTTTGGCCAATAACACCTGATCCGACGCTTTTTGACTCGGCGTTCGATAGGGCCCGACCGTTGGCGGTGCGGATTCGTTAAGCGGTTTTCCGACACCGAAAAGTTTCTGGGACTGCGCCTCGATCAAGTTTTCCACTTGCCGGCCGAAGTCCTTGCCGTCGAAATCGTCGGCGCTGACGACCGGCGCCACTAATAAAACCGAAAGGCCGAGAGCGGCGGCCTTTTTGGCGACACTCGCTCCGGCATTGCGAAAGTTGATATTCATAAAAACCTCCTTGGAACAAATTTTGTCTTTCGACGCACCATGAATAGTGGTCAGAAATGACGGCGAGATGACGCTTGCGAAAACATCCGGTTAAAGGAATGAGAAAGAAAGGTGAAAGGCGAGAGAGAGTTAAGTTGCGCGCGATAGCGAAAACCGCGCGAAAGCGACCTATATATAGAGGGCACTATGTGCGGCTTTTTCGGGAACGTTCTCGTGTAGATCACTGAAACCGATCTTCGAAATGGCAAATTCGTTCATGGTTGACACGGATTCTCCCTAACAGGAGCGCAGGCTTGTCATTATCGGCAAAAACTCGTTACTCTGGCCTCACCGGGGCTCAAGCCACGATGAAAGGAGTGGTATGAAGATCAATTGTAAGGATTTCCGCGTGCGCGAGGGCAAGAAAGTTAATTTGGCAAAGTGGCCGACTGAGGTAAAACCCTATTACCGGTCAAATAAGCAATTTAAGAAGATCCTCAGTGGCCGCATCGAAAAAATGAGCGACCTGCAAAATCTCCTCTACGCGTCGAATCGTTACGCCGTGCTGCTGATCTTTCAGGCGATGGACGCCGCCGGCAAAGATAGCGCCATCAAGCATGTGATGTCCGGAGTCAATCCCCAAGGCTGCCAGGTCTTCAGTTTTAAACATCCGAGCCTCGAAGAACTGGACCATGATTTTTTATGGCGCACGTCACGCTGCCTGCCCGAGCGCGGGCGCATCGGCATTTTCAATCGCTCCTACTATGAAGAGGTGCTGATCGTCCGGGTTCACCCGGAACTGCTTCACGCTCAGGGGCTGCCGGATATGGCGCCCGAAGAAGACACGATCTGGCAGGAGCGCTACCGGTCGATTCGCGACCTGGAGGCCCATCTGCATCGAAACGGGACGCGGGTGGTCAAGTTTTTTCTCCATCTTTCCAAAGCGGAACAGCGTAATCGCTTTCTTGCCCGCATCGACGAGCCGGATAAAAATTGGAAATTCAGTCGAGCCGACATTGAAGAGCGGAAATATTGGACCGATTATATGAAGGCGTATGAGGCCTGTATGAGCGCCACCAGTACCCGCCACGCGCCTTGGTACGTCGTTCCGGCCGACGACAAAGAAAACGCCCGGCTGATCATTTCGGAGATCATTCTGGACACCTTTCACGGGCTCAAAATGGAATACCCGAAACTCAGCGAGAAGCACCGCAAAGAATTGCGCTCCCTTCGCAGGCTACTCGCAAAGTAACAACCACGGTGCGGGCTCTCTTGGATCGTCCGGCCCGTACGCGGCGTGGACGTTGCCGGCGACACCACAGTTGTTGTGTGCGTCGGAGATGTCCGCGCGGAGGTCGGTTAGGGGCGTCGTAGAGTTCCGACGTGCAAGGGCACGATGGGCCGAGATGCTCCGGGTTTGGCCTTCTGAGAATTCTCGAAAGGTCAAACCGACCCGGAACCGAAGAATCCGGAGTTTACGAAAGGCTCTTTCTTGGGGACGGAACGAGTCCGGTCTGTTCAATGGCGGCTTTCGGCGCTTCCTTCTGACGAGGAGCGAGGTGATCGCGAGCTTCGGAAGTTTTACGCTGACCTTCGGCCATTTGACTCACAATTTCTTCCTGCGGCGAAGCCTGAGAATTCGATGGTAAAGACTTCCCGGCGTCCATCGGCAGGTTGTCGTCGTTGATAAAAACCGTGGCTGCGAAGACCGTCGTCCAGAGACCATCTTTGTTGCCGACCGCAGACTGAGTGATATTGGTGGTGCGCACGATCTTTCCCGACATCTTAAAGATCTGCTCGCGCTCATCCCAATCCAATTCAGAGTTAAATTCGATCCCCAAGGTGGTTGCCAACATGCTGGCGGCGAGGTCTTCGGCGTAGTCCCCGGCTTTTTCGTCGGTCTCGCCGAACGAATGATGCTCTGAAAGATAGCCATGCAGGGAAGAATCCGCGGGGAGCGCCAAGCCGACGGAAGCGGCGCTGAGGCGATTGGGCTCGTTGTTGCTCTCTCGATCGTAAACCGCAAAGACGATCTCGCCCGGTCGTAACAGCTTTAAACCGTCGTCTTTGGAAATAATTTTGCAGCCCGGCGGATAGATGCTGGAGACGAGCACCAAGTTGCATTGGGCCACGCCGGCGCCTCTGAGCGCCAGCTCGAATGAGGCGAGTTTCTCTTTATGAACGCCGACTCCTTTGGTAAAAAAAACTTTCTTCGGTACCATTTTGTTAAATCTTAACACGCCGGTATCTAGTGGACAAGAAATTTTTCTGTATTTCGTCGGATTTGCCGGCTCGCGGGAAATTGCTCTTCTATTGATGCCGTCGTCGGCGAGTTGCTCTAATGTTTGATCGTACATCGCTCCGCATGAGAGATCCGGGGGTATAGATTCGGCTTTTAGCCGACCGGGGTAGACCTCGATCCTTATAACCTGAGAGTAAGTCTGATATGCGCAAGACTGGAAACCGGACTGTATTGCCTTTAATGTAGGACACACTATGCGCGATCTTTTCTGGAAGTTGCTCGGGGTCAATCGTTTGCCTGACGAATCGAAGAAGAAGCTCGGCGTCGTGGCGCTGCTCTATTTTATTCAAGGCGCGCCGGCGGCGATTCTTTGGGAAGTGCTGCCGGTTTACTTCCGCCTGCATGGCGTGTCGTTGCGCGCCATCGGCGGGCTGCGCCTGCTCGAGCTACCTTACTCGCTCAAAGTGTTCTGGTCGCCGCTAGTGCACCGCTACGGGGAACGGCGCGTTTGGGTGCTGGCATGCATGCTCGGCATCGCCGCCATTCTGATGGCGCTGCCTTTCGTCGAAGTTGCCGCGGTGGGCGTGATCGTGCTGCTATTGATTCTCGCCCTGACAACTCTGTCGGCGACTCAGGACATCGCCATCGATTCCTACTCGGTGGGATTGATCAGCCGCGAGGAAGAAGGCGCGGCTAACGGAGTGCGCGCCTCGGCGTACCGGGTAGCGTTGGTGTTCGCCGGCGGGGGAATGGTATTTCTCGCCGTGCTGCTCGAATGGAACACGCTGTTCATCCTTGCGTCGATTCTGTTTGTGATCCTGGCGCTCGCGGTTCTGGCGATCCCACGGCTGAGCTTGCCTGGACAGGCGCGCGAGCATTGGCTGCAAGGCTTCGTGGGTTGGGCCGGCACCTGGCGGGTGATTCCGCTGGTGCTGTTTGTGCTCACCTACAAGCTGGGCGAGTTTGCCATCGGCCCGATGGTCAAGCCGTTCTGGGTGGACTACGGCAAATCGATCTGGCCGGTTCGAGAGGAGCTGATGTTTCAGATCGGATTGTTCCCCACGACACTCGGCATCATCTTAAGCATCGCCGGCGCTCTGGCCGGCGGGGCGTTCATCTCGCGTTACGGAATTTTCCACGGCGTTTGGTTTCTCGGCTTGCTCCAGGCCGTATCGAATCTCGGCTATTCCGTCGTCGAATGGATGAATCTTGGGCGCTTCGGCCTCTACGGCGCGTCGATGTTCGAATCTGTCAGCGGCGGCCTCGGCACCGCGGCGTTTCTGGCTTTCCTGATGAACGTCTGCCAGAAGGAGCACGCGACGGTGCAGTATGCTTTCCTATCGTCGATTTTTTCTCTCACCGGACGTTTGGTGGGCGGCATCAGTGGCCTAGGGGCGGAACGCTTCGGCTACGGCAATTACTTCGCGATCACTTTCCTGCTGTCGATGCCGGCGTATTTATTGCTGCCGTGGGTCAGACATTGGATTCAAGAAAAATCCGACGGTTGAAAAATCCCTGAATCATACCTTGATTTCGCTCAGCAGGTGACTCCAGACGGTTCTTTCGCGATTGGGTGAGACCATGGGTGACAGGGTCCGGCAAGCGGTCTTGAGCGAAAGATAAAAGTCTGCGTCGGTTTCGGTGCGCCGCAGCAGGCGAGCGAGCGCGAGGGTGTCTCCGACCGGAAAGAAACCCGGATAGGCGTTGCCCAACGTTCCCATCAACCCTGGAATTCTCGATGCGAGCACCGGCACACCGGATGCGAGAGCTTCCGACAAAACGTTGGAGCTTCCTTCCATCCGCGAAGTGATCACCAGGAGGTGGCTTTCCGCCAACACTCGTCTTGTTTTTCCGTGCGACAGCTCGCCTATCCAGCGGTAACGGACATTGCGCTTCATTTGCGCGCGCGCGCGCCGCTCCAAGGCTTCGTCAAGGGCGCGGCCGATATGGGTGACGTGAATGCGGGAAGCGGCGGGCAAGCGACGCGCGGCGAGAGCCGTGCGCAGCGGGTCCTTCTCGGCGCGCAAGTGGCCGATGACGCCGACTTTGAATTTGGCGGCGCTCCACGGCGCGGCGCGATTGCGAACCGGCGGGGCCGATTGGTAGATCACGCGGGTTTTTGAGTGGAGCCGTTTCGGCAGCTCGGCCAGCGCCAACTTTTGCAGCGCCACGAGACGCGTCGCCAATTCGAGCGAACGCCGCGCGTTGGCGTCGATGCGTATGTCTTTGTAGAGGTCGGTGCCGGTGAGCACGACGACGAGCGGAAGCTCGGGATGATTGTCATAAAATCGCTCGATCGATTGGTAACTTCTGCGCGCGTGAAGCGCGATCAAGAGGTCGCAAGGTTGGCCGTCGTAATGCTGCGTTATACTGACCCTATGCCCAAGCTTCTTTAAGATTCCCGCCCAGCGCAGGGCTGTGATCTTGTTGCCGTTGTTGAAGCGCAGCGGCGCGGGTGTGACGAGTTGGATTTTCACGTTGGTGGATTATCTAGCACAGGTGCGGAATCCGGCCCAGACATCGCGGCGGTCCGGTGTGTAGAAATTCCGCCAGGTGTTTCGAATCAGCAGCGAAGAGGTTGCCCAACAACCGCCGCGTAAAACCTTGTGCGTGCCGAACCACGGCTTCGAGTATTCCTTGTAGGGATCGACGGTAAATCCCTGATACGGCAGAAAATCATCCGCAATCCACTCCCAAAGGTTGCCGATCATCTGGCGGCAGCCGAAAGCGCTGTCTCCGACCGGGTGGGCGCCAACTTCAACCAAACCTCCCCCGCGCCAATCGAGATTGGCGTGTTTTGGCGCCGGCTGCTCATCGCCCCAGGGGAAATGGCGCCGGTTCCCGGTGTAACCATCGCGGGCGGAGTTCGGTTCAGCGGAGGCGGCGATTTCCCACTCGGCCTCGGTGGGCAAGCGCCGGCCCGCCCAATTGCAATAGGCTTCAGCTTCGTACCAGCTCACGTGAACCACTGGCAAGTTTTCATTGAGCGGCAGGTAGCGATTGTAGACGCGTTGTTGCCAGCGGCCATTGCCGTCTCTTTTCCAGTAGACCGGGTGGTCTAGTCTTTCCGTGAAATCGCGAATCTCCGCCGTTTCATTCACCGTTCGGTTAAAGAATTTCTCGAAAGATTTTTCCAATTGTGGCGCGCCGCCGGTTTCCAGCCAGCGCCGGCCGTCGGCGCTCCAGAACTGAGACTTGCGGTAGCCGCCGTCTTCGACAAAGGCGAGAAACTCGCCGTTGGTTACCGGCGCGCGCTCGATGCGAAAGGGCCGGACCTCGACTTCATGAGCCCACTTCTCGTTGTCGAAAGCGAAAGGGAAGTCGGGCGTGGCGCCGACCATAAATCTGCCACCGGGAATCTCGACGTCCCCGGGGCAAGGGCCGCCGCCACTGGGCGGGTCGGTTTTTCCCTCGTTTAGACTCGGCGGCGGATAACCGAGCGTCTGCCGCGTATAGGCCAGGGCTTCGGAGTGCATGCCTTCGTGAAACGTGGCCAGCGAATAAAAATAAAATTCATCGGCAGAAAGCTCCGTGGCGTGGTCGATGCGTTCGATACATCGGTCGATCACCTCGTTCATA
>JAUYJC010000387.1 GCA_030688735.1 Deltaproteobacteria bacterium
AGATCAACAAAAACGACGGCTGCACCATCGTCATGGTCACGCATAGTGAGGAGGCCGCAAGCTACGGCGAGCGGAGGATTCTTCTCAAGGACGGGCGCGTCGAGAGGGAAGTGTGACGGAGGTTGAACGTTCAAGGTTCAAAGTTCAAGGAGAGAGACGATGTCTAGCCCGCATTGTTCGTAATAGACAGTGGCCGACGGGTAAACCCCTCCGGGAGAAGGCTCAGCCGGAGGCTGATCCGCCTCTGGCGGAAATGTGTCCTCTGCCTTGAATTGGATTGCGAACCGCTGGTTTGAGCAAACGGCCGTGGAAACAGGTGACAGCGTGCCAAGCACCAGGTGAGTCAACGCAAGAAAAGGAAGGTGTCAGGCTAACCTTTTTGTCGGTTTCTTGTTTTAGAAAAAGATCGAAAAGGTTTGCCTGACCCCATATTGTGACCCCATATTCGAGGAGCGCAATCGCTTTGAGATCTTTGGGGATGGGACGTACGTCAACTGGCCCGATTTGGACGAGGACTTGACTGTGGCCGGCCTCTTAGCCGGTCTTCCCTCCGGCGAGAACCCGCAATCTTTGAAGACGGGGTTGGCATGGCGAGTGCAGAAAAAGCGCAAGGCGAAATGATCACGTCGGTTTGAGTTCCACATTGATGGACGAACACGCAGCTATGAAACGAGTCTGCCCTTCACACATTGTCGAAGTGCCAGACACAACCCCGAAAGCAACCGATCCCGAAAACGGATGCGTTTGCCTATGAACAACGGTCCGATATTCGAATACTTTGCGGGCTGATATCCTCATACATTGCCTGGTCGGCCAGCGCGAGGACTACCCCGTGAGAGCGCTGCGCCGGTATAAGAGCAATGCGCGGCGCGGCTACCACGCTTCGATGGCGGACGTGATGTATCCGGTGACCGACACCGACATCCTTGATCTCGCCCATTTTCTCGCCCGCCTACGGTGAGGACGGTAGTGAGTGCCGATCGCGAATAGGAATTTCCACGCACTACTTTGCGTCGACGCCATGGGGAGCGCACCGCCCGATCAAATAATTCGCTCACCAAGAAACACTGGAGCCTCCGGGGCACCCGCCGGCGCACGCTCTCCGCTTGAGAAACCTGTAACTGCGCAAGATGTTGACACCTGAAATTAGTTTCAGTATACAGTCTTCATGCTTCCTGCACTGACCGCCCGGCAAAAAGAGATCTATGACTTTTTGCTGAGATCTATTCGGGAGAAAGGCTACGCCCCATCGATTCACGAAATCGGCGCCAGATTCAAAATCGCCTCGACCAATGGCGTCTCGGATCATCTCAAGGCGCTGGAGAAGAAAGGCTACATCCGCCGGGTCGGCAAGCGCGCCATCGAGGTCTTGTCGGCGCTCGGTGAACCGATCTTGAGCGCCGTGCGCGATATCCCGATCGTAGGCCGGGTTCCCGCCGGCAAGCCGTTTCTCAGCGAAGAAAATTCCGAAGGGCTTTTAACCATACCGAGCGACATGGGCTCGGGGAAACTTTTCGCTCTCCAGGTTAAAGGGGACAGCATGATCGACGCCGGCATCATGGACGGCGACCGGGTGATCGTTAAGCAGCAGGGAGCGGCGGAAAACGGCGAGATTGTCTGCGCCTTGATCGAGGGTGAAGCGACACTGAAGCGTTTCTATAAAAAAACCGGCGTCGTCACGCTCAAGGCTGAGAACGAGAAGTATGCTCCGATCACCGTCTCGAAAGGAGAGTTTCGCATCGTGGGACGAGTCGTTGGGTTGACGAGAAAGTTCTAAGGACCGGTCTAAGTTCAACGTTCAAGGTAGGAAGAGAAAGACATTCTCATTGACTTTGAATTTTGAACCGACGTCTTGTCTGGAGGCTCTATGGAGAATTCCAATGTAAGAAGATTAGCTGACTACGGATTGAGAGCGGCGAGTCAAGCCTCGCAAGGGGCTGTACAGATATCCTCTCCTTCAAGCGCACCAAAACCAAGACTCCTCGATCAAGTGCGCGACGCGATCCGGACGAGGCATTACAGTCCGAGGACCGAGGAAACCTATGTTCATTGGATCAAACGGTTCATCTTTTTCCACAATAAGCGTCATCCTGCAGAAATGGCGGAACCGGAGATAGCTCGGTTTCTTTCCAACTTGGCATCCGAAGCAAGGGTGAGCGGCTCCACGCAGAACCAAGCCCTGAACGCGCTGCTGTTTCTTTATCACCAAGTCTTGGGCAAAGAGATCGGCTATGTGAATGGCGTGGTGCGCGCAAAAAAAGCTCCTCGGTTGCCAGTCGTGTTGACCCGTGGGGAAATTCAAGCCCTTCTAAGTTATCGTAACGGTTCTGAAAAAATAATGGCGACGTTGCTTTACGGCGCAGGCCTTCGGCTCATGGAGTGTTGCCGGCTCAGAGTGAAAGATATTGATTTCTCACAAAACCAGATCGTCGTACGTGCTGGAAAGGGAGATAAGGATCGTTACACGATGCTTCCCGCGGCAGTCAAAGAGTTGCTCATCAAGCACCTCGACGATGGCAAACGACGACACCAGTATGATGTCGAGAAGAACTTAGGGCGAGTTGTATTGCCCAACGCGCTGGATCGGAAATATCCCAACGCTGGTCAAGAGTGGGGATGGCAATGGGTTTTTCCCGCGACGAGATACTATGTTGACCGCGTAACCGGACGACAGTACAGGCATCATCTTCACGAATCAGTGCTACAAAAAGCCGTGCGAGAGGCTGTTCGCAACGCGGGAATAGCAAAGCCGGCGACGTGTCATTCGATGCGCCACTCTTTTGCGACCCATCTACTTGAAGACGGACATGATATCCGGACAGTCCAGGAGTTATTGGGGCACCGCGATGTCAGTACGACCATGGTGTACACCCATGTTTTGAATCGCGGTGGCCGAGGTGTTCAAAGTCCAGCGGATCGGCTACTGAAACTTTGAACACGCGATGTCGCCTCGGGGATAGGCTGCGGGCCAGTAGGGGGATAGGCCGCCACCCCGGCAGCAATTGTCAGAAAACGTGGCTTGACTTTCGAGTGGCAAATGAGCGATACAGTTCAACAAGTAATCTTGCAAGTCGTGTTGAGCTGTTTGGGATAGGCGGCCAGCAACGGCGCGGCCTAAACGGCTCACTTAAACGTTCGCAATACCCCAGGCGCTCGGGCGAACGGGGTTGCGGGTGAGCCGCGCTGGTTACGGCCGCCTACGGCGGCCGAACCAGCGGATGGAACCGAAGGCCCTGCGGGCCACGGCTCACCCGCAACCCCGTTAGGCGGCGAGCCCACATGGAAGCTTGGAGCAGCCCTGAAAGCGGAACAAATCCAAACTGAGGCACACACCGCATGTCTGACTTCATTGAACAGCACGCCGTAAGGC
>JAUYJC010000151.1 GCA_030688735.1 Deltaproteobacteria bacterium
CGACCATAACAAAAGCCCGCGGAATTTTCGGGCGATTGCGGACGCGGATCACAAGGCCGAAGGCTATAACCCTCTTTGCGGCGATCAGGTGACGATTTACCTCAAGATGGAAAACGGCACGATCCAGGACATCAGCTTTCAGGGTTCGGGCTGCGCGATTTCGAAGGCCTCGGCGTCCTTGATGACCGCGGAACTCAAAGGCAAAACGGCGGCGCAGGCCCAGTGCTTATTCGATAACGTTCATCAGATGCTGACGGGCGAGTGTGACGAGCAGAAAGAAAGACAAGGACTCGGCAAGCTTACTATCCTCTCGGGGGTTTGCAAATTTCCTGCGCGGGTTAAGTGCGCCAGCCTGGCCTGGCACACGGTCAAATCCGCCCTGAAAGGCGAGGCCGCAGCGGCCACAACCGAATGATTGCTGAGTTGCGTGCAAGAGGAGAGTTCTCCGATGAGCGGCGATAAACAGATTACTCTTAGGCGGGAATGCTCCGCCGTGCTGGTGCCGAGCGGGGAAACGATCACGCTGGCGGCGGGCAGTACGGTTTGGATTACGCAGTCGCTTGGCGGGAGTTACACGGTCATGACCGACCGAGGTTACATGGCGCGCATCGACGGTCATGACGCAGACGCGCTGGGAATGCCTGTTATTTCAGAAATCCGGGCCGAGGATTCGGCGCCGGCCAAAAGCGCCGAGGAAGCCGAGAAGCGGGCCTGGGATCAGTTAAAACGCTGCTTCGATCCGGAGATTCCGGTCAACATCGTCGAGCTCGGGTTGATCTATGATTGCGCGGTGGAGCCGCTTGCCGGTGGTGGGTACAAAGCGGAGGTGCATTTCACGCTGACGGCGCAGGGGTGCGGCATGGGCGAGTTCCTCAAGGAAGATATCCGGAGCAAGTTGCTCAAGGTGCCGGGGATTCGTGACGTTCAAGTGGATTTGGTCTGGGAGCCGCCGTGGAATCAGAGCAGGATGTCCGGCACGGCAAAGCAGCAGCTGGGGATCGAATAGGTCTTGCCTGGGAGCCGAAGAGTAATTTGCCGTGAGAGGGTGATCCATGGAAAGCATCAACGAAACTGTCATTGAAGCTCAAGTACAGGACGTTTTGCGCACCTGTTTCGATCCGGAAATCCCCGTAGACATCTACGAGCTGGGGTTGGTCTACGAAATCCACGCGGATGCAGCCGGTGTCGTTTCTATCAAGATGACGCTGACCTCACCCCACTGCCCTGCGGCCCAGTCTATACCCGCCGAGGTCGAAGCAAAGGTGAAAGAAATACCCGGCGTGACCGCGGTACAGATCGATCTTGTCTGGGACCCGCCCTGGGATCCGAGCAGGATGTCCGAGGCCGCACGACTGCAAATGGGAATGATGTAGCCGGCGCTGACAGCGAACCAGCTTCCAGCGCCGGGCCGCGTAATCCGAATTCAATATCGTTTCACGTGAATGTCTATCGGCATGAGCGATCCGACAAGCCAAAGTCCTTTTGAACGATTAGGGGGCGAGGAAAAGGTCCGAGCGATTGTCGATAATTTTATGGAGCGGGTGTTTGCCGATCGCATGATCGGCTTTTTTTTTCGCGACGCCGACCGAAAGCGAATCAAGGAAATGGAATACCAGCTCAGCGCCGAATTTCTCGGCGCGGGGATCAGCTATCAAGGCCGGCCGCTCGCCATCGCGCACGCCAAGCACCCCATCATGGGCGGCCACTTCGCGCGCCGGCGCCAAATTCTCAAAGAGACCCTGGAGTCATACGATGTTCCGCCGTTCATTCAGGAGGCGTGGTTGCGCCACACCGACTCCCTGCGCGAGTTGATCACGCCCGAAGCCGATTCGGATTGCGATCCGATCGCGGCGCGCGAAAGAGTTAGACGACCTTGAATCTCTCCGAGTTCATTCTTTGCAGCTTGCTGCGTAATGGCGATTTTTGGTCCTCTCAAAGTCCGTCATTCCCGCATGCTTTTAGCGGGAATCCAGGTGAAACTCTGACCGGACCCCCGATAAAAACATTCGGGGGTGACAATCTTGGTAAAGACCATCATAAAGGTCTCTCGATACCCCGCAGCTTGCTGCGGGGTAGTTCATTGAACCCGCCGGTTGCGATTTTTCGATCCTCGAATCAGAATTCGTGTTCGTGGGGTCGCGTCTTGCATTGCGCCAGTGTGTGATTGCAAGACCTGTCCCCCGTGGCTTGGCTCGCAAAAATTTAGAATGTCCCCTTTTCTTTTCTTTCCGATTTCACATTGTCAACTGTAAACAGCCAACAGCAGACTTGACACCATTTTGACACCATTTCTGACCGGGACTTATTGTATTTCTATGACCATCTCAAAAAAAGTCGGCGGCATCTTTTTCGCGCTCGTGGCATTGGGTCTGTCCGGCGCAATGACTCTCGCCGTTAATCTCTCCAAGGAGGACGGCGACCGGTTGAAGCGCAAGATCGACGAGATCGCGAACAACGGCGCCACGCCCCAGCCGCAACCGAAGCGGACTCCGGTATCGGAAAGCGAAATGAATTCCTACCTCAACATCAATTTCAAGCAGAAAATTCCCAAGGGCCTGACCAATCCGGAGATCGCTATGCTCGGAAACGGCGCGCTCGCCGGCCGCGTGCTCGTCGATCTCGATGAGTTTAACCGCAACCGCAGGCCGCAAGGATTGATGGACCCTCTGGCTTATCTTTCCGGCAAAGTCCCGGTGACCGCGCGCGGCGTTCTGCGCGCGCAGGACGGCAAGGGCCGCTTTCAGCTCGGCGCCGCGGAGATCCACGGCATCGCTCTGCCGAAGCAAGTGGTCCAGGAGTTGGTGAGTTATTTCTCGCGCACGCCCGACTATCCCAACGGATTCGACATCGACGCACCGTTCCGCCTGCCGGCCAAAATCCGTGAGATCGCGATCAACAGGGGCGAGGCGATCGTGATGCAGTAGATCACGCGGCCAGTGGAACCTTCCTTTTTTTGCGCGCATGTGAGCTCGCGCTGCGGCGTCGTAGGTATAGCTAACGGAGCCTTGGGGGGTCGTCTCGGAAGTGAGACGGTTCAGTCCGTCATACGTGCGCGTGATGTTTCCGGGATGGAGTCCACGACTTGCGTGAGCCGGTTGCCTGCGTCGTAGGTATACGCTGCGGTCGAGGCGCCCGCGTACGTCACCCCGGTGCGGCGATTGAGCGCATCGTAAGTGTAAGCGGTCGCCTGGCTCTTTCGGTCCGTGAACTGCGTCATGTTGCCGGCCAGATCGTACTGATAACTCTCACTCCTCGTCAGTGGATCGACACGCGTCGCCAGCCGGTCCATGCTGTCGTAGGTGTAGGCCGTCGCATTGCTCCGCGCGTCGCTGACGCTCAAGAGATTACCGTTGGCGTCATAGGTAAATCCCGCCGTTCGATTCAACGGATCGAATACCTGGGTCAAGCGGTTTAAGGGATCGCCTCCGGGGTGAGACTTCTACGAATCAACAATCCGAGGGAGTGAAACGTTCTAGTGGCAGCGGGACATCGCGGGAAGTTTCAATATACAGACAAGACAGTAAAGACGTAAAAGTCTGACCCCATTCCGACCCCCCTGACCCCATTCCGACCCCCCATTCCGACCCCCATTCCGACCCCCGGAACGGGCTTTCCACCGTTTCCGTCAATGAGGGTTCCCCCTTCGATCACCAGCGTGGTTGGTTGCTCAGTTTGCAGTGCAGTATCCATTGTGTTCTCCGGGGAGATGATGAAGATAGGAGGAAACTATCGAGTGACCCAGCCGTGTGTCAACTCCACAGTGGCTCTAGGCGAAATGTGGGGTGCCATCAACGTGAACCCGTCGCCGGGGTTGGACCCTACAATCTCTACACTCGTGGACAACTACCTCACAGAACTCAGTTTGCTTGCGAAGCGGCTATGCCCCAAAGCAAGGATCGAAGCAACTATCTAGGCGTTCGAATTTGATCAAGCCTTGGGGCTAGGTGTCTCGCTCGCTCGTCGGACCCACCTCACCGGTGCACCATGGAATGAATGCCTTCATCTTGCACGTAGCGCCATGGGCCGCGAGGTCTTTCTCGAATATCTCGTGGATCTGGCGGTCTTCGTCCTCGTATTCGGTTTGATAGCCGCCATCCTTGACGCTTTTGTCCGTCCCTTCTGGAGCACCCCCCTTGGGCGTTAGCAGGCCCATATCGCCCTGGCGAAGGGCCAAGTAGCGGGCCCGAGTGCTGCCGGAGTTGAAGTGCTGGTGGAAGCAGTTGTCGCTGGGAACGATCACCATGGAGCCGACGTGCCAGTCGCATTTTTTCATGTCGGAGCGGTCCTCCTTGGTCCAAAGCAAGGAATAGCCGGCGGTGCCGCTGAGCAGCACGAGGTGCGCGCCTGGACCATGACGGTGAGCCTTCTTGTATGTGCCCACGGGGAACTCGGAGATATGGTTCTTCATGTTGTTATTGGCCATCTCAAGCATGGCGTTGATGCCGCCTGCGCCCCGTTCCTTCCATCCATAAAGGGGCATGTCCGGCGCATTGGCGATGAAGTTGGACTCCCAAATGCGCCGGCTAAAGAGCTTACCCTTGCCGCTAAAATAGTCCTCCTCACCCGAATAGCGCTCGCTGAACATGTAATCGCAGTTGAAAATAAACTGGTCTTCACCAAAGAGGCGAATCATGGGAGGCGCATTGGTGACGGCGATGTATCGAGCAGGCTCGTTGCCGCTGCCGTTGAAGTTCTGGTACCACACATTAAGCGGAATCGAAAACAGACTTCCGGCCTGCCATTCGAAGCTTTGCTTGCCCTTGCCGTTTTTCTCATGTTGCCAAATTGTCGTTGCGCCGCGGCCCGAAACGACGTAGACCGTCATTTCGTACATATGGTGCTCCGGCTGGGACTTCCCTTTAGGCTTGATCTCGACAACGTGACAGTCGTTGGGCAGGTGGCGGTTGGCAATGTGGATGACCGCGCCATCGCCCCCTTTTCTCTCCCACGGTCCCAACTCGATTTTCGCCAAGCTCGGAAAGTAGAACTCCTCATAGACTTTTACCCCCTCCTTCTTTAGCCATGCAGCGTAGGGGTCGTGCTTTATATAGTCTTTAAGGCCGTCTTTGGGAGTCTCCGCGATCTTCATGTCTGTGCCCAGCATTACCATGGTTGCAATCCTCCTCTTATGGCTTTCATTGCGTAGACCTCACGCCAGTAATCAACCTTGCTTTTCGGTTCATCCACCCGAAGCTGACTTTGCCTGTCTGCGTGCAACGCACAGGCAGATCGGTAGGGTCCAGCACCTCGGTTACTCTGCATTCCGCTATCCAAACTAGGCGGCCTCTGGCTCTTTCCGCCTCGGGACTTCCCTCATCAAATGAAAGTCACGCTATCAGGCAGGGTCGGACCAGTCCATGTGCACGCGTTTTCGGAATTTTTCGCCCAAGAGATCGTGTTTTCCAGCCTTAGCGCATCATTTTCGAGACCAAAATCGCGGTCGTAAGCTTCTCTCTGTTTCGTCAACTCCGCAACGGTTCGATCTCTTAGGGCGTGAGTTTCACCGTCAAAAAGGGCCCGCTAAGCGCTTGGGCGATTGCTATCAAATTCCCGGCTGAGGACCCCAGGCGTTAGCCTGGGGGTGAAAGCCTCCGAAGGCTGGGAGGGGTTTCTTCTGGTTTTGCGTTTCAAGTGCCACGGGCGTAAGCCCGTGGGTATCTACTTTGCAATTTTTAGTCGCCGAATCAACCCATTGCCAAGGTCCGACCCGGTGCCCGCCGGGAAATGAAACATCGCAAACACGCCGGAAACACGAATATGTTAGCCAGACGGTTGTCCAGCTATACAATAACGTCCCCTTGGTCTCCCCCAAGAAAGTGATGAACGGCGGCAACCTCCAGCGCATGATGTGCGCAACATGAAAGGCATGCTGCCCGGGATGCGCTAGTTCGCGCGACCTACCAAAGCTGAACTGACTCGATCTCGCATCGTGCAGACGTAATTCTTGCGCGCGTTACCTCTTGGAACGAGCTGAAGGAAAAGTTGTACCTGAAGCGCTCGCTTGTAGATCCGTGCGCAAACAGGTCGTGCGTATCAGATTTTCTTTGCGAGTCACTGGACCCATACAGGCTCCTGCCAGAGTACTCAAGCTCAACCTTGCATTCGACATCCGCATGAATGCTCGAACCGCCGGCGTAGTTTGTACTTAGATCGTAGTTCACGGTCACATCGCAGTCGCTGTAATACGAGCCGAGGAAGCTCCTGTTGCAATCGATACTGGCGCGACTGACTACGATGCAAACCTCGGCATTGGTCTTGAACTCCGTTTGGCAATCCTCACCTTTTGCAATGCGCTGTTGACGAGCCGCAATACGCTGGCGCAGCTTCTCCTCAAGGATACGTTGTTGTTCTGCCTCGGCGGGCGTCATGGGTGCGCATTCTTCGCCGACTCGCTTATACCCTGATACGCAAGTCCAATTGTTACCAGTAAAGTCCAGGTTGGCATTCTGAGGAATCACAAGCTTCGTGCAACTATCTCCGGATCTGCGATATCCCTTCACGCACGTCCAGTTCGCGCCTGTGTAGTCCAGCGTGGCGTTTTCCGGCACGATCACTCGTGCGCATCCGTCGCCAGCTCTTCGATACCCACGTGCGCAGATCCAATTGGCGCCGGTGTAATCAAGAACTGCGTTCTCTGGGACGGTGACTTTGGCGCAGCCATCACCCGCTTTGCGATAGCCACGCACACACGTCCAACTGTTTCCGGTGTAGTCCAACATGCCATTCTCTGGAATCTGCACCTTTAGGCACCGCTCTCCAGACTTGTAGTAGCCGCGGACACACATCCACCCGCCCAACGGGGACGAACGTGCATTCTCTGGGACAGCTTGCGCGAATGTCAGGTGGACCTGCAAAGCGAACACAACGAGCGCGAGAGTCTTTATTGCGCCGAGATGTTCAGACAGACGAAGCCCTTTTATGTCAGCATGAGGTGAGACACCTACCTGCATAGAATTAGTGATAAGAAGTTGGTTTTGATCGCCAGCCACCGAGAAATCAAATTCGCCCTCGGAACGTCCTTGCCAGGCGCCCTCGCCGGCCTCTAGCAGCCATCAGAGATGGCCAGCCGAACCCAGATCGCGATTTTTGATCGGACAATATCCGATAAGGGGGTCTTACGTCAACTTGAAACAACGAACAACGGGGCACAACGACAACGGGTCAAATCTTTTGTTAGCAACTTCGCCGGATGAATTTCGGTCACTCTGAAAATTCGGACTACATTACATGGGGAACCCGACTCCGTTTGATGATCAAGCGGTCGTTCCAACCATCAACAAAAGACTTGACCCGTTCCCCCCGAAAAAGAAATTCAAAAAACGAGGACGGCCATTTGCGCGTTTACCCGCCCGCCGGGCTGAAAAAAGAAGAAATCGATCGCCGATATCGAAGGAAAGCTCGCCGACCGATGCGTTGATATTCTGGTCGAAAAGGGAGCCTTTATTTGCTCCGCAGTTTATGACTGACCGAACTGCGGAAGATCCGTGTATAGAACTCTGACCAGATTGTGGAATCGAAGATTGTAGTGATTGTTATGTCAGGCCCCAGGCCTCAAATCGCGCCGACTGGCGCTGTGAAATGCCACGGTGTCGCTAGGCTGAAAGCATCGCAAGAGAACGCGTCCATTCGCGTAGAGTGGACGCAACGCTGCGAGATACGCCTCCAAGCGTGCATCCGTGAGGGGCTGCCCTGCGTAGTGAACATCGGACCACAGCATCATGGCGTGCGAAGTGGGCTAACGCGAAGGCTGAGAAGCCACGCCTCGCGAGCGTAGAGAGCAGGGCGTAGGTCTTTCTCAAGCCGTTCGTT